>DASPXS010000158.1:0-22555 GCA_035637175.1 Haliangiales bacterium | reverse complement strand
GGTGCCGCAGATTTGCGGCAGTCTGCCCGAGGCGCTCGATCACCTGGAGAAAGACCACGCCTTCCTCCTCAAGGGCGACGTCTTCACGAGCGATTTCCTCGACATGTGGATCAGCCACAAACGCAAGGAAGCCGACGCCCTCCGCCTGCGCCCTCATCCCTACGAGTTCTTCCTCTATTACGACGTGTAAGCCCGCGCCGCGAGCAGCGGACAGGCCGCCGGAAGAACCGGGCGGCGCGGACCCCATGCTCGCGCCGCTTTTTCTTTCATGGCCGTGAAACTGCCGGCGATCGTCCCTCGAAATCGTCGCAAGCTGCGACGATTTCTTTCCGCGTGCGCTTCCTCTTCCTCTCCCCACGACGGAGGAGTGGGGAGAGGACCGAGGAGAGGGGCGTCCCAATTTACAAAGAGCAACGCCCCTCCTCTCCCCAGCCCTCTCCTCCATTGCGTGGAGGAGAGGGAGAGTCTCGGGTTGCGGCTTCACCGCGCTGCGAGTTTTAAGACGCGCTCTAAGACCTGATTTCCCGCCGTTCGCTGATCGGTTTTGCTTGCGCGAGATCCTTGTTGAATTCGCTCAAGTTGAGTTCGTTGGCGATCACACATCTGGCCCGCTCGAAAACGTCCCGCCGGAAGACATTTTTCAGAACGGGCACCCGCGCAAAAGAGGGAAACATCGTTGCGCCGCTTTCCAGCAATTCATAAAGATGCTCGATGATCCAGGCGGCCTTCCCGTCGGTCGGGTCGTTGGCGTGGTGCCGGTGGAAGATGCTCATGCCGAAAACGGAGAGAACCCGGCCGTCGCCCGGCTTGAACGGGCCCGCCAACCCGGCTCTCACGCAGTCAGCCGGCGCGTCGATATATTGGGGCCGGGCGAGGCAGTCGCTGATACGCACGCGATTTTCCGGTCGATCACAATACGCGCAGGCTTCCATCAAGGCGGCCATCAGGCGCTCATGTTCGTCGGCGCGTTCCTCCGCAAAGGCGCGGCGAACCATCAGGACTTTTTCCGGGTGGAGCGGCGCAAGGTCCTGACTGGTCGCGACGCACACGCCGGCGCCGGCATGGACCGCCACGGCCGTCCAGGGTTCGCCGACGCAGTAGCCGTCGAGGTAGCCGAGTTGCAAATTGGGAAACATCTGCGCGGGTGGAACCACGACGACGCGCACGTCGGCATCGGGATCAATCTCCGCCGATTTGAGCCATTGGCGAAGCAGAAAGTGGTGCGAGGAGTAAGGAAAGACGACACCAAAGCTGAAGGTCTTCCTGCCCCGATTGCGACTGATTTCCTGCCGCAATGTTCCCGCATCGCGAACGCCGCGTTCCCAAAGCCCGCGGGAGAGAGTGATGGCGTTACCCTGCAGACTCAAAATCACAAAACCAAACCGCTGACGCACGCGCACTGGTCGGACCCAAGGCCGAAGTTGGCGGCAAAGGGCAGCGCGGCGGGGGCGTGAGCGGCGTCCAGTTCGCCATAAAGCCAGTGTGCCAACCGCGGCCGACTATTTGTTAATAGACCGGATGAATGCGTTTCATAGGGCCCGATTCATCAGGTGGGCAAAGCGGTTGGCTGGCTGGGATGCGCGCCTGAACGAATCGCGTTTGCGCCCCGCCGAAACCGGCGTCCAGAGTCATTTCCCGGTGGCCAAAGCCGTCGAATGGCCGCGTGCCTGATGTCTTTTGGTCAATTTGACCAAAAGTGGCGAGCATTCCTGTCTCGTTGAATTGGCTGCCATCCTCGACCCAGGGCGCGTTCAAGAATGGTAGCCGCCGAGGTAAGGAGGCGGATTTTGGCACGAAAAACACTTCCGCCTCGTAACCTCGGCGGCTACCGCTCTTGCGACGATTCTTGAACTCACCCTCATCCTCGACCGCGCCGAAATAATTGCCGCTTGCCACTGGCCTGATAATTGATATTGTCCTCCCCGGTGTGAGATTCTTGACGGTAACAGCACCTGTGCGAGCGCGGCGCGTCCCGTGGGTGGACGGCGTTGGGAGCGCTTGCGGTCTGACTCCACCATAATTCTCCGCCCATCGCCGGGTCAGGCAGTTGCGGGCGTTCCTCTCCCCGGCGCTTCGCACGGACTTGCACCGGCCTCCTCCGCGCTTCGGCGGTGTCTTCTCGCGGGCCTCCGCCTATCTTGAACCTCTCAGACAATGATTTGTGGGGGGTTCCGGGGACAACAATGACTCGGTTGGACAAATGAATTTTGAAGCAGAAACAAACCGCCGGCGGACGTTTGCGATCATCTCGCACCCGGACGCCGGCAAGACCACGCTGACGGAGAAGTTCCTTCTCTACGGAGGCGCGGTGCAACTGGCCGGTTCGGTCGCGGCGCGCAAGCACCAGCGCGCCACCACCAGCGACTGGATGGAATTGGAGAAGAAGCGCGGCATTTCCGTCAGCTCGACGGTGTTGCAATTCGAGTATCGCGGCTACGGCGTCAACCTGCTCGACACGCCCGGGCACAAGGATTTTTCCGAGGACACGTATCGCGTGCTCACGGCGGTGGACGCGGCGGTGATGGTGATTGACGCAGGCAAAGGCATCGAAAGCCAGACGCGCAAGCTCTTTGAAGTCTGCCGCCAGCGGGGCGTTCCCATATTCACCTTCATGAACAAGCTCGACCGTCCCGCGCGTGACCCGCTCGCACTGCTGGATGAATTGGAGCGCGTGCTGGGCTTGCACGCTTATCCCATCAATTGGCCGCTGGGCGACGGACAGGATTTTCGCGGCGTGTATGATCGACGTTTCAAGCAGGTGCATTTCTTTGAGCGCGTGCCGGGCGGCGCGTTTCGCGCGCCGGTTTCGGTGCATGACCTTGCCGACCCCATCGTCCGCGACGCGATGGCAACGGACGTTTACCAGCGCGTTGTTGATGAACTGGCCATGTTGGAGGGGGCGGGCGCGGCGTTCGATCAACGCGCCGTGCTGGAGGAAAAATTGACTCCGGTCTTTTTTGGCAGCGCCGTCAACAACTTCGGCGTGCAACTGTTGCTGGATGCCTTTCTCGAACTTGCGCCGCCACCCAAGGCCCGCACGGTGAATGGGAAAATGGTTGAGCCGCAGCAGCCGGGCTTTTCCGGCTTCATCTTCAAGATACAGGCGAATATGGATCCGAATCACCGCGACCGCCTCGCGTTCGTCCGTATCTGCTCCGGGCGGTTTGCGCGCGACATGACCGTGATCCACACGCGCACCGGAAAGAAGGTGCGGTTGTCCAGTTCGCACAAACTTTTCGGTCGCGAGCGCGAGACAGTGGATGAAGCCTTCGCCGGAGATGTGGTGGGGCTGGTCGGCCATTCGGATTTCCGCATCGGCGATACGCTCGCGGAAGACCCGACGCTCGTGTTCGACGAGATTCCCCGGTTTGCGCCGGAGAGTTTTGCCTGGATTCACAGCGCGAGCACGGCGCAGTTCAAACGGTTCCGCGAAGGCCTTGATCAACTGCTCCAGGAGGGGGTGGTGCAATCGTTCCTCCTTCGCCATGCCACGCGGCGTGTCCCCCTCCTGGCCGCGGTTGGCCCGCTGCAATTCGAGGTGGTGCAATACCGCTTGCAGACCGAATACGGCGCGGAATCGCGGCTTGAACCCGGCCCCTGGAAATTGCTCCGCTGGGTGGCAGCCGGGGCGGTGGACGAAACCATGCTGCCTTCGGGAGCGCGTCTCGCGAGCGATGTTGCCGGCCAGACCGCAATTCTTTTTCTCGAAGAATGGTCGTGCAACTTTTTCGCCGAACGGAATCCCGGCGTGACGCTCGTTGCCCTGCCGTCGCGCCATGAAGTGCCGGCACAGCAAGAACGCGTGAAGCAAGACTCAAGACGAAAGGAATCCCGGCCATGATGGCTCGCTATGAAACGACCAGCGCCGCCGTGCTGACGGCCCTTCTTGGCGCGGCGCTGTCGCCGCCCTCTTTTGCTGCGGGCGACACGTCGCGTCGCCCCGGAAACGCACTTCCAGCGCGCCCAGAATTCCGATGAAAGACATCACCGAACATCTGGTCGGGTTGCTGGCGCGAAAGGATTACATCCCGGCGAACGTGCCGGAACTGCTGCGGCAACTTCGCCTGCCGCCGCAGCGCCAGCAGGAATTGCAGCGGGTGTTGCGCGAACTCGAGCAGACCGGGCGCGTCGCACGCATCAAGGGAAATCGCTACATTCAACCACGCGAAGCGGACTTGATTCCCGGACGGATTCGCATGAACCGCCAGGGCAAGGGCTTCCTCCATCCGGATGATTCGGGGCTGAAGGAAATCATGATCCCCGAGAGCGCCACGGGCACGGCCTTGCACGAAGACCGCGTGCTCGTGCGGCGCGACGTGCAGCCCAAGGGGCTGCGCCCGGACGCGCCCGCGCCCGCCACCGGCGCGGTGGTTCGCATCCTCGAACGCCGCCGCACGCAAATCGTCGGCACGTTGCAAAGCAGCCGACAGTTCCTCTATGTGATTCCCGACGATCCCCGCATTCCGCACGACGTTTATGTGCCGGCGCCGCGCGACCTGGGCCGGCCCGCGCGCATCGGCGAGAAGGTGGTGGTCGAGTTGCGCGAATGGCAGTCGCGCCACACGAATCCCGAAGGCGAAATCATCGAAGTTCTGGGCCCGCCGGACGCCGAAGGCGTGGACATGCTCTCGGTCCTGCGCCAATACGACCTGCCGCTGCATTTCCCGAAGAACGTCCTGCACGAGGCGCGTTCATTCGGAACGGACATTCAGCCGCGAGACCTGCACGATCGCGTGGATTGCCGCCCTCACCGGGTTATCACGATTGATCCCGACGACGCGAAAGATTTTGACGACGCGATCTGCCTGGAGCGGGCGGGTTCCGACCAATGGCGGCTGTGGGTTCACATCGCGGACGTGTCGCATTACGTGACGCCCGGCACGGCGCTCGACACCGAGGCCCGCAAGCGCGGCAACTCGACCTACCTCGCGGACCGTGTCATCCCCATGCTGCCGGAGGCGTTGAGCAACGAACTGTGCTCGCTCAAGCCGGGTGTGGATCGGCTGACCAAGTGCGTCGAGTTTCTCTTATCGAATGATGGGTGTGTGCTGAGCGCGAAGTTTTATTCCGCCGTGATCCATTCACAGCGTCGGTTCGCCTACCCGGAAGCGTTCGCGATCCTTCAACGCAAGCCCTCCTGCCCCATCGAACAGATGCTCCATCAGGCTCACGAACTGGCCCAGCGCATCCGGCGGGCGCGGTTCAAGGCCGGTTCACTCGAACTGGATTTCCCGGAAATGAAAATCCGGCTGGACGAACGCGGTCGCGTGGCGCGCATTGAGAAGGTCGAGAACGATGTGTCGCATCAGTTGATTGAGGAATTCATGCTGCTGGCCAATGAAGCCGTCGCCGCGCGCCTGATGAGCCAGTGCCGCCCGGCGGTGTATCGCGTCCATGAAGAGCCGGACGAGGCGCGCCTGCGGGAATATCGTGAAGACGTTCTCAGCCATAACGTGCCGTGCGGCAATCTCCGGCATCGCCCGGAGGTCCAGCGGTTCCTGCACAAGCTCGACAGCCTGCCCATCGGTCCGGCGCTCAAGATCGGTTTCCTCAAATCCCTCATGCGCGCCCGTTACGCCGTCGAACCGCTCGGCCACTACGGTCTGGCCAAGAAAAAATACACGCACTTCACCTCGCCCATCCGCCGCTACGCGGATCTCGTGGTGCATCGCGCCCTGTTCGACCGGAAACCCGGCTCATCCTCCGAGCTTAAAAAAGTCGCCGACCACATCTCCACCACGGAACGCAATTCCGCCGACGCCGAGCGCGACAGCAAGGACGTAAAGCTCTTCGCGTTTCTCAATGGCCAACTTCAGTCGGGCCGGCCGGAGCGGTATCCCGCGCTGGTGACGGATGTCCGCAACTTCGGCTTCTTTGTGGACGTGCCTGGCCTGGCCGTGAGCGGACTTGTGCCCTTGTCCACCGTGGAGGATGACTTCTACGTCTTCGACGCCGCGCGCAGCCATCTCGTCGGGCGCCGCTTCCGCCGCGTGATCCGCCTGGGCGACAATGTCACCGTGCAGGTCGCCAAGGTGGACACGTTCAAGAAACAGGTGGATTTCCGCCTGGCGACCGATGACCGACCCCGCACCCGTCGTCCTGCTCGTTTTCGACAAGACCCGGCGCCAGACGTGTGGAAGTCGGAGTCGCAATCCGGGCGCAGGGCGAAATGAAACCAGTGCCTCCTCCCTCGTTGGTAATCTATTCTACAGTGAGGGAAACTTTGCGATTGAGTTCTTCATCTTTGAACAAATTCAATACACCGCTAACTAACCGGGGCGCTCCAACGGCGTATCGAACGGAATTTGCCCGAAGCTTCATTCCTGTCTTCTGGCCAGCAGATGCTTGCGCTTCACCGTTTCCAAGTCCGATTCCGCAGCCCGAACCACGCCGAACAGACCCCATCCTTTCCGCCCTGCGTGCAGGGCGGTGAGAACCGTTTCGTAGATGATGACCGTGGTCCATGACCCGAGCGTCCAGACCAGCACCGCCTCTATCGGCAGGTCGCAGTGCGGCTTGAGGAATAGGCCCATCATCTGATCGGGCTGGTAAGTCCACCAGCCATAAGGAACTCCCAGGGAGGCTTCCCAGAATTGGCTGATCGCCAGGATGAAAAGCCAACTCATGGTGAGCGCGCGCCAGTTGATGAACTGAAACGCCAGACGCGAGCAGAACAGGCTCGGCACAATACTCCCTGCCAGGAGGAACAGGAAATAGCCAGGGAATGCGGTTCCGCTCTGGCTCGGCACGGCGCGGCGGATGAGCCAGGCAACGCCGAACAACACGGCACCCACCGTCAGCCAGAAAAGCAGCGTGGCCTTCCAGCCGCGAAACACTCGCGGCGTACGCTGGCGGTCGTCCACTTTGCTGGTGGGAAATAGAATCTCATCAGCCCAGACGTAGGTAAGGAGAATCGCCGCGAAGCCCAGGGCGTAAAAAGCAAACTCTTCCAATGGGAGGAACGGCTCCCACCCGGGGCCCCAGAGGCCATGCCAACCGCTGCGCAGGTCGTAGGCCGTCACCAGAATGCCCAGAGTGGCCTTGGAGTTGGGAAATCTCAAAAAGGTGCGCCCGAATAACAGGTCGAGAATGAACCCCACAGGGATAAGAAGTGCGAGCGTGATGAGGCAAGCGCGCCGTTGCTCCTCCGTTCGATGACTTCGCCACACCCAAACGCCAAAAACAGCGCACGGCAGGGCAAAAAGCGCGAGGCTGAACGTGTAACCCAACGGACTGGCGTTCAGCGTGGGATCAACGGGCTGTTGGCTGACACCGATTCGAATCACCGCCAAGGCGCCGCCTGCTGCGAGCATTACCATCAAGGCGACCAGGCCGAGGAGATCCTGTCCTTTGCGAGTCAGCATCATTAAGGTCCTTGGGCAACTGTGATGTCGTAGTAGCCGACCGGCGGCTACACGAACTTGCCCGGATTCAGAATGCCTTTTGGATCGAGCGCCGATTTGATGGCGCGATGCAACGCGCGGACTTCCTTCGCCGCCGCTTGCGGCCACCAGCGTTTCTTGGCCAGGCCGATGCCGTGTTCTCCGGTGATGACGCCGCCCCACGCGAGCACTTGCCCAAACAGATCATCGAGGGCGGCCTGGCTCCGTTTCACCGCGCCCGGCTGCGTTTTATCCAGCATCAGGTTGACGTGGATGTTGCCGTCTCCCGCATGGCCGAAACAGGCCACGGGCAGGCGATGCTTCTTTTGCAGCCATTCGGCGAAGCGAAACAGGTCCTCCAACCGTCCCCGCGGCACCGTAATGTCCTCGTTCAGCTTGGTCAGGCCGGTGTCGCGCAAGGCGTAGGAAAATTCGCGGCGCAGTTGCCAGAATCTTTCGCAGTCCGCCGCGCCGTAACCCCGCCGGACGAACTCCGGTTGGACTGCCTGGACGATTTGTTCCAACTGCCTGAGTTCGGCGCGCACCGACCGCTCCTGGCCATCCAGTTCGGCGATGATGTGCGCGCGGCAGCCGGCCAGAATTTTGCTGCCGGTGCGTTTCTGCGCGGCGGCGAGGGTGAAGGCATCGGCAACCTCCAGGGCGCTGGGCAGAATGCCGGCGGCAAAAATCGCGCGAATCGCCCGCGCGGCGTCTTTCATCGAACCAAATCCGACGCCCAGACACGCGCGAAACGGCGGGAGCGGCAGCAGCTTCAACGTTGCTTCGGTGACGACGCCAAGCAGCCCCTCCGAACCCACGAACAAACGCGCCAGATCGAACCCGGTCTTGTTTTTATGGGTGCGGCTGCCGAGGCGGACCACCGAACCGTCGGCCAGCACCACTTCAACGCCGAGCACGTAGTCGCGGGTCACGCCGTATTTCAGGCAGCGCGGACCGCCGGCGTTGGTGGCGATGTTGCCGCCGACGCTGCAATCGGCGCGGCTGGCCGGGTCGGGCGGATAGTAAAGGCCTTGTCGCTCGACAGCGTTCTGGAGCTGCTGCGTGATGACCCCCGCCTGCGCGACCGCAACAAAATCCAGGGCATTGATTTCCTTGATGCGGTTCATCCGGATCAGCGAGAGCGCGATGCCGCCGCGTGACGGCACGCAGCCACCCACATAACCGTGGCCCGCGCCGCGCGCCGTCACCGGGAGGTTGTGCCGCTGAGCGAAACGGAGGATGGTCGCGACCGAATGCGTGCTGCGCGGCAAGGCCACCGCATCCGGCAGAACGGTGGCAAACCATTTATCGCCCGAATGACTCCGGAGCGTCTCGCTGTCGAACCGCAATTCGCCGGCGGGCAATTGGCGTTGCAGCGCAAGCAGGGCCTTATTCCGTCGGGGGCTCATCGGGAGACGCGTTGGCCGACTCGATCAACGCCCTGGCTTCCGCGGCAAAGTCGTCGGGAACCTGCACCAGGATGCCGCCGGTGGCCATCGAATAGCCATCCATGCTCAGCGCGGCCAGTTCATTCATGACTTCGGCGGGGATGTTGGCCGCGTCGAGGCGCGAGCGAATCAGTTGCGCTTCTGCCGGGCTGAAACTGCGGAAGACGGTCACGAGTTGCATGCGAGTGTCGGTGAGGCGGGCGGGTCGTCAGATCAAGCGGCGACCGGTGTTTTAACGTCGGCAAAGACCAGAACGCCCGCGCCGGTTTGCACCAGGCTCTGGACCTGAATTTCTATCTGTTGGCCAATGAAACTGTGGGCGTTGTTCACCACCACCATCGTGCCGTCGTTGAGATAACCGACGCCCTGGCCTTTGTCCTTCCCTTCGCGGACAATCTTCAGGCTGAAAGATTCGCCCGGGAGAATCGCCGGTTTCAGCGCCCTGGCCAGTTCATGGATATTGACGTGGGGAACGGACTGCAGTTCGGCAATTTTGCCGAGGTTGTAGTCGTTGGTGAACAGTTTGGCCCCCAGAGCGCGCGCCAGTTTGATCAACTTGGCGTCCACTTCGTTGTCTTCCGGGAAATCGGCTTCGTGAATTTTAACTTCGTTGCGGCTGATCCGCTGAACGCGGCTGAGCGTTTCCAGACCCCGCCGACCGCGGGCGCGGCGGATCGGGTCGCTGGCATCCGCGATGAACTGGAGTTCTCTCAAGACAAAGCGGGGCACCACGATGGTTCCTTCCAGAAAACTTCCCTCGATCAGATCGGCGATGCGACCATCAATGATGACGCTGGTGTCGAGCAGGAGGAGGTTCTCGGGCTTGCTCTGCGAAGCGAAGCGGACGAAGGGAATAATCAGGTAAAAATCCTCTTTGTTGCTCCGCATGGCCAGGATCATGCCGATATAACCGAAGCCGAGAAAGATACAAAGGCGGATGAGCCAGCGGACCGGCTTGTCGTCCGCATAAACGAACAAACCGGATTTGTCCACCAACAGCGCGATCAACGAGCCGAGCAGCAGCCCGAACGAGGCGGCCGAAAAAGCGCGCAGGGAAAAGCCCTTGATCAGTTCGTCAATGGCGACCAGCAGGCCGCCAAACCCAAAACCGACCAGCGCGCCCCAGGAACCGTTATTGATCAACTCCGGGCGCACCTGGCTGACCGCGTAGCCGCCCAGCGTGGACAGCACCAGAAACAAAATGCGCAATACCCAAACGGCCATACTCTCATCGCCGCGGGTCGCGGCCGGGATACAGCGGCGACGGCGGTCTTGTCTCAGTTTTCTTTGGTTTCCACAACAAACCGTGGCGGTTCAGGTTGCTGCTCAGCACGGTCAGGTTGCTGACCAACTGCGACACTCCGGACGACAGTTCCTCGTTCTTCATCAAACTGCCGGCCAGGCCCTTGCCCGCCTGAAGATCCGACAACAGACTCTTCATCATCTCGCTGGATGATTCAATGTTTTTTACGGCCGCGGCCAAATCCGACCGGTTGGTCGTCAACACCTGTTGGAGATTCGCGGCCAGGTCATTGAGTTGTTGTGAAAACACGGCCAGATTGCTGGTGGTCGCGCTCACCGGGGACGTGTTGGACTGGACCACCCTGCCGATATTGTCCACCGTCTCTCGCGCGCGCTCGGAGACCTGGCGAAAGTTCGTGATGGCCGCGGACAGGTTGGTCAGCGTTTCCTCGTTCAAGACGTGCAGTTCCACGCGGGTCAGCGCGCCGTCCAGTTTCTTCGCCGTGTCGTCGATCCGCTGAATGAACCCGAGCGCCGAGCGGGCCACTTCCTGCAGATTGAACGGTTCGCGACAGACAACTTCGTCGCCGTCATTCAACACCGGCGCCTCGTTGCGTCCGGGGATGATGGCCACGTATTGATCGCCCAGGAAACCCAGCGCGTCGATGGTAAACACGGCGTCGCGATGAATCCGGTAGCGCTTCAGGATTTTCAAAAACACGGTCACGTTCGTGCCGGCCGGCGACAACTCGGCGCCGGTCACGTTGCCGACCGGGACGCCGGCCATCAAAACGGCGGCCTCCCGCTTGATGCCGCCGACGTTGGTGGTCCTGAGGCGCAGCACGTAAGTGGACGTGAAGATCGTCAGCCCTTTGCTGAAATTCAGCACCAGCACGCCGAGCAACACCAGGCAGACGACGACGAACGCGCCGACTTTCCATTCCAATCGTTTCTGGCTCATATCAAAAATTCGATTCCTTTGGATCGGAAATGCCGTTCACAAAACGATAGACGACCGGGTCTTTCGACTGAAAGATTTCGTCCGGCGTGCCGCTGAAATGAATGCGTCCCTGATGCAGCATCAGGATGCGCTGGCCGATCCGTCGCGCGCTGCGCATGTCGTGCGTCACGGCCACGGTGGTCACCGCCAACCGTTCCCGGATCCGCACGATGAGCTGGTCGATGCTGTCCGCCACGATGGGGTCCAGCCCGGTCGTCGGTTCATCGTAGAGCACGATTTGCGGCTGATAGATGATCGCGCGCGCCAGGCCGACCCGTTTGCGCATGCCGCCGGACAATTCGGCGGGTTTTTTGTCCTGCGTGCCGCCCAGGTCCACCATTTCCAATGTTTCACCCACTTTGCCGGCAATTTCATTTTCCGTTAATTTCCCTTCCCGCCGCAACGCGAACCCGACATTCTCCGCGACCGTCAACGAATCAAACAGGGCCGCGCCTTGGAACAACATTCCGAATTTACGCCGCACGCCCAGCAACGGCCGCTCGCTCATCCGCGCGATGCTTTCCCCCTCGATGAGCACGTCGCCCTCTTCGGGGCTGAGCAATCCGATCAGGTGCTTCAACAAAATGCTCTTGCCGCCGCCGCTCCGGCCAATGATCACCACCGATTCGCCCTTTTGGACCCGCAGATCAACACCTTCCAACACGCGTTGCGATCCGAAACTTTTTTTCAGTTGCCGCACTTCAATCATCACGCTCCCAGCAGGCGGGTCAAAAACAGGGTCAGAAAAAAATTGCTGATCAGGATCGTGATGGAAGAGTAAACAACCGCCTCGGTCGTGGCCCGGCCGACGCCTTCTGCTCCTTCCCGGCAGTGCATCCCCTTGTAGCAGCTTATCAGCGCCAGCACCGCGGCAAAGACAACCGCCTTGATGACGCCCATCAGGACATGCTGCGGCTGGGTGTACTTCAGCATGTTGTGCCAGGCGTAAGCGTGGTCGATGCCCAACAAGGTGGTCCCCACCGCATAGGCGGCCAGGATCCCCACGGCAATGGATTCCGCGGTCAGCAACGGCAGCGCAGTGACCGTCGCCAGCAGACGCGGGACAACCAGATAATCCACCGGATGAGTGGCCAGAGTACGCAACGCATCGATCTGTTCCGTCACCCGCATTGTCCCCAGTTCGGCGGCCATCGCCGCGCCCACGCGTCCGGCGACCATCAATGCCGTCAGCACCGGGCCCAGTTCGCTGCCCATGGCGACGCTCACCACGGCCAGGGTTGCGGTATCCATTTTCACCTTGTGAAACTGAAAGTAGGTCTGGGCGCACAATACCATGCCGGTGAAGGCGCCGGTCACCAGCACGACGGACTGTGATTTAACGCCGATGAAATAGAGTTGATAGGTCAGGTTGCGCCAATTCACTCGTTGTGAAAACAGCGAACACACCACTTCCACGCCGAGCAAGGCGATCCGTCCCAATCCTTCCAGCCAGCCGAGGGCCCGATTACCCGCGAAACCAATCATCTGGCTGGTCTTTTAGCAATCGCCGGACCGCTTGGCCAGTCCTATCCTGTAACGTCAGCGGGAGCGCAGGCGCCCGGCCGGCAAAACTTCAGCCCCATTGAGCAAGACCTGCTGCGGAGGAGTCCGCTGGATGGACTACACGTGCGCACTACAAGGCTGTCAGGAACGCTAAAAGGATACCGAGGGGGGAGAGGGACGGGTTGAGACGGTGATCTTCCTTACCTCGCAACGGCGGCGCGCTCCAAATGTGCTTCGGACAAATCCTGGGCCGAGATTGGCGGGCAACGGATTTTCGCGCAAAAGATAGATCAACTTGAAAGCGCCCCTTGCGCGGCGGCGGTCTGTTTGAAGACCAGTTTGTCGCCTTCGACCATGACCTGGATCGGCTCGTTTTCGTGCAGATGGCCCTTGAGGATTTCCTCGGCCAGCGGATCCTCGAGATAGCGCTCGACCGCGCGGCGCATGGGACGCGCGCCGTAGATCGGGTCGTAACCTTTTTCCACCAGGAAGTCTTTCGCCTTCTCATCGAGCTGAAGCTGGATGTTTTTCCGTTTCAATCGTTCCATGACCTTCTTCACTTCGAGGTCCAGAATCTGGATCAGGTCCGGCTTGTTGAGCGCGCGGAAGACAATCACATCATCGAGGCGATTGAGGAATTCGGGCCGAAATGCTTTCTTGGCATCGTCCAGGATTTTCTCCTTCATCTTCTCGTAGCTGGCTTCCTCGCTGGCGGCGGTAAAACCGATGGTCGTCTGTTTGCGAATGGTCTCCGCCCCCACGTTGGAGGTCAGCAGGACAATTGTGTTCCGGAAATCCACGGTGCGACCCACGCTGTCGGTCAACTTGCCCTCTTCCAGAATCTGCAACAGCATGTTCATGACGTCGGGATGCGCTTTTTCGACTTCATCAAACAGGATCACCGAATACGGTTTGCGGCGCACCTGCTCGGTCAACTGTCCGCCTTCTTCGTAACCCACATAGCCCGGCGGCGATCCCACCAGCCGCGACACGGTGAACTTCTCCATGTATTCGCTCATGTCGAGCTGAATGAGCGACTTGGCGTCGCCGAACATGTGTTCGGCCATGGATTTGGCCAGCAGCGTTTTGCCGACACCGGTCGGCCCCAGCAAAGCGAAGGTGCCGATGGGACGCTTGGGATCTTTCAAATCGGCCCGCGACCGGCGCAAGGCCTTGCACAAGGCCGTCACCGCCTCGCGCTGGCCGACCACCACGCGCGACAACTCTTCTTCCATCGCCAGAAGCTTCTGCGCTTCGCCCTGCTCCATCCGCTTCAGCGGGATGCCGGTCCATTTGGCGACGACGTGCATGATGTCGTCTTCGTCCACTTTCACGCGTTTCTCTTCGCGATTGGCCTTCCAGGCGCTCAACACCGCCTCCAGCTTTTCCTTGGCCTGCTTTTCCTTGTCGCGCATCGCCGCGGCGCCTTCAAAATCCTGCTCTTTGATCGCCCGTTCCTTGCGCGTCTTGATCTCTTCAATTTCCACTTCGAGTTGCTTCACGTCCGGCGGACGGGTCATCGCGCCAATGCGCGCGCGCGAGCCGGCCTCATCCATGACGTCGATGGCCTTGTCCGGCAGGAAACGACCGGTGATGTAGCGGTCGGACAGCCGGACCGCCATCTCCAGGGCCTGGTCGGTCAGATCGATCTTGTGATGTTCCTCGTATTTCGGGCGGAGTCCTTTCAGAATGAGGATGGCTTCATCGATCGAAGGCGCTTCCACTTTGACCGACTGGAACCGGCGTTCGAGCGCCGCGTCCTTCTCGATGTATTTGCGATATTCGTTCAGCGTGGTGGCGCCGATGCACTGCATCTCGCCGCGGCTCAAAGCGGGCTTGATGATGTTCGAGGCGTCCATCGTGCCTTCGGCCGAGCCGGCGCCCACGATCGTGTGCAGTTCGTCGATGAACAGTATGATGTTTTTGGCCCGACGGATTTCATCCATGACCGCCTTGATGCGTTCCTCGAATTGTCCGCGGTACTTGGTGCCGGCGACCATCAGCGCGAGGTCCAGGGTAATGACGCGTTTGTCGCGCAACAGTTCGGGCACATTGCCCCGGGCAATTTCCTGGGCCAGACCTTCCACGATGGCCGTCTTGCCCACGCCGGCTTCCCCGAGCAAAACCGGGTTGTTCTTGGTGCGGCGGCAAAGGATTTGAATCACCCGTTCGATTTCGTTTTTCCGCCCGATGACCGGGTCCATCTCGCCTTTGCGGGCGATCTCCGTCAGATCGCGGCCGAACGCTTTGAGCGCGGGCGTCTTGACTTCGCCTTTCTTCTCCGCCGGCGCTTTCTCCACGCCTTCACCCGGGGGCGCATCTTCGGAGGCCTGGAAGTTGGGATCGAGTTCCTTCAAAATCTCCTGGCGCGTCTGTTCGATATCAACATCAAGATTCTTGAGCACGCGCGCGGCCACGCCGTCGCCTTCCCGCAGCAGGCCCAGCAGAATATGCTCGGTGCCGACGTACGTGTGATTCAAGGCTTTGGCCTCTTTCGCCGCGAGGGCCAGGACTTTTTTCACCCGCGGCGTGTAGGGGATGTTGCCGATCATCTTCTGGTCGGGACCGGTGCCCACCTGCTTTTCGACCTCCATCCGCACGGTTTCCAGGTCGAGCCCCATCTTTTGCAGCACATTGACGGCAACGCCCTGTCCCAACTTGATCAAGCCGAGCAGGAGATGCTCGGTGCCGACAAAATTGTGATTAAACCGGTCGGCCTCTTTGCGCGCCAAAGCCAGCACCTGCTGGGCCCGGGGCGTAAAATTATTCATGGCTTCATCGCTCATAGTTCTCGTGGCTCAACATGCGTTGGGCGGCTGAATTTGTCCAGTGCCCCGCTCTCGCCGGGCGACTGACTTGTCGCACGGTTGCAAAACGAAACTGCGCATATTCCATGCCTGTTTCGAACATCGTATCGCAGAATCAGGTGCATCTAAGCAACTTTTCAAAAAAATGCACGGAAAATTTCGAAACCGAAGGAATTCAACCTCAACCACCGCAACGGTTCCGGAGGCGGCCGCCCACCCGCCAGGGCTGGGAAATGTCTAGGAAGCGGACGGCTTGTCCGGCTTGCTGCCTTCCGGTCGCGGCAACGGGACCGGCCGGCTGACGTGGCGCAACCGTTCCCGCATCATGTCCGCCCGGAGCAGATCCCGCTCTTCCGCGGAGAGTTTTTCCGAGAGCTGCTTCTGTAAATGGGCCGGCTGAGTCACAATGAACAACTCGTCCACCAGCGACCGTTCAACGCCGGCAAACATCCCAAGATCAATCCCCAGCCGCATCAACGAAAGCAGGTTCATCGTTTCCTTGGAGGAAATGCTGTGGGCATTGGCCAGGATGCCGTAGGCGCGACCGATGTGGTTAAAGACCATTTTCGGCTTCTTTTCCAGCAGCGTTCCCCGCGCGTTTTCCTCGTGCTCGATGAGCTGGGTCAGCACCTTGTTGAGCCGCTCCACGATGTCCGTCTCGGCCTCTCCAAGGGTCATCTGGTTGGAGACCTGGAAAACGTTGCCCAGCGCCTCGGTCCCTTCGCCGTAGAGACCGCGCACGGCCAGACCGAGTTTGTTGACCGCTTGAATGATCTGGTTGATCTGTTCGGACAAAACCAGCGCCGGCAAATGCAGCATCGCGCTGACGCGGATGCCGGTGCCGATATTGGTGGGGCACGCGGTCAAATAGCCAAGGTCGTTCGAAAAGGCATAGTCCAGCCGCCGTTCCAGCGCGCTGTCCACCTGGTCAATCGCCAGCCAGGCGGAGCGCAATTGCAAACCCGGACGCAACGCCTGCATGCGCAGGTGGTCTTCCTCGTTCAGCATCACGCAGAGGGTCTCCTCTTTGTTGAGAACCAATCCGCTGCCGACCCCTTTGGCCGCGTGTTCGCGGCTGATCAAATGGCGCTCGACCAGGATTTGTTTGTCCATCGCGCTGAGATTGTCCATCGACTCGGAAAACGCGCCGGCCATTTGCGGCAGACTTTCCACCGCCGGGCGGACCACCTCGAGAGCTTTCACGCGGTCGGCCTTTTTCGCCCAGCCGGGAAACGGAAAACCCTTCAGGTTACGCGCCAACCGGACGCGGCTGGACAAAACGATGCGGTCATGCGGCCCTTCGCGCTTGCACGATTGCGAGGGCGGCGCCAGGAATTCGTTGATGTTTTTCACGGTTCAACCCGCAGTCGGAATGTCGAACTTTTCACGGGTCTGCTTGATTTCGTCGCGCAGGACGGCCGCCTGCTCGAAATCTTCGTCGCTGACGGCCTTTTCCAACTGCTTTTGTAATCGGTTGAGTTTTTCGACGTAATCCTTGTGTTGCTGCAACTGCTGCGGGACTTTGCCGGCGTGTTTGATCCCTTTGTGCATGGACTTGAGCAGCCCTTCCAGGCCCTCGGCAAACGTCCGGTAACATTCGGCGCAACCCAGCCGGCCGGACTTCTTGAAGTCGGCTTGAGTGAAACCGCAGGCGGGACATTTGAGATCCGAGCCGGCGGCGGCCTGCGCCATTTCCTGCGCCGCGCCCAGGCCGAGCAACAGATCGGCCAGCGAAAAGCCGGTCGGGTCGTCCACGCCTTTCTCCTTCGAACAGGCCTCGCACAGGTCCACCTTCTTGGTTTTCCCTTCCACCATCTGGGTCAGGTGCACCGTGGCCACGTTCTGTTTGCAGATGTCGCAAAGCATAGTGCTACTCGTATATCGGCTCACCCGAAGTCTTCGTCAAGGCGCGGTATTTGTCCACCAGTTTGCGGGTCAAGGGTCCCGGCTTGCCCGTGCCGATGACCCGCGCGTCGATCTTCACGATCGGGATCAATTCCGCCCCCGTGCCGGTCAGGAAACATTCGTCCGCATTGAACAAATCGTAACGCGTGAGGTTCGGCTCGGCGACCGCCAGCCCCTCCGCGCTCGCGAGGTCGATCACCACGCCGCGCGTGATGCCGTAAAGGGCGCCCGCCGACAGCGGCGGCGTCAACAACTGCCCGCGTTTGACGATGAAAAGGTTGTCGCCCGTGCACTCCGCCACGTAGCCCTCGGCGTTCAACAGGACGGCCTCTTCGCAGCCGGCGTTGTTGGCCTCGATCTTGGCCAGAATGTTGTTCAGATAATTCAGCGATTTGATGGCCGGGTTCAGCGCGCTGTGCGAATTGCGTGTCGTCGCCACCGTGACGATCTCCATTCCTCTTTCGTAAAGCTCCGGCGGATAAAGCTGGATGGTGTCGGCGATGATGATGACGGCCGGGTTTTTGCACCGGTTCGGATTCAACCCGAGCGTGCCCGCGCCGCGCGTCACCAGCAATCGAATATAACCGTCGCGAATATTGTTGTGACGGCAGGTCTCAACCACCGCCCGCACGATCTCCTCGTGCGGCATCGGCACGTCCAGCAGAATCGCCTTGGCGGAACAGAACAACCGATCGATATGCTCCTTCAGTCTGAAAACGCGGCCGTGATAAGCGCGAATGCCTTCAAATATGCCGTCGCCGTAAAGCAGCCCGTGGTCAAACACCGAGATTTTTGCGTTGGCCTCGTCGTAATACTTCCCGTCAATATAAATTTTCATGCCGTGAAAAACCACGCCAGACTAAGGGAAGCCGCCGGCAGGGCGCAACAGAAGAAATGGGGGATGGGCATTGGAGCCTCAGGGTCAGGGTGGGGTATTGGGATGATGGGGTATTGGGGTATTGGGTATTGAGCGCGAGGCTCCGGTGTTCCCATCACCCCATTATCCCGTCTCCCCACTTCCCCATTTCTCCATCACCCCATCACTCCGTACCCGTATTCACCCGTCCGTCGGCGAGTTCGATGACCCGCGGGGCGCGCCCGGCCACCCGGGCGTCGTGCGTCGCGATGATCAGGGTTGCCTGTCGTTCGGCGCGCAAGGCGCAGAGCAGTTCGATGATGTCCTCGCCGCTGTGCGAATCCAGGTTGCCCGTCGGCTCGTCCGCCAGGATCAAAGCCGGCTCGTTGATCAGCGAGCGCGCGATGGCCACCCGCTGTTGCTCTCCCCCGGAAAGCTCGTAAGGCCGATGGTCCATTCGTTCCGCCAGGCCGACGCGCTGCAACAACTCGCGTCCGCGCGTTTCGGCCCGCGCCCCGTCCATCCGCGCCATGCGGGCGGGCAGACAAACGTTCTCCAGCGCGCTCAGTTCCGGCAACAGATGGTACGCTTGAAAAACGAAGCCGACTTTGCGATTGCGAAACCGCGCCAGTTCCAGACCCGAAAGCGCCGCCAGATTCCTTCCCTCGAACCAGATTTCACCCGTGGTGGGCGCGTCCAATCCGCCCAACAGATGGAGCAGCGTGCTTTTGCCCGCGCCCGACGCGCCGCGCACGGCCAGAAAATCGCCGCGCGCGACAACCAGGTTCACCCCGCGCAACACTTCGAGCGAGCGCTTGACCAGGAAATACGTTTTGCCGATCTCCCGCGCGGTCAACAGGGCGCCGTCCGCCTGAGATCGCATCGTTCCTGCCCTGCCCTCGCCGCCCGCCCCGCTCCCCTCATTCATACCGCAACGCCTCCACCGGTTTCAGCCGGCCCGCGTTCCACGCCGGCAACAGGCCCGCCAGCAGACAGATCAGCAGCGATCCCCCGCAAATGACGATGATGTCGCGCGGCACGATGAGCGCCGGCAGTTCGGTGAAATTGTAGATGGAAGCCGGAAACAGCTCGAAGCCGGTCACGCGCCGCATGAAATGCAAAAACTCGTTGCGATACGTCACCGCCAGCATGCCGAGGCCGTAGCCCGCGACGACACCGAGCACACCGACCATCAGGCTTTGGCTCAGGAAAAGCCACATCACCTGCCCGCTCGTGCCGCCGAGCGCCTTGAGCATTCCGATCTCGCGCGTCTTCTGCACCACGAACGTGATGAGCGCGCTGGTGATGCCGAACGCCGCGACCAGCACGATGAAAAACAGCAGGTAATACATCACGTTCTTCTCCACCAGCAAGGCGTCGAGAATGCCCGAATTGTCCTCCATCCAGGTCGTCAGTTCCCACTCCGGCCCCAGCTCTTCCTCCAGTTGTCGTTTCACTTCAAAGGCCTTCTCCGGATCGCGCAACATCACCAGCAACCCGTGCACCCGATCCTCCAACCCGTAGATATCCTGCGCGTTGGCCAGCGAGCTGATGACGAACTGATCGTCAAACTCATAGTAACCGACTTCAAAAATTCCCCGCACCGCGTAGTCGGCTGCCAGCGGCGCTTCTTCGCTGCCTTTTTTTCGCTCCCGGTCCCACTCTTCAAATGCCTGGGGCGAATAGACCGCCAGGTGGTCTCCCACGCTCAGGCGCAGACGCCGAGCCAGCCGGTTGCCGACCAGCAATCCCCTGCCGGAAACATCGTTCGTCCCGGCTGTCACACTCGACAGCAGCGCGCTTACGTTCCTTTCCAGGCGCGGCACGATGCCGCGCAAATAGGGGGCCTCCACCAGCGAATTGCCCGTCTCGGGCTGAGTCATGATCATCACCCGTCCGACGACGAATGGAGTGGCCGCTTTAACCATCGCGTTCGACCCAACGATCTTCATGATCGCCTGATAGTCGCTCGTCAGTCCCTCGCGTTGGACTCGCAAGTGCGCGTTGAACCCGAGAATTTTGTCCCGCATCTGGCGGTCGAAACCGCTCATCACGCTGATGACGACGATCAACACCGCCACGCCCAACATGACGCCGACGATGGAGATCAAGGTGATGATTGAAACGAACGTCCGTTTCGGGCGCAGGTAACGCACGGCGAGAAACAACTCGAATGGCAACTTGGACATCGGGCGGAGGCTAGACGGTGGACCGGAGAGTGTCAACGAACGGACAAGAAGCGTCCGTGAATGGCGCGAATCGACGCGAATGAGTGGAGCATTGAAGTCCGGTTCGGCGCGATTCCGGACCGCCTGCAGCGCGACACGCCGAACCGGACTTCGGCGCTCCGCTTGCAGAGAGTTTTCTTGTGCGTGCCTGCCATTTCTGTTAAGCATTTGTCGAGCTTGCGCCAGATTCGGGCGCGGATTTCAAAATGAAGGAACCAACGAGGAATATCATGAAAAAGTCCGTCCTTCTCTCCATCACTTTCGTCAACTGGATGCTGTGCGCTGCGCACTCCGCCCCGCTGACCACAGCGTTCACATATCAAGGCCGCTTGACCGACAACGGCCAGCCCGCCAACGGTACGTACGACTTTCAGTTCAGGCTGTTCGATGCGCCCACAAACGGCGCCCAGGTGCCGGTCGTTCTGGCCTATCCGACAGTGACCGTCAGCAACGGGCTGTTCACCACCGGACTCGATTTTGGAAGCAATGTGTTCAACGGCACGACCTGGTGGTTGGAGGTCAGCCTGCGCCCATCGGGCACCTCCAGCGAATTCACCTTTCTGACACCGCGCCAGTCGCTCACGCCCACGCCCAACGCGCTGTTCTCCGCCAACGCCGCTCAAGCCGCCACCGCGACAACGGCAAACCGCGTCGTAGCGAGCGCAGTTTCCGCCTCGCAACTGAACACGCCGGGCGCGCCGGCCAATGGTGAGGTGTTGTCGTACAACGGAACAAGCTTGGTTTGGACCAACGCGACAGCCGCCGCGGCCGCGTGGAGCTTAAATGGTAATAAAGGAACCGTTGCGGGCACAAGTTTCATTGGCACAATAGACCGACAACCCTTGGAGCTCTGGGCAAACGGCCAGCGGGCCCTGCGACTGGAGCCAGAAGCTTATGGTTCGTCAGCAAACGGTGCGCCGAATGTGGTAGGAGGTTCAGCGGCCAATTACATGCCTCCCAGCGTCTACGGATCAACGGTAAGTGGTGGAGGTGCCGTAGAGTTCTCTGGACTGCCGCACCCCAATCGCGTTTATGGAAATTTTGGAACAGTGGGCGGTGGCCGAGACAATACAAGTTGGGAACTCGGGGCAACGGTGGGCGGTGGCATTGACAACACCAGCAGCGGTATCGCAGCGACAGTTAGCGGAGGCATTGACAACGTCAGTAGCGGCCTGTGGTCAACGGTCAGCGGCGGAGAAACCAATCGGAGTCTTGGAGGTCACAGCACTGTCGGAGGTGGGTCCGCCAACACAACCAGTGGCCACTTCGCGACAGTAGGTGGCGGCCAAGAGAACACCAGCGGCGGCGAATGGGCGACGGTGAGTGGTGGTTGGCAAAACAGATCCACTGGCGATTACGCCTCCGTGGCTGGTGGTGGCCAAAACGTCGCGTTATACTGGAGCGCAACGGTGAGCGGCGGTTTTGGTAACACCAGTGGCGGTGCGGCCGCAGTGGGAGGAGGGCAAGCCAATACCAGCAGTGGGTCATGGTCGACCGTGGCTGGCGGCTTAGACAACATTAGCAGTGGCGAATCCGCGGCAGTGGGTGGGGGCGAATCCAACATCAACGATGGTTCAAGGGGCACGATAAGCGGTGGTTACGGCAACACGATTCAGACCAACGCCGACTCCGCGACCATCGGAGGGGGCACAGGCAACACGATTCAAACCTACGCCGGCGACACGACCATCGGAGGGGGCATCGGCAACACCATTCAGTCCAATGCCTGGTATGCGACTATCGGTGGAGGAGATGGAAACTGGATTCAGACCTTAGCCTTCCACGCCACCATCGGCGGAGGTTCCGTAAACATGATTCAGTCCGGTGCCGACAACGCGATCATCGGTGGGGGCTGGCAAAACACGATTCAGCCTTATGCCGCCTACGCGACCATCGGCGGGGGCGATTTAAACACGATTCAGTCCTACGCCTGGTACGCGACCATCCCCGGCGGTCTCGAGAACAGCGCCACCAGCTACGCTTTTGCCGCTGGCACCCGCGCCAAGGCCAATCACACCGGTGCGTTTGTCTGGGCCGATTCCACCGATGCCGATTTTGTTTCCATCGCGACCAACGAATTCGCCGCGCGGGCCACCGGCGGGGTGCGTTTTGTGTCCGCCGTGGACAGCAACGGCGTGCCGGTCGCCGGCGTCAATTTGCCGGCGGGCAGCGGCTCGTGGTCGT
>DASPXS010000157.1:0-6920 GCA_035637175.1 Haliangiales bacterium | reverse complement strand
GAACCGATGAAACACCGTTTTGTATCGGCGAGTGCCCTGGCGCTGTCCCTGACCGTATCTGTCAGGTCGGAACTCTGGGCGCAACCAATGGCTGCATCGCGCGCGGATGGCATTTCCTATTTGAGACTCCATTTCTCGCCGCCCGCAAAGGTCACTTCGTGCAATGTCACGCTCACCTTCTTCGTGAAGGCGGGAACGCTGAACGCGAGGCAATCCACAACCCGGGTTGCGTCGCCCCCGATCAGGTTCTCCCCTGTCAAACTGGTATGGAGGCGAGTCCATTGTCCCAGCTTCCGTCCCGAGTCATCCCAATACGTGAAGGTCAATTTCAGTTCCTTGACCGGCTGGGCAGACCGATTGTGGACGCGCATCTGCGCCGTTCGCAGGGATTCCTGCTCCTGGGAACTGAATTGAACGAACTCCACCTCGACTGGCGGCGCCGACGGAACGGGCGCGGGCGCCGCTTCGGACTTCGGCGCCGGCGCTGATGCGCGCGGCGGAGCGGCCGGCACCCCGCGCTTCATGTTCTGAAAAGCGAGATCGAAATCGCGCATCGTGAACGCCGTCGTCAAACGCAACGCTGCTCCCTCCGTCACGGCTTTGATCTTGCCAACAAACGGAGGCAGGGAGGAACGGTTTTGCTGCGATCCAAGCTGCATCATCCCGATAAGTCCCTGGATGCCCTGGGAAAGTTGACCGGCCGCGGCGGCGTCAGCGCACTCGAGGTTCAAATCGAAATCAATCTGGCTGGTGGCAAAATTCAAACTCAAACTGATCTCCCGGACTTTTTCCATGCTTTGCCCCAGCCCGGCCAGCATCGGGTTCGCGCTCAACCCGGCACCCCCGCCCCCTCCATTTTTCGTAGCCTCTTTCGGCACGGTCACGTGAACCCAAATTTGCCCGCGTCGGGACAACGCCTCATTGATTTGCCCGCGGAGCCCGCCTTCGGTCTGCCCCGACAGAAAGGCGCGCAGGTTTTCAGACCGGCCCATTCCGATGATCGTTCCGTTCAGGCCGGGTCCGACGGCGCAGCTCACCGTGAACGGCAGTTTCTGTTCGCCCAGCGCTTCGGCGGGCACGTCAAAAAATTCGGCGGCGCCAACCTGCCGGCGCGACTTTTCTATCTGGCTGCGCAAGCCCGGCTTCTCTTTGTCAATCGCATCCAACGCCTGTTGGATGAGACTTTTTACCTCCTGCGTCCCGGCCAGGCGAACGACCAGGAGAACTCCGGAACTGGGATCGAACTGGTTGGACTGGAGGTCGCCCAGGATTTTTTCGCCCTCAAAGGCAACCGCCATTTCTGCCACGTCTGTTCCTTTCAATCCGGGAAAAACCTGAGCCTTGTGCCACGACGGCATTTGACCTTGCGGAAGCGATCCCAACTGCTCCATCAGCGGTCCTGCCTTTTCGGCGAGCGCCTTCCAGACGGCGCTCTTGCCTGCGCTATGCAAGTCTGCATAAAAAGCCACCGTGGTGCGCGACGTGAACGCGCGCGACGGCGACGGCACGTTGCCTTCGACCGAACCGGCCACGACCGCCGGGCACCCGCAGTTGGCGAGGCCAAAACAGAGCAGCGCCAACGGCACCCGGGAGACTCGTTTTCGAAAGTTCATCGCATGGAAGTCCCGTTCCCTTCGGACATGCTCACCGGCCATGGACCTGAGCACACGTCGTTTCATGGCGCCACTTGCGTTTCCGTTCCTGATCCTGATCTTAACCTTAATCCCGCTCACCGGCCATAACCCCGTTCGCATGTGGATTCGACAGGATAATACGGTAAGGAGACACGAGATCAATCAAAATGGTTTGAATGTCACGGTCCCACGGTCCCAATTCGGTCGCCAGATGTTTATTCTCATTCTGAAAGTTTGCCCGGGTCGGTAGGACAAATACTGTCTGAGACGCCAAAAATTCATCGGTTGCGCCGCTCTTATTCGGCGCAGAAATCATCGGGTTGCGTCCGCTCCCTGGTGACATCCGCGCCGCCATCATCCAAACAGCGGCCCGGCTCAGCTCAATTCCTCATCCAACGCATCGGCCAGCAGACGGTATTGCGGCAGCGAATTGTAAAGCTGAGCGGAAATACGGAGCAGACGTTTCGGCGGCGCTGGCCAAGGAATTATCGGGACCTCGATGCGGTAATTTGCCAGCAATCGGTCCTGCAACGGATCCAGATACAGCGGCGACTTCGCCGGTTCAGGACTCAGGGCGTCGGGCAATGGAATTGAGGCCAGCGAACCGATCATTTCGTCCGGGCAAGGCAGCTCGATCCGCAGCGCCCGGCACAACATCTTGCGCGCCGCGAGAGCCAGGCGCCGGTTTCGGATCATAATCGCCGGCCATCCGCCGGGCAGGAGCGAGCCCACGAACCGCAACGCCTCCGCCACACTCAGACACGCCGAGGGGTCCCAAGTGCCCGTCCAACCGAATTCGATCAGAAAACGCGAACGGTCGGCGCGCGGCGAGTTGGCGCCGTGACTGATGGAAAGCGGACGAACGAACTCCTGCCGGTCCCGCCGAACGTAAAGAAATCCGGCCCCCTTCGGCGCGCAAATCCACTTGTGACAGTTTCCGGTGTAATAGGTCGCGCCGAGTTGTCGCAAATTGAGCGGCACCATGCCGGGCGCATGCGCGCCGTCAATCAGCGTGTCGATGTCGCGCCCGGCCAGGTCTTGGACCAGTTGCTGAATCGGCAGGACCAGGCCCGTCTGGCTCGTAACGTGGTCCAGCAGCGCCAATCGGGTCCGCGCGCTGACGCGGTCCAACACCACGTTCATGACCTGTTTCGCCCCGTCCAACGGAAAAGGAACAGGCGCGACAACAATCCGCGCGCCCGATTGCTCGGCGGCAAAATCCAGGGCGTTGCGGCACGCGTTGTATTCGTGGTCCGCGACCAGCAATTCATCGCCGCGTTTGAATCGCAGCGACCGCAGCACCGTGTTCACCCCGGCCGTCGCGTTCGGCACGAACACAAGATCGTCGGCCTCGGCGCCCAAAAACTCCGCCAGCGCGCGGCGGGCCTCATCGAGGAGCGATTCGAGATCGCGCACGAAGAATTGAATCGGTTGACACTCCAGGCGCGACCGGATCTTCCGCTGGAAACCGAGGACGGGCCGCGCGCAGCTCCCGAATGAACCGTGGTTCAGAAAGACAACTTTGCGATCGAGCGACCAGAGGCGCGGATCACAAGCCGGCCTGGAAAGACGCCAACTCGCTCTCCTCGAACTCATCTGATTGCCGCGTAAACGCGGTGCACATCGTCGTGGTCGTCCAGCGCGTTGAGAAAATCGGCGACCTCCTTTCGGTGCGCCTCTGGCAGTTCGACGACGTTCTTCGCGAGATAACGCAATTCGGCGGCGACCACTTTCCAGCCGGCCTTGGCCAGAAATTTGGAGACGGCGTCCAGGTCTTTGACTTCCGTGATGAAACGGGCGCCCAGATGGCCTTCAGGAATTTCCTCCGCTTCCAGCGACTCGACCTCTTGCGCGCCGGCTTCAATCGCGTCTCCTTCCGCATCGCGCGTTTTGTCCGCGTGGATGGCTTCCACCACGCCCTGGTAATCGAAGAAAAAGCCGACGCTGCCGGGCGCGCCGAGAGAACCGGTGCGGAAAAGATGGCGAATTTCGGGCGCCGTCCGGTTGCGATTGTCGGTGAGGCACTCGACGATTACCGGGACTTTGTGCGGGGCGAAACCCTCGTAGGTCACCAGCTCGTAAATCACCTTTTCGTCGGTCTGACCGGAGCCCTTCTTGATGGCACGCTCGATGGTGTCGCGCGGGACCGACGCCTTCCTCGCGGCTTCGATCGCCGCGTAAAGCCGCGCGTTCAGGTCAGGGTCGGGCCCGCCCAACTTGGCCGCCACCAGAATTTCGCGGACCACTTTGCCGATGGCCTGACCGCGCTTGGTGGCATTGGCCACGCGACCGGCCTGTTTCCATTGCGCACCCATACAGATGGTGTAACGGCTGCGCCCTCAAAGTGCAACTGTTACTGGACAAACCTGCCCGGAAGACGAAACCTTTCCGCTCAAAAATGAACCTGGCCTCCGCCGCAAGCCTGACCATCCTCGCACTGGTCACCGCCAGATGGGCGGCGCAATTCGAGCTCGAACGGCTGAACCAGCGTCACGTGCTCGCCCGCGCCGGAGCGGTTCCCGACGCGCTCCGGGATTTTATCGACCCGGACACCTACGCCAAATCCGTCCAATACACAGTCGCGAAAAGCCGTTTCGGACAGGTCGAGGACACTTGGCGCACGTTGGTTCTCCTGGCCATCTTGCTGACCGGAATCCTCCCATGGGCCTACGGCATTTTCACGAATTGGCTCGGCTCATCGGCGTGGGCGCAGGCGGCGTTTCTTTTTGTGGTCGGGATCGCACTCACGCTTCCTGGACTGCCCTTCGATTGGTTCGCGCAGTTCAGGCTCGAAGAACGGTTCGGCTTCAACACAACCACGCCGAAAACCTGGTGGATGGATCGCGCCAAAGGGCTGGCGCTGGCGCTGGTTCTTGGCTATCCCCTCCTGGTGCTCGTGTTGAAGCTGGTCGAGTGGATGGGCGACCGCTGGTGGTTCTGGGCATGGCTCTGCGTGCTCGGCTTTCAACTCTTGATGGTCGTCCTCGCGCCCATCCTGATTTTGCCCTGGTTCAACAAATTCACGCCGTTGCCTGAGGGCTCGCTGCGCGAACGGCTGCTCGGTCTCGGCCAAAGGACCGGTTTCACTGCGCGGACGATCCAGGTCATGGACGGCAGCAAACGCTCGCGCCATTCGAACGCGTTCTTCACGGGCTTCGGGCGGTTTCGGAAAATTGTCCTGTTTGACACGTTGCTGCAGCAACTGGCCGAGCCCGAACTGGAAGCGGTGCTCGCCCATGAAATCGGACACTGCAAAAGGAAGCACATTGCGAAAATGCTGGCGTGGTCGGCGGCAGCCCTGTTCCTCGGCCTTTACGTCCTTGCGTGGCTGGCGAAATGCCCATGGTTCTATCAGGCCTTTGGCTTTGAACCGGGCAGTATCACCCCTGCCCTGCTCTTGTTTGGTTTGATCGGCAGCGCGGTCACTTTCTGGTTTTCGCCCCTGCAGAATCTCTGGTCGCGCCGCTACGAATACCAGGCCGACGCGTTCGCGGCGAAAACCATGGGTGAACCGCGCTCATTGATCGGCGCGCTGCGCAAACTGAACGAAAAGAATCTGAGCAACCTCACGCCTCACCCGTTCTACAGCCGCTTTTATTACTCCCACCCGACACTCTTTGAACGCGAGCAGGCGTTGACTCAAGCCGCCAGCTTGCCACGTCCGTGAAAGG
Source organism: Haliangiales bacterium (assembly GCA_035637175.1). Classification (GTDB taxonomy): domain Bacteria; phylum Verrucomicrobiota; class Verrucomicrobiia; order Limisphaerales; family AV2; genus AV2. Next base: position 1,615 of record DASPXS010000157.1, on the reverse strand, counting down.
GAACGGAGTGTAGTTCATCCTCGGTCCCCTGAGTAACCGGCGACGCCGCAGTCTGTGGCCGGCAGCGCGGCGTGCGACTCCCGCCGGAATTCAATTCACAACACAGACACAGTTTTGCCCTCCGAACGCGTTCGGGACCCGCGTCGGACAGTTGGGATCGTCCTGCCACTGGCCGTCCACCAGGTAACGATATTCATACCTTCCCTCTGCCAGAGGGAGAGTCGCCTTCCATTGGCCGCTCTTGAGCTTCTTCAAATCGACCGGGTTCTCTTCCCAGCCGCTGAAGTCGCCCACCAGCTTCACGCTGCGGGCTTCGGGAGCCAGAATGGAGAAGGTCACCTTTTGCTTCGGAAGTTTCGTCGTTGACATGGCTGCGCTCCTGTCTATCGGGGCGAAAATTCACTCTTCGCCCGAGCCAAAGCTATTTTAACTCCCCGATTGGTCAAGGGCTATTTCGACTCCCGCCCGGTGGCGACTCTCGGGAAATGGGGCCGATTCGCCTCGCGCGTTGACTTGCGGGACAGCGGCGTCCATATTGCAGCGCATGAACTTCGACATCTCTCACCTCCTGGATCATTGGGATTACCAGCCGGGCGAGGTTGCCGTCAGGAAATTTAAGACCAAAGATGGCACTGAAAAAATTCAGTTGCGCGTGGACCTTGGGCTGCTCCAGATGAACGCCACCGGCCGACCCGATGGCAAACGCCCCTTCGGCCGCGAATCGCTGCTCCAGCATTACCAGGCAAAACGGCAGAGGTTTCGCCGGACACATGGCGGAAGCGATGACGGCTTCACGCTCAAAGCCGACGATTGCGCGAAGCTGCAGCAGGAGGCCATTCAATATCACCACCGCTACATTTGCCTGTTCCAGTTGGAAGATTATTCCGGCGTCATCCGCGACACCAAGCGCAATTGGGAAGTCTTCCAGTTCGTCGACGAATACGCCGAATCCAACGAACTCGCCTGGTCCCTCCAGCAATTCTGTCCGCAGTTGTTGATGATGCGCATCCGGGCAAAGGGCATGCAGTCATTGCGCGAGGAAAAGCACGCCGAAGCCGTCCAGGTAATCGAAGACGGGCTGGAGGAGATTCGGAATTTTTACCGGCAACATTCGCGTCAGGACTTGTTGGAACAGAGCGGTGAAGTTCACTCCCTGGAATCCTGGCTGCAAGACCTCCACTCCAAACGCCCGCTCTCGGAACGGGAGAAACTCGAGCACGCCCTCGACGACGCCGTGCGACGGGAGGATTACGAAAAGGCGGCGCAGGTCCGGGACGCGCTGCGCAACCTCAAAACCTCCCGCTGACAGCATGACGCTGCTCGAACGCCTCTCCCGGGAACTCAAAGCCGCCATGCTGGCCAGGGACGCCGCGCGCCTTTCCACGCTTCGCCTGTTGAAGTCCGCCATCGGCTACGCCCAGATCGAACGGAAAATCGAGACCCTTTCCGACGCCGAGACCGTCGCCATCATTCAGAAGGAAGTGAAGAAGCGCCGCGAGGCGGTCGAACAGTTCGAAAGGGGCGGACGACCGGAACTGGCGGCCAAAGAAAAGCAGGAAATCACCGTCCTCGAATCATTCCTGCCCAAACCGCTCACGACGGAAGAGCTCGAGCA
>DASPXS010000156.1:0-6887 GCA_035637175.1 Haliangiales bacterium | reverse complement strand
ATCAAACAAGCGGAGCGGGACGAACTGTGTGTCTGGCGCGCGTTATGGTTGGTGAGTCTGCTGGCGGTGCTTTCCTGCGTCGGCATCTGTTATTCGGCGGTCTTGATTCCTGAATTTTTCCGCAGTTCTTCGCATTTCGTTGTGAGGTTCTTTTTCGGCCTGGGCCTGGCGTCGATGGTTTGCGCCGCGGTCTTCCTCGGCTTCTGGATGTGGTGCCGGGGTGTGTTGAATCGCGTGCAGGAAGATTGCCGCCGCTTTGTCATGGCGACGCTGGAAGCGGGCGGCCGGCCGAACTATTCGCCGTCTCTTCAGCCGGCCCGAAGCGGGCAGAGACCCGCAACACACACGCTGGTCGAAAGCTGGAGTGTGGAACAGGGTCCGACGGCTCTGCCGCGGTATCAAAGGTACTCGCAGCTTTTCAGTCTCCGTCGGCTTTCCTGAATCCTCTGGCCCGGTATCGGGCAAAGAGTCGCGCTTTGATCCGTGTCGCTTTGAATCCGGTGGGCAACCCGCGGTGAATCTCGGGCGCCGGGATCTTCCCACAAGATTCGAAACGTCCACGCGATTCGCAGTATTCTTTGCGGTTTAATCGGCGAAGAAGGCTGTCCTTTTCCCTGAGGGGAAACACAGTGTAGTCTCGCCTGCTCTGCCTTCGCGCACCAATCTATATCGCGGTCGCCGGACTCGAATTGATTCGAGCTTCCGTTTGACGACACCGTGCCGATAATGCCTCGGTGGCGAAGAAATACGACTGGAACCTTTCAACGACGGTCTTCCTCACGCTTCTGCTGACGTTCTTCGGGGCGTTCCTGTTCTATCCGGTCAGCTTCATGTTGAAGGGCGCGTTCTTCGCCGACGACAGGTTCAGCCTGAAATATTTTCTGCTGCTGTTGGAAAGTCCGCTGCAACGCGAGTCTCTTTTCAACAGTTTTGCCATCGCTTTTTTGACGACCGCGCTGACGACGCTGCTCGCACTGCCGTTGGCACACTGGATGACCCGGTTTGATTTTCGCGGCAAAGCATTGCTGAGCGGTCTGCTGCTTGTGCCGATGATCATGCCGCCGTTTGTCGGGGCGATCGGACTGTCGCAACTGCTGGCGCGATTCGGTTCCCTCAATCTCCTGCTCATGCAGCTCGGCCTGTTGCCGCCGGACAGGCCGATTGACTGGCTGGGCCACGGGGGCTTCTGGGGTATCGTGGTTCTGCAGGTGATGAACCTTTACCCGATCATGTTCCTGAATGTCTCCGCCGCCATGGCCAATGTCGATCCGTCGCTGCGCGAGGCAGCGCAAAACCTGGGCGCCGGCGGCTGGCGGCTGTTCCGCACCGTAACGATGCCGTTGATACTGCCGGGTTATTTTGCAGGCGCGGTCATCGTATTCATCTGGGCGTTCACCGATTTGGGCACGCCGCTCATTTTCGGTTTTTCGCGCGTGGTGCCGGTGCAGATTTTCGACGCCGTCAACGAAATCAACACCAACCCGACGGGCTATGCCCTTACCGTCCTGGTGCTCGTGTTGACGTTGGCCCTTTTTCTCGTCAGCAAACGCACGCTGGCCGGACGACGGTATGAAATGATGGCGCGAGGGCACACGGCCGGGGCGGAAAGACGGGCCGGACGGCGGCAGAGCGTCGGCATCTGGGTGGCGATGCTGGCGGTCATCGGCCTGGCGTTGCTGCCGCACCTGGCGGTCATCGTCGATTCGTTCGCCCGGCACTGGTTTTTCAGCGTGTTGCCGCGCGAATGGACGACGCAAAACTACAGCGAGGTTTTCGGGCACGGCCTGACGGCGTCGAGCATCCGCAACAGTCTCATTTATTCCACCTTGAGCGCGCTGCTCGACTTGTGTCTGGGCGTCATGATCGCCTGGTTGTTGACCCGCAAAAGGATTCCGTTCGCCGGGTGGCTTGACGCGTTGGCGATGCTGCCGCTGGCGTTGCCCGGATTGGTGCTCGCGTTCGGTTTTGTGGCCGGGTTCGACGTTAAAATTCATTGGCTCAATCCGCGGGAGAACCCCACGGTGTTGCTCGTGGTCAGCTACAGCGTGCGGCGATTGCCTTACATCGTCCGCTCCGCCTACGCCGGCTTCCAGCAGACCAGCGTGACCCTTGAAGAGGCGTCGGCCAACCTGGGCGCGTCCCCATTCCGGACGCTGCGCAAAATCACTTTGCCGCTCGTGATGGCGAATTTGATCGCCGGAACCATCCTGACTTTTTCCTTCGCCATGCTCGAAGTCAGCGACGGTTTGATCCTGGCCATGCGCGAACAATTCTTTCCGGTCACCAAAATGATCTGGCAACTGATGGGCCGCATCGATCCCGACGCGCCGGGAGTGGCGTGCGCCCTGGGTGTCGTCGGCATGGCCATTCTCAGCGTGAGTCTGCTGGTCGCGGGAAAGATCCTCGGCAGGAAAATGGGGCAACTGTTCCGCGCGTAGGATGCCCCCTCTACGGCAGCCAAGATGGCTGCCGCCACAACGCAAGCCACGCGCTGTACAAATACGTCGCAACGCGACTGGCGCCAGCTTGGAGAAACCGGTGCGGACGCGCGGTCAGGGCAGGGCATTCCACTGCCGTCGCGCCACATAAGGGTCAAGCTTGGCAAAAAAGAGATACGCCAGCCGCTCGCGGGCCTTGTTCCACAGCGTGCGCGATTTTCGCCAAAGCATGCGGTGCACCTGCCGCGAAAGCGACAGATGCTCGGCAAAAATGTCGCGCGCTTCGGCCACCAGGCGTTCGTCGGTCAGGCGCACGAGCAGTTCGTAATTGATGTTGAGGCTGCGGGTGTCGAGGTTGGATGAACCCGCGTAAACGACGGCGTCCATGATGATCAGCTTGGTGTGCAGGATCTGCGGCTGGTATTCGTAGATCTCCACACCGGACCGCAACAATCGTTGGTAAAGACTGTGCGCCGCCAGCCGAATGAGGGGCACGTCCGACTTGCCGGGCAGAATCAATTGCACCCGTCCGCCGCGCCGGGCCACATGCGTCAGCGTGCGGCGAAGTCGTCGCGGCGGCAGAAAATACGCGGCGATGATCTGCACGGTCCGAGCCTGGAGCAAATCCCTGCGCAACGCCAGCTTGATGGGGCTGCCTCCGCGGCCGGGTCCGCTCAACAATAATTCAGCGGCCTGGATGAGCGGCCGAGGTTCCGCGGGGCGTTTGCGCAGGCGGATGAATCGTTTGTGCCTGAAATCCGCCCGGCCGGCCATCTCCTCGAACGAGTCTGACAATTCCCCCGCCAACGGGCCATTGATTTGGAGGCCGAGATCGCGCCACCCGCGCGTCACGCCGTCGCCTTCCCACTGCGCCCCGACGTTGAAGCCGCCGACGAACGCGACGGTTTGATCGCAGATCAGCAGTTTGCGATGGTTGCGGATGTTGAAACGCCGGAGGGTCAGGGGGTTGAACCAGCGCATTTCGCCGCCGGCTTTTCGCAAGGGCTGCCAGAAACTGTCCGACAGCGTGATCGAGCCGAATGAATCAATGAGCACCTGCACGCGGGCGCCGCGTCGGGCGGCGCGCATCAGCGCCTCGCGAAAACGCTCGCCGAGCGGGCCGACGGCGTAAATGTAGCATTCGAATTCGATGGAAATCTTCGCGCTGTCGATCGCGGAAAGCATCGCGGCGAAGGTGTCGTCACCGGTGCGCAACCAGCGAAACCCAATGTCGTCGGACGATAACATTGCCGCAAAGGTATTTGGGCGCGGCGCAAATTGCAATTGAGCGGATGGTCTTTTCGCCGCTGCGACGGTGTAACGCAGGGTGAGTTCAAGAATCGTGGCAAGAGCCGCAGCCGCCGAGGTTAGGAGGCGGAAGTGTTTTTCGTGCCAAAATCCGCCTCCTTGCGTCGGCGGCTACCCTTCTTGAACTCACCCCGGGTGTAACGCGGCCCGAATTAAATTCAAATTTTCTTCGGCCTGGTGCATCTATACGGTTATGCAACTCTTGCGGAGTCTGGCGCTCCTGGTTTTTCTCCCGGTCGCGGTTTGGTCCGCGGGCGCGGCGACCCGGACGCAGGCGCGCTTGATTCTGTCAGCGGAGGCGGTGCGTCCGGGCGAAACGGTGCTGGCCGGCGTGCTGCTGAAGATGCCGCCGGGCTGGCACACTTACTGGAAAAACCCCGGTGATTCGGGCGCGGCCACGAAAATCGATTGGCAACTGGCGGACGGAATCAGGGCGGGCGAAATCCAATGGCCGGCTCCGGAAAAATTCACCATCGCCGGCCTGACAACCTATGTTTACCAGGACGAAGTGTTGTTGATCGTGCCGATGACGCTGGCGGACAACGTGTCGGCCGGCCCGAAGGAGTTGAAAGCCCAGTTGTCGTGGCTGGAGTGCGAGCGGGTTTGTCTCCCTGGCAAAGGCGAAGTCAAAGCCGTGCTGGAAGTGGGAGCAACATCGAAGCCCTCGGGAGAAATCTTTTTGTTCGACGCCTGGAAGAAAAAATTGCCGCGAAAGGAGTCTTCCATCGAAGCCGGCGCCTGGTGGGAAAAAGAGGCCGACCGTGGCTCGCGTCCGCGTCCGGTTGTTCTGGAAGTGGCGCTGAGGGACGCGGAGGATTTCTTTCCGTATCCCGGCAAGACGTTTGAAATCCAGGCGGCGACGGAAAAACTGGGGGCCAACGGCGACAAGGTCCGCTTGCGGAAGATCGTGAAAAAGTTCGAGGGCGATTGGCCGTCGCAGCTTCAGGGAATCGTGCTGGGCAAGGAAAAAGGAGGGCAGGCGATCGAAGTGAACGTGCCCATCGCCGCGACGCCTGCGGCCTTGTCGGCAGGAGATTTCGGTGCGCCGCCGGAATCCAGGTCTCTGGCGCTCGTGCTGGTGTTTGCCTTTATTGGAGGATTGATTTTGAACGTAATGCCGTGTGTGCTGCCGGTCATCGCGCTGAAAATTTTGGGTTTCGTGCAGCAGAGCAAGGAGGCCCCGCAGCAGGTGCGCCGGATGGGATTGATTTACGGACTGGGCGTGCTGGTGTCGTTCCTCGTGCTGGCCGGGATGGTGATCGCCGTCAAACAGGCGGGACATCAGGCCAGTTGGGGGATGCAATACCAGAATCCGCATTTCATCATCGCCATGACCATCCTCGTCCTGCTGGTGGCCCTCAATTTGTTCGGACTTTTTGAGGTGACCTTGGGCGGGCGGACCCTGGGAGCCGCCAGCGAATTGGCGTCGAGGAAAGGCGCAGCGGGCGCCTTTTTCAACGGCGTGCTCGCCACTTTGCTGGCGACACCCTGCTCCGCGCCGTTTATGGGGGTCGCTCTGGGCTTCGCGTTTTCCCAACCTCCCGCCGTCATCGTGCTGACACTGCTGACTCTCGGTCTGGGATTGGCGGCGCCCTATGTCGTGTTAAGCTGGCGACCCGATTGGTTGAAGTTCCTGCCCAAACCGGGGCCTTGGATGGAGCAGTTCAAGAAGGCGATGGGTTTTCCGATGCTGGCAACGGTCGTCTGGTTGTTCCGGTTGACCCTGAGTCATTTCACCCGGAGCGACGTGTTCTGGTTCGGCATATTCCTGGTGGCGCTCGCGATGTCGGCGTGGATATGGGGCGAGTTCGCGCAACGCGCCGCCCGGCGGCGCTGGCCGGGAATGGCGGCGAGTCTTCTGGTCACCGGCACGGTGACCGCCTTGGCGCTGAGCCGGGCGCCGGAACTGGACTGGAAACCGTGGAGTCCGGAAGCGGTGGCCAAAGCGCGCGCAGAGGGACGGCCCATCCTGGTCGATTTCACCGCCGACTGGTGCGCCACCTGCCAGGTCAACATGCGGACCAGCATCAACATCAAACCCGTCCGGAAGAAGCTCGGCGAAATCAACGCGGTCACGCTGGTCGCCGATTTTTCGAAGCAGGACGAAACTATCGGCCAGGAGTTGGAAAAATTCGGCCGGAACGCGGTGCCCCTGGTCCTGGTTTATCCCCGGGACTCAGCCAAACCGCCCATCGTTTTGCCGGACGGATATCTGTCACCGAAAATCGTGCTCGACGCGCTGGACAAAGCCTCGGAGTAGGAGAATACTTTGCCGCGGGCGCATCGCGGTGGGTCAAAAATCTTGTAAGGACAGTCAAAAAGCTATGAAAAAGACATGGGGTTTATTCCTCGCATTGGCGGCCGGTTGCTTTTCCGCGCTGGGCGCGGCGCAAGTCGGCAAACCGGCTCCCGCATTCACGGCAACGGACATTGCCGGTCAGACGCACAAGCTGAGCGACTACAAAGGCAAAATTGTCGTGCTCGAAGCGTACAACATGGATTGCCCGTTCTGCGCGAATCATTTCAAGACGGGAGCGATGCAGGAGTTGCAGGAGTGGGCGCGGTCGAAAGGCGTCGTCTGGCTGGTGGTGAACTCCGCCGGCAAACACAGCGGCAGCTATCGCGACCCGGCCGCGGCCAAGAAAGAGTGGGACCAATTAAAAATCAAAGCGACGGCGTGGATTGACGATCATGACGGCAAAGTCGGCCAACTCTATGGCATGAAGACGACGCCCGACATGTTTGTCATCGATAAGAACGGCGTGCTGGTTTATCAGGGCGCGATTGACGACCGGCCGGAGCCGGAAGGGGACCCGCGCAAGGCGCGCAACTACGTGCGCGAAGCCCTGCAAAGTTTGTTTGCCGACAAACCGGTCGCCGTCAAGGAAACCAGGTCCTATGGTTGCGGTGTGAAGTATTCGAGTTAGATTTCGGTTGAAGTTGTTGGGTTGACATTCTGCCAGCGGGTTTGCGCGAACCGCTGGCAGTTTTGCTGGCGGACCTGGCGTATTTCCCCCCTCGGCGGCCGGGCCGCGATCACGGAAAGCCCCCTTTCGTTTTTCGCAGGCATTGGGACCATGAACCAGTGGAGATCCCCCTCACCCGTCCTTCGGACACCCTCTCCCCCAGTGGGGGAGAGGG
>DASPXS010000155.1:0-3167 GCA_035637175.1 Haliangiales bacterium | reverse complement strand
TCCGCCGCCGCCCCGCTGAAAGCGGAGCCCCGTAACATGCCGTCCGGTCCGTAGAGCCGCAGTTGCGGTGTCAGAGTGGCCGCAGCGGTCTCGCCCATGCGCACCACGATGCTTTCGCCCGCGTTGGCCGTGAACGTCCAGGCATCCATGTCGCCCGTGTCGATGGTCGCCAGATACGTCGTCCCGTTGACCATAGGACCGCCTTCATCGGATGCCGAAATCACAGGCGCGCTGCCCGTCTTGGCCAGGCTGATCCGGTAATTGCCCGTGCCGGCAAACCCGGCGGTCAGATCACCGGCCACCACCAGAAACGTCCCGCTGTTCGTCGCCCGCGCGGACACTTCCGCCGCCGCCCCGCTGGAAGAGGAGCCCAGTAACACGCCGTCCGGTCCGTAGAGCCGCAGTTGCGGTGTCAGAGTGGCCGTAGCGGTCTCGCCCATGCGCACCACGATGCTTTCGCCCGCGTTGGCCGTGAATGTCCAGGCGTCAATGTCGCCGGTGTCAATGGTCCCCAGATACGTCGTCCCATTGACCATGGGACCACCTTCGTCGTTGGGGGAGATCACGGGTGCGCTGCCCGTCTTGGCCAGACTGATCCGGTAGTTGCCCGTGCCGAGTTGTCCAGCGCTGTTATCCTTGACAAACACCGTGAAGGTCCCGCTATTCGTCGCTCGCGCTGTGACTTCCGCTGCCGCCCCACTGGAAAAGGAGTTCAGTAACCCGCCGTCGGGTCCGTACAACTGCAACTGAGGAGTCAGCGTGCTGCCCGAAGTGATCTCCCCCGCGCGAATAACAATGCTCTCACCGGCACTTGCAGTGAACGTCCAGACGTTAGTGATGCCTGCGGGAGAAATGCTTCCCAGGGAAGTTCCTCCGTTTGTCAGCACGTTGGCTCCCGGAGGCGCGATAGTACCACGGGTCAAGTGCAGCCGGTACGTCCCCGAACCGGTCTGGTTCGCGTCGCTGACCAGTACCGCGTAGGTGCCGCCGACCTCGATGGCCGCGTCGATAGTCGCCACCGATGCGTTCTGCGCGACTCCTTTGCGCTCGCCGTTCGGAGCGAACAGTTCAATCAAGGGAGCGAAATTTGCCCCGCCGGTCAGCTCGGTCACTTGCAAGGTAATATGGTCACCCGGACTCGCTGTGAACGCCCACTGGTCGAGGTCCCCGACAAAGATGGTGCCGTCCTTATCCACTCCATCAGGCAGTGCACCGCCCTCGTCGCCGGCCGGCACGAAAAAGCTGCCCGGGACGTGAGCCAAATAAAGTCGGTAGCTGCCAGTGCCGCTTTCGTTGGCATCGCTGACTAGCACGGTGTAGGTTCCGCTGGCGTCAGCTTGCACATCCAAACGCGCAGCCTGGCCGCCCGAACCGACTCCCAGCCGCGCGCCGTCCGGCGCAAACAGTTCAATCATCGGAGTGAAGCCGGCACCGCCAGAATCCTTCGCGATTTGAACTGTGATCCGGTCGCCCTGGCTCGCAGACACGGTCCACATGTCCAAATCTCCGACACCAATAAGCCCCTGGTGAATCGCTCCGCTGGTCATCGGTCCGCCCTCGTCAGCCGAAGGAACGGTAAAGGCGCCCGGTATCTGGGCCAACTGCAGTCCCTAAGTGCCAGTACCGGTGCGGTTGGCGTCGCTGACCGCCACCGTATACGTGCCGACGACATTCGCCTGGATGTCCAGCCTCGCTGCCACGCCACCCGACTTGAACCCGAGTGAGAAGCCGTCCGGCGCAAATACCTCAATGCGCGGTGTAAATCCGGCTCCGCCGGAAAGCTTGGAGATCTGCATGGCGATGCTGTCCCCCGGATTTGCCGCGATGGTCCAGGTGTCCGTTTCTCCGGCGGCGGAGATAGCCCCTGGGTTCGTCCATCCGTTCGTGAGCGCGCCTTGGGCGCGGCTCGTGAAGGGGATGATCGCAGCCACGCAGAACGCGAGCGAAGATAAGGAGACCCTCCGGCTGGAGCGGTTTAAGGATCTGGAAATGCGGATGGGAATCTTCGCCACGAAGCAGGGTTTCACGCGGATCGTCCTCCAGCCCTGTGACAGGACTTTAAAAATGTTCATCATTCGTTCCGATTGGTACATAATGCTACTCTCACAAGTTGACCGTTAGGAAATGAGCCGAAGGCCATAAACTACAACTCACCCCAAAAAACACGCTTCTCGCACGGATACTCGGATTGAGCCATAGTCAGCTCAATTTTGCAAGCCCGTATTCTGATGATCGCACAGAATTATTCGTGAATTGAACCAGTCAGCGCGAATACCCGGTCTTGTTTCCGATCGCAAACCGGTCACACTCACGGCATCGCTTATGAGCCGCCACCAGATCCTGTGCTTCTGGACGTCCCTGGTTTTTCTTCTTTGGCCGCATGCGGCTCTGGCCGCCGACACTCCCAGGAAAATCGTCCTCATTGCCGGGCCGATCACCGGCCATCCGAAAGAAGCGCACGAATACGAAAAGAACGTCATTCTCCTGAAACATTTGCTCGAAACATCGCCGGACCTGCAAGGCAAGGTGCGCGTCGAGGCGCACTTCAAAGGCTGGCCCCGGGTACCGGCAACGCTCGAAGATGCCGACACGATCTTTCTAACTTCCGACGGCACCGACCGGGAGGAAAAGAATCATCCGCTCTACGTCGGCGATCATTTGCAGGTCATCGAACGGCAGATGAAACGCGGTTGCGGGATCGTTTTCTTTCACTGGAGCACGTTCAATCCAATGCGATTTCACGAGCAGATCACGGAATGGGTCGGCGGCCACTTCGATTACGAAACCGGCAGCGCGCCGAACCATTGGTATTCCGCGATTCAAACCTGGAAGGCCGATTCAAAGCCGGGAACACCGGAACATCCCATCTTGCGCGGCGTGAAACCGTTCACGACGCAGGAGGAGTATTATTATCGCATTCGCTTTGGGGAAAACGATCGGCGTTTGAGACCCGTCATCGTGACCCGTCCGCCGAACGAGACGAATGATTTCACAGTCGGCTGGGCGGTGGAACGCGCCGACGGCGGGCGCGGCTTCGGGTTCACCGGCGGCCATTTCTACGCGAACTGGTGGAACGCGGATTTTCGCAAACTCATCCTCAACGCCATTGTCTGGAGCGCCAGGCTCGAGGTGCCCGCCGACGGCGTGCGCTCGGAGTCGCTCGATCG
>DASPXS010000154.1:0-34651 GCA_035637175.1 Haliangiales bacterium | reverse complement strand
CTTCGATTCCGGAAGTTCGCCCTGCATGAGCTTGAGCATGGAATTCATCGCCGCCACGCCGAGCCGGAATTTCGGCTGGCGAACGGTCGTCAGCGGCACGCGAAAATATTCGCTGATCAGCACGTTGCCGAAACCGACGAGGGAGAGCTCCTCCGGGATGGCGATTCCTTGATTCAAAAAAACATTGGCGGCGCCGATGGCGACGAGGTCGTTGACCGCCTGGACGGCGGTGAACTGGGTGCCTTCGCCCAGCATTTGCAGCGCGGCCTTTTCGCCTTCTTCAATGGTGTTGCCCGCGTTGAACACCAGTTTGTCATCCACCTCGACGCCCGCTTCCCGCAGCGCGCGGCGATGGCCTTCGAAACGTTCCTGCGCCCAGGGCGACACCTGCGGTCCGGCGAAGAAGGCGATGCGTTTGTGGCCCAATTCCAACAAATGCTGCGCGGCGGCGAAACTCGCCTGAAGGTCGCCGGTCTCCACGTTGGCAAACTGGCTGCAGAAAGGGGCCGAGTGGCCGAGGAGGACCGTCGGGATGCCGCAGCGTTGGAGTTCCTTGTAAATGGGAGCTTCGGGCTCCAGGCGGTACACCGGTGAAACAAACAGGCCGTCCACGCGCCGCGAGATCAGCCGCCGTATGGCCGTTTCCTCGCGTTCCGGTTCATTGAGCGTGTGGCTGAGAATCACTTCGTAGCCCAGTTCGTGAGCGCGTTCTTCAATGGCCATCACCACCCGGGCAAAAATGGGATTGGTCATGGCCGAAATGACCAGACCGAAAAGCTTCGTCGTGCGCGTGCGCAATCCCTGCGCCAGCGAGTCCGGCACATAGCCCATCTGCTGCGCCAGGGCGCGGACGCGGACTTTGGTGGCGGCGGAGATGTCCGACGCGTCGCGCAGGACTTTTGAGACCGTCATCACCGAGACGCCGGCCCGTTCCGCGATATCTTTCAATCGAACCATGTTGGGTCCATCAAATGTTTGATCCGCTCCAGTGCAGTTTTTGACGGAGCGTCTCGAAAAAGGAACTTCCGCCCGGTCGCAGCAAACGAACGGCCCGTTGGCTGCGGCGGATGGCTATGGAATCACCCGCCGTCAATTGCATTTGCACCTGTCCATCGGCGGACAATATGGTCTCCACTTTCCGGCTCAGCACGGTAACCTGCACGACGGAATCGAGGCTGACGATGACGGAGCGGTTGGAAAGTGTGTGCGGACAGATCGGCGTCAGCGCGAAGACTTCCGCGTTCGGGCTCACGATGGCGCCGCCCGCGGCGAGGGAATAGGCCGTCGAGCCCGTGGGCGAACTGACGATCAGGCCGTCGCACCGATAATGCGTCAGTACCGCGTCGTCCACACGAACCTCCAGCTCGATCAAACGCGTGACCGTGCCGCGGCTGATGACGAAGTCGTTGAGCGCGGTTTGCCGGAGGGTCCTATCCCGAATTTGTCCGCCGGCCTCAATCAAGGATCGCGTTTCGACGGTAAATTCGCCGGACCAGACACCCGCCAGGGCATTGGGCAGTTGGTCCGACGACACCGCCGTCAAAAAGCCAAGGCCGCCAACGTTGATGCCGAGAATCGGCGTGCGGGAACCGGCCACTTCGCGGGCGACGCGCAGCATGGTGCCGTCGCCGCCGAACACCAGGATCAAGTCAACCTGCTCGGTCAGGTCGCGGGCGTCCCGGCTCGACGTCGTCTTCAATCCGGCGAGGTCGGCCGTGGCCTGGTCGCTCAGGACCAGACGACCCGCCTTGGCAATCAGGGCGGCCGCTTTCTGGACCGCCGGGAGGCAGTTGCCCTTTTCGGGGTTGGCGATGAGACCAACCCTTTGGATATTGTCAGTCAATTTTCTCAAGCAGCGCGAAAAATTCCTTGTTGCCGGCCGGGCCGGGCAGCGGAGATTCGGTCACGCCCTGCCAGCGCAGGTATCCGCCCGCGGTGACAAACGCCTCCAGCTCGCGCAGCACGCGCTGGTGGATGCGCGGGTCGGTGATGACCCCGGCGCCTTTGTCCGCTTCCGCTTTGCCGGCCTCGAACTGCGGCTTCACCAGAGCCACCACCTTGCCGGAGCTGCGCAGCACAGCGGCGGCGGCGGCAAGCAGCTTGTTCAACGAAATGAAAGAGCAGTCAATGACGACCAGGTCCACCGGCTGAAACGGCGGCGGAAACTTCGCCGGCGTCAGCTCGCGCGCGTTGGTCTTGTCCATCACGACCACGCGCCGATGCCCGCGAAGTTTCCAGGCCAGTTGGCCGCGGCCGACATCGACCGCGAAAACTTTTTTGGCCCCGCGTTGCAACAGGCAATCGGTGAAACCGCCGGTGGAAGCGCCCAGGTCAACCGCGGTCAGCCCTTCGACCGGCAGTTGAAAACAGTCCAGCGCGTGTTCGAGCTTGTGGCCGCCGCGGCTGACATATTTTTCTGCCGCTTCGAGTTCGAGCCGGTCGTCGGGCCCGACCGGATCGCTCGCTTTTCGCGCCGGCTGCCGATTGATTCTGACCCGACCGGCCATGATGGCGCGCTTGGCCCTTTCCCGGCTGTCGCACAGACCGCGTTCAACGAGGGCCTGATCGAGGCGAGGCATGGCGAGTTGGGATGGCCCGGGGATGAACCCGAAGCGCCGGCGGCATTTCGGGGCGAGGACCAGTTTCATGCCGGACGCGGCACCCCGGAGGCGGGCTTCCAGCTAGAGCCTGCCCTGGACGATACGGAGTTGAGTGTCGCGATAGCCATTGAGAAAAAGGTCATTATCGGCGACGACGCGCTGGACGATCGGACCCAGAATGTTCGGGCCGAGCAAGGCGAGTTCTTCGCGGTTGACGACGGCGTGGACGCTTTGCTGGAAGGCCTGGATCGCGCTCAACGTGCTCACGGAACTGCCCAGCAGAATGAAAATGGCGTGTCGGCGCTGGGGCATGGGCATTTGCTGAATGAATTGCAGTGTCAAGTTCTCTTCGGGCACATTGCAGGCGAACAGTTCCTCGATAATGACCACCTGATACTGGATGCGCCCGAAGCGGACGCTGAAATCATCGTGATTGCTGGCGGCATGCACCTTGTAGCCGATTTCGGTCAGGACGTTTTTGGCCGCGTCCAGCCATTCGGGCGTGCTGAGGGCGAGCAGGGCGGGTTTGTCGTTCGGCCCGATGAATTCGAGTTCGTAAGCCATGGATTATTTCAATTTCAGGGTGGTGGGGATCGGCGGCGCGCCGGTCTTCTTGGCCTCTTGAACGGTCCTCATGCGCAGGCTGGACACGTCCGAGGTGGAGTCGCCCCGTTTCTTTTTGATATTGTCAATGCCGCGCGAGACAACGCCGCGTTTGGTGCAGTAGAGCAGGGCCGTTTCCTCGCTGACCACGCCCTGTTCGAAGGCCTCGAGCGCCGCGTGGTCGAACGTCCGCCAGCCGAACGTGTAGCTCGCCTCGATGATTTCGTAAAACGATTTGCCTTCGCTTTCGCCGAGTTGAACGCTCTCTTTGGTGCGGAGATTGGAACCCATGATTTCCAGCAAGGCCGTGCGACCGCCGCCGATCTTGGGCGCCAGCCGCTGGCTGACGATCCAGCGCAACGTGTCGGCCAGGCGCACGCGAACCTGGTCCTGTTCCTCGGGTTCAAACATGCCCACGATACGGTTGATGGTCTGGCCGGCATCAATCGTGTGCAGCGTGGCCAGAACCAGATGGCCCGTTTCGGCGGCGGTCATGCCGATCTCGACCGTTTCACGGTCGCGCATTTCGCCGACCAGAATCACTTTGGGCGCCTGGCGCAAGGCGGCGCGGAGGCCCCCGGCAAATGAATTGAAGTCGATTCCCAATTCCCGCTGGTTGAACGTCGCCTTCTTCTGGGAGTGAACATACTCGACCGGGTCTTCCAGGGTAATGATGTGGATCGATTTGTTGTCGTTGATTTCATCCAGCAAGGCGGCCAGTGTCGTCGTTTTGCCGGAGCCGGTGGCGCCGGTGACCAGGATCAATCCGGTTTTTTCCTTCGCGGCCTGGTGGAATATCTCCGGCATCCCCAGCTCCTCCAGCGTCGGGATTTTCGTGTTCAACTTTCGCAGGACGATCGAGTAATTGCCGCGCTGGGAGAAGATGTTGACGCGGAACCGCGCTTTGTTGCTCAGCGAGTAGGAGGAGTCGCAGGAGCCTGCGCGGAGCAGGTCTTCGGTGAGCCGGCGGTTGCCGCCGATCAGATTGAGCGCCACCATCTCCGTTTGAAACGGGGTCAGCCGTTCCAGGGGCGGTTCCAGCGGCACCGCCACCAGTTCACCGAATGATTCCACCTGCAGCGGTTTGTCCACCGTGAAATTAAGGTCGGACACTTCCTGTTGGGACTCCAGCATCCTGCTGAGCAGGAAATCCAGTTCGTTTCGGCGCATAAAAATTCCTTTCGCTTATATGTCATCGTCATCCGGCGGCGTCGGGAGGAAATGCCGGAATTTCTTTTTGTCGAGACATTTGTCGTACGCCTCTTCGGCGCCGATTCGTTTCATGCGCAAATGCTCCATGATCGAATCGTCGAGCGGTTGATTGCCCAGTTTTTTGCCGACCTGGATCATGCCCGGAATCTGGTGCGTCTTGCCTTCGCGGACCAGGTTGGCAATGGCGGTGGTGAACACCAGAATCTCCATGGCGGCCACCCGGCCCTTTTTGTCAATGCGCCGGAACAGGCTTTGGGCGACGATGCCCTTGAGCGATTCAGAAAGCGTGGCGCGGATTTTGTTCTGCTGATCCGCCGGGAAGACGTCGATCATGCGATCGACCGTCTTGGCCGCGCTCTGGGTGTGCAACGTGCCGAAAACCAGGTGGCCGGTGCTCGACGCCGTCAGCGCCAGTTCGATGGTCTCGAGGTCGCGCATTTCGCCGACCAGAATGATGTCCGGATCCTCACGCAACGCGCCGCGCAACGCGGCGGAAAACGATTTGGTGTGGACGCCGACTTCGCGGTGGTTGATCAGACAGTTTTTGCTCTCGTGCACGAACTCGATCGGGTCCTCGACGGTGATGATGTGGTCGCGACGGTTCTTGTTGCAGTAATCGACCATGGCCGCCAGCGTCGTGGACTTGCCGGAGCCGGTCGGACCCGTGACCACGACGAGGCCTTTGTGCAACATGCCGAATTTTTTCAACACGGGCGGCAGCGGGGCGTCGAACTTTTCAAAATCCTCGAAGGAAAGCACCTTGGACGGAATCTGGCGGAAGACGGCGGCGCAGCCGTACTTCTGGTTGAAAAAGTTTGCCCGGAACCGCGACACGTTCGGAATTTCATATCCGAAGTCCACGTCGCCCGTTTCTTCGTACACCTTGATTTTGTAGTCCGGCGCGATTTCGTAGAGCATCGCTTTGAGCGTGTCGTTGTCGAGCGGCGGGTAATCGACCCGATGCAGCTCGCCATTGATGCGGAGCATGGGCGAATTGCCCGACGAGAGGTGAAGGTCCGAGGCTTTCTGCTCGAACATCAAATTGAAAAAAGCGTCAATTTTTGCCATAAACGCGTGCTGAGTTAATCAATTACTATTATTTAGCTGATCCGGCTGACCACTGCAAGCAATGTTACTGCCAGCCATGAACGAATTGCGCGAAATCATCCGCCGCGAGATTGAAGCGTGCGGCGTTATCCCGTTTGCGCGCTTTATGGAGCTGTCACTTTATTGTCCAGAAATTGGATATTATGAACGATTAACGAACACCCCGGGCCGGCGCGGTGATTTCTTCACCAGTGTGAGCGTGGGCAGTTTGTTCGGCGAACTGCTCGCCTTTCGATTCGCCAGCTGGGTTGAACAGGCCGGCTTTCCAGAATTCCAATTGCTCGAAGCCGGCGCCCACGATGGCCGCCTGGCTGCAGATGTTCTCGCCTGGTTCAAAGCGCGCCGGCCCGATTTGCTCGGCAAACTCGAATACCTCATCCTGGAACCGTCCCCGCGGCGACAGCAATGGCAGAAAAAAAACCTGAAGCGGTTCGGCGCGCAAGTCCAGTGGTTCAGTTCCTGGGACACGCTGCCGCGGCCCGACGTGCAAGGAATTATTTTCTCCAACGAACTGCTGGACGCCCTGCCCATCCATCGCATCGGCTGGGATGCGAAAGCCGGACAGTGGTTCGAATGGGGTGTCGCCGCGGAGAATGACGGCTTCGTCTGGAAGAGGCTGCCCACCAATTCAACTGCTGATGAGCCGCCGTTCCTCTCCACTCCAAGGGAAGAGGGTGTCACCCTGGCGGCCGACCACCCTGCCCATGAACCTCCCCCTCACCCGCCCTTCCGCCTTCGCCAAGCCTACGGCGGACAGATCGGGCACCCTCTCCCCTTCCGAGGGGGAGAGGGACGGGGTGAGGGGGCCGCCCGCAGGTTCAGGGACGCAATGCGCGCACAAAGTTCGCAGAATTCACTTCTCATCGGACGGGGAAAGAAACGAGGTCAGCGGTGTTCCGCGTTCGGGATTCCGCATTTGGAGGATTTGCAGATCGCCTTGCCCGACGGTTTCACCACGGAGGTTACGCCTGCGGCGGCGGGTTGGTGGCGGGAGGCCGCTTCCTTTCTGAAGCGCGGCCGTTTGTTGACCTTCGACTACGGCCTGGCCGCCGAAGAATTTTTTCTGCCTCACCGTGGCAACGGCACCCTGCGCGCGTACTATCGCCATCGACCCAGCAATGATTTGCTGGCGAACATCGGCGAACAAGACCTCACCGCGGACGTCAATTTCACCGCCCTGCAAAGGGCCGGTGAATGGGCCGGTTTGAAAACGGACGGACTGTTCTCGCAGGCCGAATTTTTGACGCGTATCGGCGAGACAATCTGGAGGGCACGCTCTGGTTTCGGCGAATGGTCCTCAAATCAGACCCGCCAATTTCAGACCTTGACGCATCCGGAACATCTGGGTCGATCCTTCAAAGTTCTCGTGCAATCCCGCTGATGGCTTATTCAGCGAATTTCCGACTCCGTGCTCGTGTCGCGCCCGTTGCGTCGGTTCCTGGCGAAGCAGTATTCCGCGACGATTTGGCCGTTGATGAGATGTTCTTGAATGATCCGCTCCAACACCTCGGGCGTGCACGAGCAGTACCAGACGCCTTCGGGATAAACGACCGCAATCGGGCCGCCCGTGCAGACACGAAGACAATTCACCTTGCTGCGATACACCAGCGGCTCCGGCCCGACCAGATTCAATTCCTTGAGGCGCCTTTTCAGAAATTCCCACGACTCGAGCCCTTTTTCCTTCTCGCAACAATTCGGCTCGGTTTGATCCGCACAAAGAAGAATGTGGCGCCGATATCGCTCCAGGCCCAGTGTGGCCGCCGCCCTTTGCAGAGACGCGTTGTCGATATTCATAGCGAACGCCAGTGTTAACCAACCGCCGCCGGATAGCCATCCTCGAGTGCTCGCCCGGGGATGCGCGAGGGTGAGTTCAAGAATGGTAGCCGCCGAGGTAAGGAGGCGGATTTTGGCACGAAAAACACTTCCGCCTCGTAACCTCGGCGGCTACGGCTCTTGCGACGATTCTTGAACCCGCCCTGGGGGATGCGGGCTGGTGCAGCGCGCGGACCGAAATAAAACTCTTGCCTGCCGGACGTTTTGAATCCTTAGTCTTTCCGAGACCAACGAAAGAGTCGTTATGCCCGGACTGTTCCATCAACCGGTCAATCGCAGAAGATTTCTCGGCCAATCCGCCAGGGCGCTCGCCCTGCTAGCCCTGTCCAGGGGCGCTGAGGTGCTTGGCCGGGAAGCGCCGAAGCCGTTCCACCTGGCTTTGTTGTCGGACACGCACGTGCCGGCCGATCCGAAGAACGAGTACCGCAAATTCTTCCCGTGGGAAAACCTCCGGACAGTCGTCCCGCAGGTAATCGAGTCGCGGCCCGAAGGGGTCATCCTCAACGGAGACGCGGCCCGCCTGACGGGTGAGTTGGCGGATTACGAGGCGGTTAAACAATTGCTCACGCCCCTCGCCGAGCGGGCACCGGTTTACATCGGATTGGGTAACCATGACGACCGCGACAACTTTTTCAAGCGATTTGATCATCCTTCCGGGGACCGTCAGAAGGTCGCCGGCAAACACGTTCTGGTTGTCGAGCGGCCGGTGTTGCGGCTGATCCTTCTGGATTCATTGCTCTACGTGAACAAAGCGGCCGGCCTTCTCGGAAAGGCGCAGCGCGAGTGGCTCGCCGGTTACCTGGCCAACTCCGACGCCCGGCCGACGGTGCTCTTCGTCCATCACACCCTGGGCGATGGCGACGGCGACCTGCTGGACGTCGGGCGGCTCTTTCAGGCCATCCGACCGCACAGGAAGGTAAAAGCTGTTATCTATGGGCACTCGCACAAGTACGCCTTCAGTCAGGAGGACGGGATTCACCTCGTCAACATTCCCGCCGTGGGATACAACTTCAGCGACGACGAACCGGTTGGCTGGGTGGACGCGGTGTTTAAAGTCAAGGGAGTGGACCTGAAGCTGCACGCTTTTGCCGGCAACCGCGCCGCCGATGGCAAATCCCGGTCGTTGACCTGGCGGTCGTAAATGTCAACGACCGCAGGCGAGATCACCAGTTCGGCTTCTCCGGCAGACAGGCGTCGAACTCCCTGACCAGCGCCGCCTCGTAGTCGCCCGCGTAGGTCCCGGCAAAAAAGCGATCCAGCGCTTCCTCATGCAACCGTTTCCAGGAGGCTTCCTCGTCACCCGGATTGACCGGGAAAAAAAGCGCGTTGTTGACTTTGGCGGCTCTGTGATCGCCGGGCGCATCACCGATCATCAGGATTTTGTTGGGCGGATATTTTCCAGCGGCGGCGAATTTGAGGTGCTCGGTTTTCGTGCCCATCTCCTGCCCGGCAATGATCTTCACGAACCGGTCGATGCCGTGCTCGGCCCATTCACGTTTGAGCGCCTCCGCCGGCGTCTGCGAAATGCAAATCGCGTCCGCTTTCCCGTTGATCTTCTGCAAACATTCGCCGGCGAGCGGGAAAGGGGGCACGCCTTTGACGATGTCTTCGATCTGCGCGTTGACGGCATCCGACCAGCGTTTGATTTGTTCCAGGCCCTTGTTGCCATTTTTTACTTCGGCGTTCAACGTGGCGTTGCCCAGCCGGGTCTCGCGTCCGACCCATTCATCAAGCGCGGCAAGATCCGGCATCTTCACGGCGCGCGCGCGCACCTGCGGTCGGACGCCCAGCAGTTGGACGGCTTTCGACAGGGCGGGAAAACGATTGGCGCCGCGATCTTTCGAGTAAAGATTGACGAATTCCCAGACTTCACGCGCATATTTGCTGACGGCCTGAAGCTCGAAATGCTTGATGAACATCGGCGCAAAGCACTCCTTGTGCTTGATCTCCATGCTGTCGAAAATGCAGCCGTCGGAGTCGAGCCCGACGAAAAATTCCCTGGCCGGTTTGAAATCGCGCAAAATCTGGGCCGGATCGCTCATAAAATTTCGAGGCACAAAGTAGGCGACCAACCCGGCATGGAGTCAAACAAGATTTCCCAACCGCAGCGTCGAAGGGGGCCCTCCTGGACGCGCGCAGGCAGATTACCCCCCCTGCGAGTCTCAACTCGAAGGCGGTGGGAGCCTGGAGGAAATCGCGGACTTGTTCAGACAAGTCCAGGAACGCGATAAATGTCGCAGTTCGCCAACCAAAATTCTGTTGAGCGCAATCGAGGATCGGATGTCTTGCCGCAGGATCCTGGCCTCCTCAACCAGGCCGTTGGATTTCTCAACGAGGGGAAGCCATTTCTGTTGTTTGGCGCGTTTCACGCCGAACGGTCCATCAGGAATTTATTACTGGCAATGGGGTAAAGCCCTACCTGCAAACGGACCCTCATCTCCGACTCCGGACAGCCGCCCGTTGTCCAACCCGGCGTGTCACCCATCGCGGTCCGTCTCACCGCCGACTCCCTTCCTCTCTTTCGGACTCCACCCAACGACTGGCGCAGCAGACCAGTTGGGCGGCGGATTTCAACGCCAGCTTCACTTTGATGCGGAGGCGGTGGGTCTCGATTGTCTTGACGCTGCGGCCGAGCCGGCTGGCGATCTCTCTTGTGCCCACTCCCTGGCCGATGAGTTCGAAGACCTCCAACTCCCGGTCGGTCAGACGCGTCACCGATGCGGCGGTGTTTCGCGCGGACTGGCGGAGGAAGGTTCCCAGGAACTCCGTGGAGGTTCGTTCGCTCAAAAAATAATCCCCTTTGAGCACGGTGCGTATGGCGGCGAGGAGACGATTTGGCGGTTCCTGTTTCATGACGTAACCGCGAGCGCCCGCCCGCAGCGCGCGCTCCGCGAAAAGCGACTCGTCGTGCATGGTGAAGACCAGCACGCGCAGTTTGGGGTGGAGGATTTTGAGGTCCTTGATAAGCTCCAGCCCATGACCCCTGGGCAGCGACAGATCCACCACGACGATGTCCGGCCGGAGGCTGGCAATGGCGCGGAGTGCGTCCCGGGCCGTTTCAGCTTCGCCACAGACCGTGAGGTCGCGCTCGCAGTTAATGCGCCGGGCAAGGCCTTCGCGCACCACCGGATGATCGTCCACCAACAGAACTTTGTGTTTGGTGGACCGGCCTCGGACCGTTTTATGGCCTTTCATATTCGGCCTTGGGGCTGCTCAGGCCGGTTATGGGCATGGAACAGCGCACGAGCATGCCGCGGGGGCCGGCCGGGCGCACCACCAGCGCAGCGCCCATGACTTGGCTGCGAGAATTCATGATTTGCAAGCCCAAGCTCTGGTCGGGCCCGCGCGGCCGGCGCGCTCCCCGCCCGTCGTTCTGAACCAGAAGATAGAGCGTGCCGTTGTCGGCGCTGAGCGCCAATGTGATGTGCCGTGCCCGCCCGTGCTGGAGCGCGTTGTTGACTGCTTCCTGGGCGATCCGAAACAGGTGCGTGGCCACGACGTTATCGACGACATGCACCGGCTGGGGACAGTCAAATCGACAGGAAATGTCATGGATCTGGGCCACATTGCCGGCCAATTGCTCGAGGGCCGTCATGAGCCCCTGAGGAGCGGCAGGAACCGGGTGAAGACCGCGGGCCAATTGGCGGAGTTGGGATTTGGCCTGGTCCAGCAGTTGCGCCAGGCGTTCGGCATCGGCCGCTTCAGGGAGGGATTTGCGGGCCAGCTTTTCGTGGAGGACATTGTTCAGAAACCGGATGCCGGTGAGCTGCTGGCCCAGGCCGTCATGGAGGTCCTGGCCGATGCGCCGCTGCTCGCGCTCGCTGATTTCCAGAAGCTGACGTTCCAACCGCATGCGCTCGGCGATCTGGCGTTCCAATTTGGCGTTGGCGATCCTGAGTTCGGCCGTGCGTTCCCGGACGCGTTCTTCGAGCGAGCGGCTGGTTTTGCGCAACAGGGCTTCGGCCTGCTTGTGCTCGGTGACGTCCATCCCGATGCCGGTGAGGCGCGCGGGCTGGCCGCCTTTTTCACGGCTCACCCGACCCGCAAGGCTCAACCAGCGGACCCCATTGCGCGAATGAAGGACGCGAAACTCGAGCTGGAATCCGGCCTGCCGCCGACGAAGCACCTGGCGCAGAGCGCGGTGGGTGGCGGCGCGGTCGTGCGGGTGAACGCAGGCGAGGAAGGTATCGCGACCGGCGAGGTTGCGCTGGCCCTCCAGACCGAGCAGATCATTGAACTGATCCGACCAGGCGGCATTGCCGGTTTTCAGTTCCATCTCCCAGGCGCCGACGCGCGCCGCGCCCAGGGCCAGTTGGAGCCGTTCATTATTTTGGCGCAGGGAATCCTCCATCTGTTTCCGTTCGGTGAGGTCCGCGAGTGCCGTGTGGTAAAGAATCGAACCGGGCCAAAGAGAAGAGGGAAGCGGGTCGCTGATCAATTGCACGGGTATTTCCGCGCCGCCGGGCCGGCGCACCCGCAATTCGGAAACCACCTTGCCACGGGTGTTGCGGCAGCGGCGCAGGTGTTCCAGGAACCGCGTGACATCGGCTGGGGCCACACAAACACCGAAAGGACACTTAAGGAGCGCGTGGCGGCTGCGGCCCAGCATGGCCGAGGCGGTGAGATTGATCTGTGCGATCTGTCCCACCGAACTCAGGCTGAGGTATCCGACGGGGGCAAAATCATAGAGGTGGGCGAAGCGGTCCCGCGCGACCTCCAGTTCAAACTGGGTCCCGCGCAAGGCTTGCAGTTGGGCGCGCAGATTCCCTGGCCGGGCCAATGCCGGCGCCGGGTGCGACCGGATGGCGGCGCGGATTCCGACCGGCGCGCGGCGCGGATTGCAGCCCCCTCCTTGCTGCCGGCGACCGTCGCGCCTGTGGAACGTCGAATGTTCGGCTTTCATCGTCTTACCGCCTGTTGGATATTGGCCTGGCAGTAATTTCTTCCATCGCCAGGAGAATAAGGCGTTCGCCCTCGTGTTCCAGCCGGCGGGCGTTGATCAACCAGGTGCGCCGGCCCGTCCGGCCAATGTCGTGCTCGAACCGGAAGTTTTCCAGACGTTTGTTTTTGGGGAGCACTTCCTCCAGCAGTTGACGCAGTTGGGGGACGTTCCATTCGCCGTCCTGCAGTTCATAAAGCAGGGTGCTTTCCGTCTCCTTGCGGGTGAGTTTAAACGTTTGGTAGAAGGAGCGGCTGGCTTTGCGCACGCGCAGCGCGGCATCGAGCACCAGGAGGGGTTCGCGAACCGTTTCGAGGATGGCCTCGCTGTACTGGGACGCCAGTTCCAGTCGCGCGATGCGGCGTTGTTCCTGGTCGATGTCCACCAGGGTAATGACCGCGCCATCGATCTTGTTGTCGCGCGTGCGGTAGGGGCGGACGCGCAGGGAATACCAGCGGTCCAGGTTGTCCCGGACCTTGGTCTCGCAAGTGGTCAGTGTGTCGATGACGTCGCGGATCATCTGGTCGAGGTTGTTGACGTTGAGGTTGGCCTTGAGGTCGCTCAGCCGCCGTCCGATGTCGGTGGGGATAAGATTGAAAAGCCTTTCCGCCATGGGAGTGGCGCGCCGAACGGCCAGGGCGTTATCCACCATCACAATGGGGATGTCGATACTGCAGAGGAGATTGGTCAGGTCATTGTTGATTTGGGCCAGCTCCATATTGCGATTGCTCAATTCCTCGTTGAGCGTGGTGAGCTCCTCATTGGTTGACTGGAGTTCCTCCTTGGCTGTTTCGAGTTCCTCGTTCGTGCTTTGGAGTTCCTCGTTGCTCGATTCAATCTCTTCGTTGGCGAGCTTGAGTTCTTCGTTGGTGGCCTCCTGTTCCTCAATAATGGCCTGGAGTGATGCTTTGGTGGCATCCAGCTCGGTGCGCAGTCGGCCCACCTCCGGGTTGCGGCTCGCGCCGCGGGTCCTTCCGCTCTTGCGCTCGCCATCGGCAACGGTGTTGGGTTCCGCTCCGGCGGCGCGCTTCGATTCTTCGAAGAGGATCAGGAGCCATATTTCGTTGGAAGGCGGGACGGTAAAGGGAACGACCTGGATGCTCACTTCCCGCGGGACGCCGTCGGTCTTGAGCAGGGTTCCGTCCTTGCGGACCGGCACGCCGTCCTTCAGCGCTTTGTGAATCGCGGCGCGAAGGTCCACGGCCAGGCTCGGGTGCACCATCTGCAGCAGGTTCAGGCTGGCGGAACCGGGCGCGTGCTCCAGGTAACGGCCCGTGCTACCGCGGAATTCAAGAACGCGGAGGTGTCGGTCCGCAATGACCCCCGACGGAGTGTAACGGGCCAGAAGGACGCGGTCAGCCTGTTTCTGAACGTCCGGGTCCGCCCCGGCCTCCTGCCGGGGGAGTGCTTCGGGTGAGACCAGTTCGGGCTTGACCACCACTCTGCTCCGTGAGGGGAAGTCGAGTTTGGGGCTCGATGCCGTGGCTTTACGGCGGTAGATCTTGAGCTTTTTGTCCACCAGCGAGAAAAGGTCGGCGGACGCGCCGGCGGTTTCAGAGGTGCCCAGCAGGAGGTAACCGCCCGGCAGGAGGGCGTAGTGGAAAATGGACATGCACTTCTTCTGCAGTTCCGGCCCGAGGTAGATCAGCACGTTGCGGCAACTGGTGAGGTCGAGGCGCGAGAAAGGGGGGTCTTCACAAATGTTCTGGCGGGCAAACGTGCACATGTCGCGGATCATCCGGTTGATCTGGTAGCCGCCGCCATTGATGAGGGAGAAGAACCGCCGCAGCCGCTCCGGTGAAACATCCTTGGCAATGCCGGCGGGGAAAATGCCGGCCCGCGCTTTAGCGATGGCCACTTCGCTCAGGTCGGTGCCGAAGATATGAAGTTTGATGGTGCGCGTCCTCCTGGTCAGCTCCTCCAGGAGGCAGATGGCCAGCGAATAGACCTCCTCGCCCGTGGCGCAGCCCGGCACCCAGACGCGGATTTCGTCACGGTCGCCTTTGCTTTTGATAATGCCGGGCACGACCTTTTTCTTCAGCGCCGCATACGCCCGCCGGTCGCGGAAGAAACCGGTCACGTTGATCAGCATATCGTGGAAGAGGACCTCCAATTCCGCGGGGTGCGATCGCAGCATGGTCACATAGTCATCGAGCCGCTCGATGCGTTGCAGCACCATGCGCCGGCTGATGCGCCGCTTCAGGGTGGTATGTTTGTAGAGCGAGAAGTCCACGCCGGAACTCTGCTTCAGCAGAAAAAAAATCTTGCCCCAGGCGTCGATCGATTCGGGGAATTCCACTTCCGGCGACTTGGCCCGGGTTCGCCGGGGGCGCACGAAAGGATGCCGGGCAATGCGCGCCAGCTCCCCGGCCAAAACCTCGGGTGTCAGCACCGCATCCACGCAACCGGCGTCGATCGCGCTGCGGGGCATGCCGAAATACCTGGCGGAGGTTTCTGCCTCGGCGAATGTGATGCCCGCTTCGGCCTTGATGGCGGCGAGTCCCGCGGTGCCGTCTGACCCGGTGCCCGAAAGCACCACACCAATGGCCCGGCCGCCCTGCTCCTCGGCCAACGAACTGAAGAAATGGTCGATCGGCAGGTGCAGCCGCTCCGAGTTAGGGCGGCGCACCAGTTCCAACCTTTTCCGCGCAATGATCACGTCGATGTTCGCCGGCAGGACATAGACGTGGTTGGGTTCCACCGGCATATCTTCCCTGATCTCACGAACCGGCATGGCGGTGGCGCGAGCCACCAACTCGGTCAGCTTGCTCTTGTGGTGCGGATCCAAATGCAGGACCACCACAAACGCCATGCCCGTGTCCGCCGGCAGATGCCGGAGCAGGGTCATGACCGATTCGAAACCGCCCGCGGAAGCCCCCACTCCCACGATCGGGAAAGTCAGGCCTTTGGCGGGCACGAGGGCGGGCTCATCCGCCGACAAGGCGACACGTTCGACGGTCGGCTTTGGCTTCCTGGCGAGTGCGCGAACCCTCACGACCGGTTTTGCTGGTGCGGCGCGTTTGGCGGACGGATGAGCAGAGGGAACAGATTTTCGTAATGTGGGCTTGTTCATGAATGACGCCCGGCGAAAATCGACTCGTTGGGGGCGCTACCATGGCACTATAGCATCCTAAGCCATCCCGAAAAAGGATTTTGTGCGGAACAGAGCAAGGAGGAGAAGGTCTAATCTCTTTGCTGATGCGGGGCTGGTGACGAATTTTTGCGGAAGTTTGATTCGTGGGAGGGGGGACGTTGGAGCAGGCGATCAAGCGCCGCAAGTAATTGTGCCGAGTTGAACGGCTTGGCCAGAAGTTCAAATCCGCGTTCCCCGGGCAACGAATTGATCCAGCTTCCTGAAGTCAACAGCACGGGCACAGAATTTCTCCCGTAGCCTCGTAGTCCGGCCAGGAAATCCAGGCAGGTGCCATCCGGCAGGCAATAATCGCAAATGACCGCCACGAAGCCGGGCTCTGTTGAAAGCCGACTCAACGCCTCTTTCAGGCTTCCGGCGGCCGACACGTTGAATGCCGCCCCGCGGAGAATGTGGCATAGCCATCCCTGGATCACACGGTCTGCCTCGACGACGAGAATGGTTTTCAGGGCGTTCATGCTCAGGTCCGAAGTGTCGCGGTTGCAAAGGCGCGGCCCGGTATCGACGGGCCGTTCGGTCCGGCGGGGCGCCGTTCGCGCAATCCCGTGCCATGCGGGTCCTTCCCGCGCCTCGCCCTGGAGAAAGACGTTCCCCGGCGCGAAAGCCGTTTCTTAGAAGTGGTCATGCCAATGGGTCCGAAAGGTTGGTCGAAATACAGGCGTTCCAATTCACGTCCTTGGCCACGAAAAAATCCCGGCCGCTAAGCTGGGCCAGTTGTTCGAGCGTAGCACGGCGCTCCCCATTGGCTGCGGACGCGTCCCCTTGCGCCCTCACCAGCAAGGCTGCCAATCCGCCGTGCTGCGCAACACCTTTTCCGACCACTAATTCCATCCAGCTTTCGACGGCTGCCGGCCATTTCCCGCGCTCATATATGGAAAGCAGCACCAAGTCCGACGCCTTGGCTTCACAAGCAGCCTGCTCCATCAGCGGCGGAATGGTCAGGACATCAAAACTCCGAACTGCCACTTGAATTTCACAGTCCGACCCAAGCCGTGCCGCGATATGATCAAACGTCCGTTCGGCCACAAGCGAGGTCAGATAGTCTTCATACACAATCATAATACCCATACGCTCGTGGGCTTCGCGGGTGACTTCGGCTTTTTTCGGGTCGAAACGATGGAACAACACGACGAGCTACATTAACCGGTTCATCCGCCCAAACAATCAGGGAGCCGCCTGAATCACCCGTAAGGAAATGCCTTACAACGCCGGTGTGGTCGAGGGAGTGTGCCACGCGAAAAAATCCTGATCGCAGAAAAACATCCAATATCGAACATCCAACATCCAACTCTCAATGGGTATCGTATCGTATCGCGCCGTATTCGATGTTCGGTGTTGGATGTTCGACGTTCGATGCCCCAAAAGAGGTGTTGCGACGGCAATACCCTGGCAGGCCGGGGCCGTCGGCACGTGCAACCCTGTTGTTTCACCTTGTCTCACCGCGGCCGCTTGTTATGCTGCGGTCACAGTCTGCCCGGCCCGACTGGAACCTGTGAGCCGCGCCGTACGGTGTTCAACTAAAGTTGGAAAGGAATCGTTTATGAATAAGATCCAGCGTACTTGGTCGTTGATGTCCGCCTGCTGGCAGATCCTGAAGAGGGACAAGGAGATGCTGGTGTTCCCATTGATCTCCGGACTGTGTTGTTTGCTGTTGCTGGCTTCGTTCGCCATTCCGATCTATCTCACCGGAGCTTGGGAACCGCCCAAATCCAGCGCCGACGCGAGCCGGCAGGTGATGTATTACGGGACGCTATTGTTGTTCTATGTCTGCAACTACTTCGTGGTGATCTTTTTCAACTGCGCCATCGTCGCCTGCGCCACGATTCGCATGGGAGGCGGCAACCCGACTGTCAGTGACGGATTTCGAGCCGCGACTTCGCGGCTGCCGGGGGTTGCCGGGTGGGCGCTGGTTTCCGCCACGGTCGGTTTGGTGTTGCGCATCATCGAGGAACGCTCGGAGAAAGTCGGGCGGTTCGTGGCGGGTTTGTTGGGTATGGCCTGGACGCTGGCCAGCTTTTTGGTGATCCCCATCCTGGTGGTTGAAAACAAAGGTCCGGTGACCGCCTTGAAGGAATCGACGCAGTTGCTGAAGAAGACGTGGGGCGAGCAGTTGGCGGGTAATTTCAGTTTCGGATTGCTGTTCTTTCTGTTGGGCATTCCCGCTTACGCGTTGATCGTTCTGGGAATCATCAGTGGTAGCGGAGTGACGGCGGTTTTTTGCATCGGGCTGGCGGTCGTTTACCTGATCGTGTTGGCGCTGGTGCAGTCGGCCTTGCAGTCCATCTTCCAGGCAGCAGTCTATCTCTACGCGCGCCAGGGTCAGGTGCCGGAAGGATTTCAGGAAGAGTTTCTGAGCGGGGCGATGGTTCCGAAGTCAGACAACACGACGCCTTGACTGGCTCGCAAGGATGCGTGCACTAAGCTAAGGCGACCGTGGCGAACGCCTTGATGAGTCCGGGACGGGAGAGAGCAAAAGACGACTGCACTTTTGGGCCCGGCAAACGGCAGGCGTCTGTCATATACGGAATCGAATGGCGTCTCGGGCGGGGGTCTGCCGGAAAGCCGCAGCCTATTTCAGATTCGGAAAGGTCATCCCTCCGGGACCTGTCGCGTCGTCGGTGGGAAACCAAAACCGTATCGTGAACTGTACCCTGTCATACTGTTGCTGATTCATATTATCGACGCGGAGATCCGCCATGGCTAAATGCCCGCGATCAAGATGGCGGTAGGCAAGGGCCTGGGATACGAATGCCGGACCGACCTGGCCGGTGTAATCGTTGGTCGCCAGATTCGCTTCCAGGTACAAGAGGGTTTTCGAAGGTTCGAGATAGACGGCAAGACCGGGCCCGTGACAGGTGCCACAGTTCATGGCGTAGCTGTAGTCCCGGGGATGATTCCGATTTCCAAAAAGGCCGGGAGGTAAAATTGTCGGGGGCGCGGTGGGCCTGCCTTTGGAAGGGAGGTCTCGTTTATCGGTCGGGCACAGGTAAACCGGTTTGGAGCTCAGATAGGGATACAATCGGCCAGTGGTCAGGTCTCCGGGTCGAGTAAAAAGCCAGTCGCGGAAGGAGGGAAGGTTGCCTTTGGCATCAAGAGAGTAAACAACCGACGCGACACCGATTTGGTGAAGGTTGCTCATACAGGCGGCGCTTCTGGCCGATTCCTTCGCCCGGTGCAGAGCCGGGAGCAACAGACCCGCCACTACTCCAATGATGGCGATCACCACGAGTAACTCGACCAGCGTGAACGCCGGACGAGGGCGGGGTCTGACGCCGGACGGATACGCGGAAAGCTGCCTTCTCATGACAGAAGCATGCGGGCTTGGCTAAAAGCCAACCCCTCACAGGAGGGGAACTGACCGGGCGCCGACAAACGCCGGCTCCCCTCCTGGGAGGGTGGGATCGAGAGACTGTGGACAATATCTCCCACTCCCCAAGGTAGCGGGGCTGGCGTGAGGGATGACAGCGTGCAGCACGTGCCACGGTCCACGGAACCCGACGATTCAGGTCATAATCTCAACTCTTTCCCCCAAGCAGGCGCGACGGCAGAAACAGGATGGCTCTGAGCAGCGCGAACACCGCCCCCAGGGTGATGCCGATCAGACGCAGAGGGATTGAGATCAGCCAAAGAAACGGATACAGCACGAGCGCCAGGATCGCCAAAGGCCAACTGCACAGAAAAAGGAGCCACCAGAGAATGAAACCAATGAAAAGTTTCATGGCCTATCCATAACCCAGGTGATCGCGTCTTTCAAGCACCGATCTGTCGGGAAAAAAGTTTGTGAGTCTGGCTGATTCGCGCTAGCCTGCCCCGCGTGTTCCACCGGGTTTTCAAGAGGTGCTGGTTGCATTTCAACGGTTCGTTTCTGGCCGGACTTCTCGGCTGGTCCGGCCTCACTTCCATCGGCGCGCCAATCGAGACCCTGCCGGGAACCCAGCCCTTGACCTGGGACGGTGATCTTTCCGCCAAAATGGTCCAGGGAATCGATACGTTTCTGACCCGCGAAATTGAACGTTCGACCGAGGAACGGCTGAAGCTCTGGCACCGCAATTTTGCGTCTCAAGTGCTTTACGATCAATCCGTTCAGCGCAACCGCGATCACCTGGCAAAAATCATCGGCGTCATCGAACCGCGTCGGCGGGTCACTGCCCTCGAATACGTGAGCAGCACGGCGGGCCTGTCGATCCTCGCCGAAACCGCCTCGTATCGCGTCTATGCCGTGCGTTGGCTCGTCTTCGACGATGTTTCCGGCGAAGGACTCTTTCTGCAGCCCAAGGGCCAAACCCTGGCCCACGTCGTGGCCATCCCTGACGCCGACCAAACGCCCGAAATGCTCGTCGGCCTGGCGCCCGGCATCCCGTCGGAATCGCAGTTCGCGCGTCGGCTCGCCGAAAACGGCTGCCAGGTCATCGTGCCAGCGCTGATCAGTCGTGACGACACCTGGTCGGGAAATCCCCTGCTCCATCGCTTCACCAATCAGCCGCATCGCGAATGGATTTATCGTCAGGCATACGAAATGGGCCGCCACATCATCGGTTACGAAGTGCAGAAAATCGCGGCGGCAGTCGATTGGTTTGTCGAACAGGACGCCGCCCTGACCGTGAAAACAGGCCAATCATCCATACCGATCGGCGTCATGGGCTACGGTGAAGGCGGCCTGATCGCCTTTTGCTCGGCCGCGCTCGATGCGCGCATCGACGCGGCGCTCGTCAGCGGCTACTTCGGCCCGCGGGAACGCGTCTGGGAAGAACCGATTTACCGGAACGTGTTCGGTCTGTTGCTCGAATTCGGCGACGCCGAGATGGCCGGCCTGATCGCGCCGCGCAGTTTGATTGTCGAGTACAGCCAGGTCCCGAAGGTGGACGGACCCCCCAAAGCGCGCGAAGGCCGCAACGGCGCCGCGCCCGGCAAACTGCTGACCCCGAAATTCGATTCCGTCGAAAGGGAAGTGAATCGGGCGAAGAAATTCTTTCCGTCATCGTTCTCTTTCCCGCTTGAATTCATTCACGGCGACGGCGGCAAAACGATCGGGCCGGGTTCGCCATCCGCGTTGGGCGCGCTCCTCAAATCGCTCGGCGTCAGCCGCGAATTGCAACCACTCGCGGCCAGTCCCCCTGCCGACGAACGGAAGCAGTTCGCCTCCGACGAACGTCAGCGCCGGCAAGTCCAGGAATTGGTCAATCACACCCAACGACTGCTCCAACTCTCCGAACGGGTGCGCGACGACTTTCTCTGGCACAAACTGAAGCCGACCTCAACCAACGACTGGATGGCTGCCACCAAAAAGTTCAAAGATTATTTTTGGGATGAAATCATCGGCCGCTTCCCTCCGGCCACCCTGGCCGCCAATCCGCGTGCACGAAAGATTTTGGACAAACCGAAGTGGACCGGCTACGAAGTTGTGCTCGATGTCTGGCCGGATGTTTTCGCGTGGGGCATTTTGCTCGTGCCGAAAGACCTGAGCCCGGGCCAGCGCCGACCGGCCGTTGTCTGCCAGCACGGACTCGAAGGCGTGCCGATGGACACCTTGGATGACGATCCGAAAGCCGGCGGCTATGGCGCCTACAAAGCGTTCGCCGCGCGGTTGGCGGAACGCGGATTCGTCGTGTTCGCGCCTCACAACCCGTATCGCGGCCACGACGCCTTTCGCGTCCTCCAGCGCAAGGCCTATCCGCTGAAGAAATCGCTTTTCTCCGTCATCCTCGCGCAGCACGACCGCATCCTCGACTGGCTCTCGGGGTTGCCGTTCGTTGATCCGCAACGCATCGGGTTCTACGGCCTCTCCTACGGCGGCAAGACCGCCATGCGCGTCCCTTCGCTGCTCGACCGCTACTGTCTCTCGATTTGCTCAGCCGATTTCAACGAATGGATCAGGAAGAACGTCACGGTGGATTCGACCTACAGCTACCTCTACACCGGCGAATATGAAATGGTGGAATTCGACCTCGGCCACACGTTTAACTACGCGGAGATGGCCGCGCTCATCGCGCCGCGACCGTTCATGGTCGAACGCGGCCACAACGACGGCGTCGCGCCGGACGAATGGGTCGCCTACGAATTCGCCAAGGTGCGCCGGCTCTACGACGCGCTTGGCATCGGCGACCGCACGGCCATTGAATTCTTCAACGGCCCGCACACGATCAACGGCACGGGGACGTTCGAGTTTTTGCACCGGCATCTCAACTGGCCGACGCCCAAATAGTCGGCTCGTCTCCCTGCAAGGTGCAACGGTTCCCGCTCTACGAAGCAGTGTCAAAACGCTGAAGGCGGAGAATATCCGGGAAAAGACAATTCGCATTTCTGCCTTTTCGCGTGTTTCGCCGGTTCCGCAATTCTCTGCGTTTTCTGTCCACAAAATTCGAAGCGGTACAAACGCAGTTCGATTTCTGGACACTCCTGAACGACCGGCAAGGTATTGGCACGGGCACTCCATTTGCTTATATCAGCTTCGCGGAATGCCGTCATGAACACAAAAATACCCAGCCTGCCACTCCGCAGTGCCTTGCTCCGGTTGGCAACCCTGCTCATCCTGCTGCCCCTTCAGTTGCCGGGCGCCACGCTGGACGACGGCTTGATCGCTTTTTATCCCTTCAACGGCAATGCCAACGACGGCAGCACCAATGGAAACAACGGAACGGTGGTGGGAGCGCAACTGAGCAGCGACAGAAACGGCACGGCCAATCGGGCTTATCTTTTCAATGGCGTGGACAGTTATATCAACATCGGCAATCGGGTCAAACCCAACTTCCCCCTCACTGTCACGGCATGGATTTATCCAACTTCATCCGACGGCGAAGGGCACACGATATTCCGAAGCGGCACTTTTAACAGCGCCGGCTCCTACAACGGCGTCCTGTTGACTTACAGTGGCCAAGGGCTTCTGTTCACGTTTATCGGCAGCGGACCGTATTCCAATTCCGCCAATTACCGCAGTCGTATCATGTCCAACGTGGGCGTCATCCCGGCGAACAAGTGGACTCACGTTGTCCTGGTGTGGATTGACTATCAAACCACGAAGTTTTACGTGAACGGGGTGTTCCAGCCTAGTCAGCCAAACGGCTACGGCTCCGGCATCACGATTGTGAACTCGACGAGCGACGGAGCCATCGGCATGCAAGACAACCCGAGTTATCCGGCGCCCTTTATGGGGAAACTGGACGAGGTTCGAGTTTACAACCGGGAGTTGTCTGCCAGCGAAGTTACGACGCTCGCCATCGAACCGCCGCAAGTGTCCTTACAGCCCTCTTCGGTGACGACCAACGCGGGTTCCACCGTCGTGTTCACCGCCACTGCCACCGGCGCAGCGCCCCTGAGTTTTCTGTGGCAGTTCCAGGGCACGAACATCAGCGGGGCCAACACCAACACCCTGACACTCACGAATGTGAATGTCGCTCACTCCGGGACTTATCGGGTGGTGGTGAGCAACCCGGCGGGGACCAACTTCGCCGACGCCACCCTGACGGTGCCGTCGCAGGTGGTGAGCGCCATGCCCCAACTGTTCACCAACAGCGTGCTGTTCACCGTCACCATCAGCGTGGCGCCGCCTGTCGGCACGTTCGCCTACGCGGTACAGGACCAGGTGCCGACCAATTGGCCGGTTACGCAAATCAGCAACAGCGGCAGCTTTACGGGCGGAAAGGTGAAATGGGTCTTTTCTGACGGCGCATCCCGCACTCTGAGTTACCGGATCACGCCGCCGCCGGACGCTATCGGCACCAATCACTTCGCCGGCACGGCCAGCTTCAACGGCACGATCAATATGGCAATCACGGGCGTGCGCGACTGTTACAACGAAGTGGCGAGCCTCTCCCTGAGCACGCTGAATCTGTTTGGCGACCAGTACGCTAAACTGACCGTGATTGGCAAAGCCGGCGCGTCTTACCACATCCTGGTTGCCGACGGCCTGGAACAACCGAACGCGTGGCGCACGAATGCAACGATCACTCTGAGTGAATCATCGCAAGACTGGCTCGATTCGGAGCCGCTAAGCAACCGTCGCAGATTCTACAAGCTGAAAGCCTCCCCGTGAAACGTTCGAGTTTTTGCGGAAATAATTGAAGGGGTCTGATTCGAAACAATCGGCCGCCTTACTCCGCGATGCTGCCGCCTGCCCCGTCGCGCGTTGACCCTGGTGAGCTCGTTTGCTCACGGACAGGATCTGCCCGGGATGATGTTCCGATTGAACTTGCGCCGCGGCCATCCCGTCATGCCTTTCTTTCTCGCAGCAGGCCCTCGGGCAGAGCGACGAGTTCGGCTTTGTTTCCTTCCGGCAGCCACGCGACGCGGCCATCGGGCAGAAGCCGGCGCACCACGCCTTTGCGCGAGCCTTTCAAGGTGCGGACACGGTCGCCGGGCCGGAAATCAGCGGCGTCACTCAGGGCTTCAATGCCGTGCGTCATGGCATCACGGTCGAGCACGCCGGCCACGTAATGGGCGGCGAGCGAAGCCGCTTCCCGGCGGCGCGCCAGAGGCAGGTCCGCGAACAGAACGTCAATCAGTCGGCGGGCAATTTCGGCGAAGGTATTTCCGTTGAAGAAAAGAAACGGCGCGGCGCGATGACAGTGGAAGAGAAAGTCGAGGGTTTCGAGAAGCGTCAGCGTTTTGCGGCGCGTTTCTTCCCATTGGTCCCGGACTTTCGGGTGAGTTTCCCGATTATGGCCGTGCTGAGCACGTCCTCTTTCGCACGCTCCGCGGTTGAAGCCGACGATAGACTCCCAACTCCAGTTTTGGATAAACGCGGCTCGGGTTTGTAACGGTGAGTGTTCATCACCACGCCCGCCTTGACCTGGGCTGGAGTGAGTTTTGTCAGCAGGTCGGTTCGCAGCTTCATCGGGCATAATCTAGCCTCATTCGGAGTGTTTCCGCAAGCGGCAAGGCGAGCAAGCTTTGAGCGTGGCCAAGCGGGAGCCGATCTTCTTCAGGGCGGTGACCGGCCCGCAACGAGACGGCCAACGCGCGGATCAACCGTTGCCAACTCGACCAGCGGTTTGCCGTCCCTGGCGCTACCTGGCCCCGTCCGTATGGATACGGACACGCACTTGTGTGTAAATCAAAGACGTTACGCCTTCGAAACCCGAATCCGTGCCGACAAAAATCCAGAGAGTGCCCTTTCGGTCGGATCGGGTGATGAGCGGAGTCAGCGTCTCCAATTCCTTCGGTTCATACCGCTCGTTGTGGCAATCCGTGATGCCCGTCGCGATATTTCCAATGACCTGCGCATCGGCTCCGCCAAACGCCTGATGGCCAATATCAACGTTCATCCTGACCACACCGCCTTCAACGATCGTTGAAGGTTCTTCCGTCGTTGCGCCAAACTTTACATAGACGTTTGCGCCCGGGTCTCCCCCGAGTCCGACACAACCGGTGGGCGCTTTTGACCGGAACTGGACATCGGCTTCGATCCGGTAAGGGGTTGACGGTTTGAGACCGTGAATGGGATGTTTGATGAACATGAACAAGTCGTCACTGTGATTGCTTCCAGTGATGAAAAGTCCCCGATTCAAGTTGGTGTGTTCGTTGGCGCACGCCCAGGCCAGTTCGTAAAAGGACTCCTGGTCCGCATAGTAGTCCGCAAATCCGGCCTGCCATCCAGCGCACGAGCGACCGAGGTCAAAGTTTACGAATCGACCGTAATCGCGCGGCTCCTTCACCGCCCCGTTCGCAAAATGAAAAACGATGAACAAGGAGAGGACATGTCGCAGCGACATAATCAGAAATTTAGTGCAAGGACCATTGATGGAAAACTCCCGGTTTCAGTTCAACATTTTCCCCAATACCACATCACTTCGAGCGTGTTCTCGACGCTGACCAGCGGCGGGTAGGCGTCGCTTTCGTATTCGATGATCGATTGGGTTTTCATGGTGGTCAAAGTTACTATCAGATCGGCGTCCACCACCCAAGATTTTTCAGAGAGCTTCAGCCGCCCAAGGCTTCCATGAGTTTGGTTCCATTCGGAGTGCCCAGGCCGGTGCAGGCATCCCAGCCGCTGTGCGCATTGTATTTGTGCAGAGTGCCGTCAATGTCGTTATTGCCTTGCACGACATCTCGCAAGACATTGGGCGCGTGGTAAAGCAGGGGATTGATGAACCCGGCAGGTTTGTGGCCCAGATTGACCAGTCTCTGGTTGATCCGCGCCAACAGCCCGGCCCACAACGGAGCGACCGCGCTGGTGCCGCCGATGACCGCGTTTTTTCCATCGACCCGCACCCGATAGCCGGTGACCGGGTCGGCGTCGCCCGCCACATCCGGCACGCCGCGTCCCCGTTTGCCCTTGGGTGACGCCGGGATTTTCAAGTCGGCCTGATAGGGCGGTCGGGAGAAAACGTTGCTGACGCCCCCGCCGCTGGCGCCGCCGAAGTCACCTTCATTCCAGACGATTTCACTTTTGATGATCCGGCCGGAGCCTTCGAGCCGGGTACCTCCGCAAGCGAGCGCAAAAGGACTGGCCGCAGGAAAATCCACATGCGGCCGACCGTCCCGGAGGCGGCGGCCCTGTTCGTCGGTCACGGGAAGGTCAGCGGAGCCGTTGTCGCCGCACGCGCAGCAGATGGACACGCCGAGGACCGCTGCATCCTGCAGGGTCTGATTGAAGGCGTTGAGCGATTGCCGGGTCCAAGTGTGTTCGGGTCCGCCCCAACTGATCGAAATCACCGAAGGCTTGCGCACCGTATCGTGCAAGGCCGCGTTGACGGCGTCCAGAAATCCCTGGTCCGTGTTCGGTGCAAAATAAACGGCGATCCTGGCTCCAGGCGCGACCGCGCCGGCCACTTCGATGTCCAGCATCACTTCGCCGTCCGCATCCGGGTCGCGGCCGGGCCGGTTCGCTCCCCCATCCACTCCGATGGCCGTGACTTTCGGCATCGGAACGTTCAGCATTTTGAAATACGCCTTGAGATCGGCCGTGCTGAATCCGGTGCCGGTGATGTTGCCTTGCTCGTCGAAGTCGTTCAGTTCGATAAGCGCGATGCACTGGTCCGTGCCATCCAGGCCTGCGGGGAAGTTGTACAACTTTGCAACTTCGAGCGGTGTGAAGCTGCCGTCCGGCGCATTCCGGGGAGTGGCTCGCGCGCCCGCCCGTTTGCGACCCCCGGCAATCCGATCGAGGCGACGATAATGAGGCTGGGCAACCGGCCGATTGTCGAAGCCGAAAACTCCCAGGACAATATCGGCGATTTCCCTCGGGACGGACAACGCGCCGGTGCGTCCGCGAAAGGTCCTTTTGCCGATCCGGCAGCGTTTCAGTTGGGGACGGAATGCGGACATGAGGTCGGCCAGGGTGCCGGTCAGTTTGACGGTGCGTTCGGGGATGCTGGCGCGCACCACGGTCAAATGATGTTCGTGCGCGAACGCGTCGATCTTCGCCAGATCGTCAGGGTCGGCGCCGCGGGTGGCGGCAAACTCCTCGCGGCTTAGGTAGCGGCGTTCCCCGGGCAGACGGGCGCTCAACTCCATCGCGTCCATTCTTTGGGCGCCATCCCTTGAGGACCTGGGACGCACGAGGACCGTGATTTCAATCTGCTTCCTGGGATCGACTTTGCCAACGATCTTCGCGGTGGGCAGCATTCTCTTTTCGCTGCCAGGAATGGGAGTGCGAGTTTTCATTATAAATTTCCTTTCTCAGTTTCATCGTTTTCTGCATTTCATGATGGCAACGGCCTTTCGCCAGCAACCAACGGGTCCTTAGCGTCGCCACCGTGCCACACTCCGCCGGTTGAAAGAAATTGTCGAGCAGGTTTCGAAACCGACTTGGGAAGTTCGAGATCATGCCGTTCACTTCCCATGAACCTCCCCCTCACCCGCCCTTTTGTCCGCGTCCTCGATCGGATGGCTTGGCTTCGAGGACGACGACGAGCACGGGGACGAACTGGTTCATCGTGAGTACAAAATACGTTATAGCTATAACAAAAATTGTACCCGTTTTCCCTGCCCGTTCGCCAACCAATTAATCCGTTAATTTCGGCACTCGACAGTCAGCATCTTCAGGGCGATAAAGTTGATATGTTTCAAACACCCGTCCTGACGCGCAATCGGATTCGGATGGCTTACGCCGCGGCGGTCACGGCGGATGCGCTCCAGATCATGTTGGGACCGTTGGGCTGGGCAGCCCCCGATGAGATCATTGACATCGTAACGATGTTCCTTACCTGGCGGGCGATTGGGTTTCATCCGCTGCTCCTGCCCACGTTCGCCCTGGAGTTTCTGCCGGGTATCGATATGTTGCCGACGTGGACTGCGTGCGTCGCGCTGGTGATTTCGTTGCGCAAAAAGCAACAGACCACGCAAACACCTCCGGGTCCGGTGATTGATGTCTAGCCGTAGGGGTAGCGTGCCTTTTCAATTCCAAGACCCCGCACATCGATTTGTGCGAGGTCGGCTGATCCCAGACCCGCTTGTTCGCCAAGCAGAATGTGGTTGTCGCAGAAGTCAAAAGGCTTTGTGCCGCGCGCCGCCCGAGGTTGCTCGTATCCCATCACTGCGGTGCCAACCGCGTCCGTTGAGACCGGGTTCAACCCGACGATGAGCACACCGGGTGTGGTGACTTTCATCGGGCCGGCATTCTGGCACCACGGCCCCTCCCCGCCGCTCACCGAGGTGATGCCGTCAATGACAGACAGATGAATCGGTCGCGCCGCGCAGATATCCGCGATGATGCGCGGCACGCGATGAGTCGGATCGTTCGAGGTAATTCCGTCCTTCAAGCCGGGCAATTTGATCTTTTCGAACCCCTGCCGATTGTGGAGGGGGCCGCGACCGGCGGTGGCGTCCTCCGTGCCCGCCTGGTCGCCGTAAAGCGAGTTCGGGGTCAGTCCGAAAAGGTTTTTCATCGAAAGCGTCACCCCCGCGGTGAGGTGGTTCTTTAGCTTCGCCAGGGAGATCATGACGTCGGTTTCGTCGTAGCAATGGTTGAACGCGAACGAGGAAAAGAGATAACCACCGCCAGGCACGTCGAGATGGGCGTATCGTTGGCCGCCGCCGAGGTTGCGGGTGTTTTCAAACTGCACGTCGCCCAGTCCCTGCAGGGCCTTCAAATCCCAGCCCGCTAAACCAAGGGTGGTTTCCATGCTGGAACGGCTTTGGTTCGATTCGACAATGCGGATGCGTTTGGCTCCTGCGGCGGCCAAAGCCGAGCAAAGCGCCGACGCCGTTGAAGGATGCGTCATGTAAGTCTCGCCCACGGGCCGGTCAAGAAACGGCGCGAAGTTCGTGCCGGTGAGGTTGACCTTGATCGTGAGGGTCTTGCCTTTGACCAGCGGTCCGATGCCGCCGAGCAGGTCAAAGGATTGATCGAGCGCGCCGCGAACTTCTTGAATGTCGTAAGAACGGCAGCCCACGATGGCGACCTTTGCATTGGCGCGCAAAGACGCCGGCACTTTTGATGATGGCGCTTCGGCGGCGAAGAGGAAATCGGCTGCCCGATTGAGAGCCAACGGCGCGCCCAACGCGATAGCCGCACTGCGACGAAGGAAGGACCGACGATCACAAGGATGCTTTTGCATAGGCTTCGCAACTCGAACTATGCGCTTTCCGGAGTTTTACGCCATCGAAAATTCGAGACGGTTTCTCGCCTGGGCGCGGCTTGGTCTTTGTCCGGGCGATCGCAGTGGCACGGGCGTCCCCGCCCGTGAGCTTTTAATTGTATCCCACCCTGAAACACACGGGCGAGACGCCCGTGCCACTGCGCCTTTGATTCACGGATGACCGGCTGACGTTTCGACCATTTTCGCGAACGGCTCCAGGTCATCGTATTTACGCTGCCACGTCGTGTACATCACGCCCAGGACGCCGCGGACGCCCCGGGCTGAATCGAGCCAATCACGAATCTGGTTCGGGCCAGCGTCGTAATAGCCGGCGATCAATTGGCCGTGACCAAGGTTGGCGAACCATTTCAAACTCTCGTTTCGTTTGCCAAAATTCCAATTGACGATGACGACCGCGGGGTCGAGCGCCTCCCAAGCCCCGGTCAGGTCGCCGCGCACGAGATAGTAATCTTTGTGCGCGTTGTGATGAGGATCAAACATATCGCTCCAGACGTAGATTTTTCCGCCGGGATTGATTTCGCGCAGGATTTGCAGGCAGGTTCTCACGTTATCCGCCAGGAGCGCGCCGGCGTCCAGATGGCGGCGCTGGCAGGCCTCGCACCAGTTCAACACGCGGATTTCATCGTGCGACATGAAGTAGCCTTTGGCGCCCCAGGCCGCGTGCAGACGCCGGGCCTGGTCGCGGAGCAGTTCGGTGGTCTTCGGTTCCGACGGGCAGATCATGGCTTGATCGTCATACACCGTCACCGCGTGGTAATACGAGACCCGCAGGCGTGTGCCGTTCGGCAGCGACGTTTTGATCGTCGGCGGCTCGTGATAAATATCGTATGAACCGCTCCACGGCCGGGTGCCCATGAGCGGATCGACGAGTTTTTGGAAGTCGCGGCCTTCGACGAGCGCCGTGCCCCCCTCGGTCTTCACCCGGAGCGGTGCGCCGTCGCGGCGAACGAGATTGACCAGCCCGACCTCCTCGAGGCTGGCGTCATCGAAGCCGAGCGACCCGGTGCCTGCGCCCCAACAACCGAGGTAAAGGTTCGCCTCCGTGTTGGTCAACGAGTTGAAGACAACGTGATGGGTGGTCCAGTTCTGGGTCGGCTTGGCGCCCAGGAAATTGTAGCTGAGCGCCTGGTTGCCCGCCAAGACCTTCACTTCCGGCGTGCCCTTGAAGTCCTGGGTGCGGACGCGCACCGAAAGATGATACTGCCGGAAAGGTGTCAGCTTCAGTTTTTGCGCGATCCGCGCGTTCTGGCCTTTCGGATCGCGGATGAGCGCGGCGCCGTTGTCGGCCTGCACGGCGGCATCCTTCCAGTCCCACTGTTTCAGATCGGCAAAGTCGCCGCCTTTCAACCCGAGTGGCGGGTCGGGCTCGAATCGCGCGACGCCTTCGCGCACCACGAAGAGCGCGTCGCGGACCGGCAATGCTTCGATGAGGTTCGGGTCGTGCCAAAGCAGGTCGTTCGAATAACCGACGGGAAACACCGCCGGCACGATTTCCAGGCGCAATTCGGCGGCCAGCGTTTTCAGGCGGTCGATGTTGCGGAAGTAGCGGCTGTCCATGTCGCCGAGCCGGGCGAACTTGGAATCGGACAGCAGAACGTGGGTGTAACCGGCCCTGGCCGCCCGGCGGAACAGCGCGTCAAGGTTAGTGACATTCTGATCGACGAGAAGATTTTGGGAGCAATAGAGCCAGCGTTCCAGGGTGGCGGATCGGGCGAGGGGAGTTTGCAGCGCCAGGAGGAGACCGAGGGCCAGGGTTGAACGGGATCGTTGCATCGCCGCCGAGCTTAACCCGCATATTTCATAACTCATCTGACTTTTAGCGTCGGGCGAGGATTTTGGGAGGAGAATCCTTGATTTCAATGACGATTTTCTCGTAACAGACAAAATCGGGCTGAAACTGCTGTTTAAGCGGACGGCCGCGGTATTCCAGCGCGATTGATTTTTGCGCCTCGAACAGGATGCGTTGAAGATCCAACTTTCGGCTTGCAAAGACGCCCGCGCGATTCATCGTCAACGCGCGCCATGGCTTTCCTGCTTCCGCGGTTGCGTGGCCGTCACCAAACTTTTCATGGGAGTGCGACTATATGAAATCGTACTGCGCGCGCGCGGCGGCCGCGGCGAACGTTCTGGCCGCGGTTTTCTTCCTCCACGTTTCCCCGACGAACATCCGGGGAGATGACTTGGACCAATGGGACCGGAGGAATCCGTTGCCCACCGCCGGTCGGCTCTTCGGCGTTGCCCATGGCGATAACCGTTTCGTGGCCGTCGGCCTCGGTGGCGCGGTGGCCAGTTCGATTGACGGAACAAACTGGGTGAGCCAAAATCCGGGAACATCGGGCACCCTGTTCGGTGTAGCTTACGGCGCGGGCACCTTCGTTGCCGTCGGGAGCGACGGCTTGATCCTCGCCTCCGACGGGTCGAATTGGACCAACGTGTATTCCGGCACCGACGTGTTGTTGAACGGTGTCACTTACGGCGCCGGGAAGTTCGTGGCAGTAGGTGACATCGACTTCGCCGGTCATGCGACCATTCTCATCTCGAGCGACGGCAACGTCTGGACGGCCGCGGATTCCGGGACAGCCGGCTTGTTGATCGCAGTCACCTACGCAGGCGGGACGT
The DNA here is from genome assembly GCA_035637175.1 of Haliangiales bacterium. Classification (GTDB taxonomy): domain Bacteria; phylum Verrucomicrobiota; class Verrucomicrobiia; order Limisphaerales; family AV2; genus AV2. The sequence goes on along the minus strand of DASPXS010000154.1, from coordinate 3,049 downwards.
TTGTTGCGGTCGGGGAGGCGGGGCTGATCCTTAGTTCGACCAACGCTGTCACCTGGTCCGTCGCCGAGGCCGGCACGTCGATCGATCTCGACGGCATCACCGGCGGGGAGGGTCGATTCGTCGCGGTGGGCGGCAATTCCGTTCTGACGTCTCCGGACGGCATTACATGGTCGATGCAGGCCCTGGGAACGGCGAATGCGCTGTACGCCGTCGCTTATGGCGCCGGTCAATACGTGGCGACCGGCTCGGACGTGGTGCTGAGCTCCACCGATGCGACGAACTGGTTCAGCCGTGAATTGCCCGGCGGCGGGGTGACATTGTGGAGCGTCAGTTACGGGGCCGGAATATTTGCGACCGTGGGCAGTCTCCAGGCCGGGCCGGCGTTCTCGACCAGCGCCATCCTCACTTCGTCGGACACGACGAATTGGGTGAGCCGCACTTCCGGAATTCTGGACCAGGCCTATTACGGTGTCGCCTTCGGCAATGGCAAGTTTGTGGCCGTGGGACTTCACGATGTGATTTCCGGCACGGGGGCGATTGTCAGTTCGTCCGACGGCGTTGCTTGGACTAGGCCCGCGAACCTGCTGGCGGCCAACCTGTCGGGGGTTGCTCACGGCGCTGGCGTTTTTGTGGCAGTCGGGTCGTACACCAATGCGATCTCGGGTCAAAAAGCCGGGATGATACTGACTTCCACCGACGCCGTCACGTGGCTGGAGCGCAGCACGACGACGACTCCGCCGTTGGCGGCGGTCGCGTTCGGCAACGACATTTTCGCGGCCGTGGGTGGCACCAACGTGATGACCTCGACCGATGGGAGCGTCTGGACGCCGTCGGACTCCGGCACTTCCTTCAGCCTGACGTCGGTCGCTTATGGGGACGGGCTGTTCGTCGCGGCGGGATCGCGTGGCACGATCCAGGTTTCGACCAACGGCGAGTTCTGGGCCGCGCGACCGCCGCTCACGACGCGCACGCTGATGGGCGTCGCTTTCGGCAGCGGGCGGTTTGTCATTGCCGGAAATGCCGGGGTTATTCTGACGTCCGAGGACGGAATGACCTGGGCGAATACACCGTCTGAATCCGGGGATGTTCTCTACGGCGTGACTTATGGCGGCGGCACATTCGTTGTCGTCGGCCACGCGCTGATTTCGACGGGTGTCTCCACCATTCTCACCTCGTCCGATGGCTTGAGCTGGGTGAGCCGGACACCCGGCTCGGTTCAGGCATTGCGGGGAGCGGCTTACGGCGAGGGCGGGTTTGTGGTGGTGGGCGATCAGAGCACGATCTTGAGCTCGGGCGTTGCGAGTCGGCCGGGCTTGACCGCGGGCGGAGCGGGTTCGGGCGGCTTCGAATTGGTGGTCGCCGGCGTCCCGGGCGGGCGCTACCGGCTTCAGGTCTCCACCAACCTGACCGAAGGCGCCTGGAGCGACCTGATCCTCTTCACCAACACGCAGCCGAATATGTCTCTGACCGACACAACCGCCGTGCAATATCCGTGGCGGTTTTATCGCGTGGCATCACCGTAGGGCTTAACAGCCCGTCACTGATCACTGATCACTGATTACTGATCAGTCATCAGTCACGGGCCGTTAACCCTTTTCGATGGGAGCGGCGACGACGTTTCCGTATTCGGTCCAGCTCCCGTCGTAATTCTTCACGTTCTCGAGGCCGAGGAGGTCTTTCAGGACGAACCAGGTGTGGCTGGACCGCTCGCCGATGCGGCAGTAGGCGACGGTCGGTTTACCGGGATCGACGCCCTTCTGCTGCAGGTAAATCGTCTGCAGTTCGTCCGCCGGCTTGAAGGTGCCATCCTGCTGCACGGCGGTGCTCCAGGGAACGCTTTTCGCGCCGGGAATATGCCCGCCGCGTTGCGCGGTCTCGGTCATGCCCGGAGGCGCGATGACTTTGCCGGTGAACTCGTCGGGACTGCGGACGTCCACGAGGTTCGCTTTTCCGGTTTTCGAGATGTCCATCACCTCGGGCAGCATCGCGCGCAGTTCCAGGTGCGTCTCCGTCCCTTTGTACTGGGTGGGGGTGATCTTCGGCGCCTCGGTCGTCAAGGTCTTGTCCTTTTCATTCAACCATTTCACGCGGCCGCCGTTCATCAGGCGAACGTCCTTGTGGCCGTAAATTTTGAAAAGCCAGAAACCATAAGCCGCGAACCAGTTGTTGTTGTCGCCGTAGAGAACGACGGTGTCTTTGGGTGATATTCCGGCGCCGCCCATCAGGTTTTCGAAGGCTTCTTTGCCGATGATGTCGCGCCGAACCTGGTCCTGCAGTTGCGTCTGCCAGTTGAAACCGACGGCGCCGGGAATGTGGCCGGCGTCATAGGCCTTGGTGTCCACGTCAATTTCGACGAGTTTGATGCCGGGTTTGTCGGCATTGTCCTTGACCCAATCGGTCGAGACCAGCACTTCGGAATGCGCGTAGTTGGACATAGGTAACCTTTCTAAGCTTCGTTCCCGGTCGCCAGACCGGGGACGTGTTTCATCATGTTCGAGGTGTATTTGAAAATGTTGTCGGGGAAAATCATCACGCCGAAACCCTTTTTGTCACGCAGAATGATTTCGCGGGCGCCTTCGTAAATCAAACCGGAACTCGGCCCGGCCAGCAGGCCCTCGGTCTGGCAAAGCTCCAGCGCGCGCGCGTAGGCGAGTTTGAATTCGACCTCCAGAATGTCGTCCACCAGCGACGAATCGAAGAGCCTGGAAACGCCCAACTGGCTGACGTTGCGCAAGCCGGGAACGTCGTGGCCTTCGGTCGGCTGAACGGCGATGACTTTGACCTGGGGATTTTTCTCCTTCAAAAATTTGCTCGTGCCGCTCACGGTGCCGCACGTGCCGAGCGAAACAAACAAATGCGTGATTTTCCCTTCCGTCTGCCGCCAGATTTCCGGGCCGGTCGTGCGCAGGTGCGCCAGGACGTTCTGTTCGTTCTCGTATTGGTTCGGCATCGCGTATTTTTTCGCCTGCGCTTTGGCGTGCGACTTGGCAATGTTGATGGAGCCGTCCCCCAGGCCGGGCGCGGGACAAAGCGCGTCATTGACGACGTC
>DASPXS010000153.1:0-6027 GCA_035637175.1 Haliangiales bacterium | reverse complement strand
GGAGACGAGCAGGAAGTAGAGTGGGGCACCGTTGGTTTGGCGGACGAGGAGCACGGGAGGGATGCCGCCGCTGATGCAGCGGATGGCGCAGGCACGGTGCGTGGTGAGTTGGCCCGGGTTCATCACACCGAGATAACATTTGCTGTCCACGATTTCACCGATCAAGGTTTGCTGGCCGAGACTGACTGTTGTGGCCGGCAACCCCCTCAATCCATTCCTCTCCTCCCCCGATCGGGCAGAGAGTGCCCGAAGTGCGGGTGAGGAGGCGTCTGAAACACCGAGGGTACCATTGACGACTTCAATCATCGTTTGGTTGCCGCGGTAGATCAACGTTCCCTTCAAGCTCACGGTTTTGCCGTCGAGACGGTTTGCAGTTTCCAAGTCCAGCCCGAACTTGAACGGCTTCACCAGATAATAACTGGAAAAAGCCGTTTGGCCGCCGCTCGCTCGGGGACGCGGCACGAGGAGATGCGGATACGGCTGGCTCTTGAGGATGCCGGAGAAGCTTTTTACGTTGCCCCACTCAAACACGCTGACGCCGATGGTGCGCTGCGCGACGGCGAGCAATGCGGCGAGGACGACGGCGAGGACGAGCAGGAACACGACAGCGCGACGCACCCGTGAGCCGATGGCGGGCGGGGCTTTGTCTTCCCAACCGATATAAAACTCGTCGTTCATAATTGTGAGGGAGCCGAGGTCACGAGCCTCTAACTGAAATCCGAATGACGAATTGCAAGTGACGAAAGAAATCCGAACGAGCGAATCAGGAGCCACTGCGTTTCATTTGGCATTAGGATTTCGGTATTCATTCGGTATTGGTCATTCAGGTTTCGTCTTTATCCGGAGCCTCACGTCCGCTGCTGCGAGGATCGGGTGCAATTGCCGCCGGTTCCGCGCGGGTACCTGGCGGGTTGGGTTTGGGATGAACCAGCACGCGGCCGTTCTTCACGCGTACGTTGAACGTTGGGACCTTCTCGACAAACGGAGGCGGCGAGGCGCCGGTTCCCGGCAGGTATTGGTAGCCATGCCAGGGACAGGTGATGCAACCGTCGAGAACCTTGCCTTCACCCAACGGGCCGTTCTGATGCTGGCAGACGTTCGAGACGGCGGAGACCTTGCCGTCGTATTTGAAGACGGCGACGCGTTCGCCGGAGAGGCAGACGATGCGGGCGCGCTTTTCGGGGATGTCAACGACAGCACAGGCATCGACGTATCCTCCATCCGTAGCGGAGGCGACGAGCCTCTGACGCGTTTCGGACTTCGGATTTCGGATTTCGGATTTTGAGAAGCGAGTCTCCTCACGGCGACTGTTACCGCCGATTTCGCGGTCGGCGGGCGCTTCCTTGAATGCAGCGGCCAGGTGAAGGCCGAGCACAATGAAAATCCCGATTCCAACGGCAACCGGATACACCGGATTCATCTCGGCTTGCAGCAGACCGAAGATGACATGCAACACCAGCAGTCCGTAGGCGACATAAACGAGCATGTGCAACGTTTTCCAGACGGGCGCGGTGAGGTTGGCCAGCCAGAAATCGTGGCTGGTCGCCGCCATCAACACGAGGATCACCAGCGCGAAAAAACCGAAAGGCTGGAACGGCACGCGGGCGATCGAGCCGGTCAGCGGGCTTCCTTTGAAGATGCTCAAGACAGGATGGGTGTCGCCACCCGCATGGTAGGTGACGACTACGAACGTCGCGTGAATCAGGCCCAGAAGACACATCGTGACACCCGCGTGACGGCGGTTGTACAAAAGCGGAAGGAACTTCGGGTTCAGCCGGCAGAGCGGCCCGATGCAAAGAATCACGTGCAGGAGAAGAAACGCCGCCGCGCCGAACGCGCGGATCAACATAATTTCGTCCGTGATGAACGGGAAGAGAGCCTTGCTGAGTACACCAAAGATGACGAGAAACACGCCCACGCCACCGGCGAGCGCGAGGTCATAAATCCGCTTCTGCCGGTTCCATTGGACTGCGCTGTATTCGAGGCCCATAGATTTGAACCACTAATCTTCGCTTGTTGACGCGGATGGTTTCCGCGCGCTGACTCGCCTGGTTGGGGGATCCGCGTTCATTGGCGCCGATTGGTGGTGTCAAAAGATTTCGACGCCGCCACAATCTCGTGGTCCGCCAGGCTGTAAAGGACCAGCACACCGTTTCGTTTTCCGGCTTCGGCGGGCAACGGTAACGCGCTGTTATTCCCGTACGCACCGAGCAGAACCGCGTCATCCGGCAGCTTTTCGCTGAGTTTCGGGTCCCCCGGCGCCCAATAGACAATCAAATCCGGCCGCGCGATGTCTTTTGCTGCGGAGAGTTCGACAGCCTGACGATTCATTTGGTCGATGACCAGGCGGGTGCGAATCGGTCGCTGAGTCCACAACTCGTCCCGCTCCCAGACAAGGGACTCAAAGCGCGGCTGGTCACCGACCACTGCCGAAGGCAGCGTCGCCATGGTCGGCAGGGGTTTGCGCGCTGCGATCCCCGCGACGAACGCGACGGGCAAAACCACGCCCAGCACGCCGATCATGGCGCGATGCCGTTTGCGAAGCGGGCGAATCATGGCGCGGCTCCTTTCTCCGCAACCGTGGCAGCGGAAGTAACGTGGCTCGGTTCAACTTCGGATTTCGGATTTCGGATTTCGGATTTGGAAGCACGAGCCGCCTCACGTCGGCTGCTGCCGAAGCTTCGCGCGGCGCAACGGTGTGGATTGCTTTCTTCCGGCGGCTCGTGCAAGCCTTTCATCCAGCGCCGCGCCAGCAGCGGCCATAAGAAAGCTGTTCCCGGGATGATCAACACCCGAAAACCCCGGCTCCCGTGGACCGCGTGCGGGTCAATCTTCTTCACGCCGACCAGAACGAACGGGATGGCAAAGACCAAACCACACAGCAGGTAAATCCCTGCAGCGATGAGGAGAATTGCAGCAATCATAACGGCGCCGTTTTGTGAGCCGGTTCCTCCATCCCGTGCGCCAGCTCCGAGTTGAGCGAATAGCTGATGACCGTGCGGATGGCGACAATCGCGCCGAGAATGACGAGGTCTTGCGTGGTCGGTTTCATCAGCGTGTCGATGATGTCGGCGGCGATGAGGAATTCGAGGCCGAGCAACAGGTAGTAGCCGAGCACCTGGCGCAGCTTGCGACGCTCGCCTTCGACATTCATGCCGCGCACCGAGGAAATCTCGGAGCGCAGGAACCGCGCAACGCCGCACATCACACCAAAGATAATCACGAGCACACCCAGCAGGCTGATGCCGAAAGTGGCGTGATGAAGATATTCCATTGGATGGTTCACGGGTTGAAAAATCCGCGGAGCGAACAACCCCACGGGGACAAGAACTCTACAGACTCGTGCCTCATGCTTTGGTTGGTCGGCGCAGTCGGCCGAACCTTACAGGCTGTCGCAACCCTTGCGGCCCTGCAGCCTGACGCCCGCGCCACTGCCCCGCGCGCCGCCTCTGCCGGGACGGTCCGCCCAAAATCAACCCTTGCCGAACACCGGCACGGCGGCGCCGTTGATGGCGCGCGAGGCGTGCGAGGCCAGGAAAAGGATCACGTCAGCGATGGCGGCAGGTTCCACCCACTTCGAAACATCCGCGCCCGGACTGGCGGCGCGATTTTGCGGCGTGTCGATGGTGCCGGGCATGATGCAATTGACGTTGATGTTGGATGCCTTCACCTCGTCGGCCAGGGTTTCGGTCAGGCGAAGAACCGCGCTCTTCGACGCGCTGTAGGCCGCATAGCCCGCGCTGCCCGCCAGGCCGTCGCGACTCGCCACGGTGATAATTTTTCCGCGGCCCTGCTTGAGCATTTGCGGAATGACGGCGCGGCAGCAAAGCAACGTCGTGCGGAGATTGACGTTGAACAAGAAGTCCCAATCCGCCAGGTCCGTCTCGTGCACCGGTTTGCCGCCACGCCAGGCGCCGACGGTGTGCACGAGCGCGTCGATGCGGCCGAAGCGGGCGAGGGTGTCCTCGACCAGCCTGACCAGAGACGCCGGTGTGGAGAGATCCACTCCGCCAGCCAACAAGTGGTTTGGTGACGCCGCGACGGGGGCGAAAACCTCACGCAGCCTGTCCGGCGAGCGGTCCACCAGCACCGTCTTGTCGCCCGCAGCTTGAAACGCCCGCGCGGTGGCGGTTCCCAGATTGCCGACGGCTCCAGTGATGATAACAACGTTTTCTGTCGGTTTCTGCATCGGTTGTAATTAAGGAGCGTGGATAGCGTGAGGCAAGATTTCTCCAGATTTAATTCACTCGCGCCAGCTCCATTTCAACGCGGGAAGGAGCTTGCGTTGTTGACGCAGCCTCAGGCTCCGCCTCGGCTTCGAAGCGCAGCCGTTCGACCAGGTGGTCGCCGACGCGCAGGGCGTTGGCGACGATGGTGAGCGTGGGGTTCACCGCGGCGCTGGAAACGATGAAACTGCCGTCCACGACGTAGAGGTTGTCGAGGTCGTGGGCCTTGCAGTTCAGGTCGAGCACGCTGGTCGCCGGGTCATCGCCGAAGCGGCAGGTGCCGACCTGGTGGCCGAGGCCGTTGATGCCGAGCTTCATGGTGAACGTGGTGACCGTGCCGGCGTTGAAATACTTTCCGTTGGGCAGGATGTGGCAGCCGCAGCCAATGGACTTCAGCGTGTCGGTCCAACGCGCCATCAAGCGGTCGAACGCCGGGGTGTTGTTCTCGGTGTAGTCCACGACAATCTTGCCGTCGCGGTTGAGCGTGATGCGATTGTTCGGGTCGGGCAGATCTTCGCTGGTGAGCCACCAGTCGAGCGAGTGCCTGGCGACGAACTCGATGTCGAGCGGCGCATAGACGGACTCCGAGCCTTCCAACTCTGCTTTGCTCACTTTGCCCAGCATTTGCACCTGACCCATCGGATAGGGAAAATCCGCGTCGCCCCAGTAAAAGTCGAAAAGGGAAAGTGTCTTTTGAAATTTCGTCGGGTTCGCCTTGAACGATGAGACGCCAATGAGCGAACCGAGAATGTGTTTCATCAGGTTGCGACCCACCATGCCGGAACGGTTGGCCAGCCCATTCGGATGCCGATCGTTGGCCGACTTGAGCAACAGCGCGGCGGAGTTGATGGAGCCGCACGACACGACCACGACATCGGCGGTGAACGTCACCGGGTCGCCGTCCACGATGGCTTCTACGCCCGTGATTTCGCGGCCGGAGGGGCTCGTGAGCAACCGCTCGACTTTCGTTTCGGTGAGCAGTGTGACGTTTTCCAGGCCCATCACCGGGCGCACACCGCTAACCTCGGCGTCGGACTTGGCTTGCACCAGACAAGGATAGCCGTCGCACGTCGAGCAGCGAATGCATTGGCTGAGGTATTTCTGCGCTTCATTGATACGGATGCCGAGCGGCGTGTAGCACGGTTTGAGGCCGCGAGCGGCCAGGTTCCCGGCCACTTCCTGGATGCGCGGCTCGTGGCTCATCGCCGGATAGGGGAACTCACCGCTGCGGGGCGGTTCCGTCGGGTCGAGACCGCTCTTGCCATGAACGTGATAGAGTTTCTCCGCCTCGGTGTAGTAAGGCTCGAAGTCGCGATATTTCAGGGGCCACTCCGGCGAAATGCCGCCAACGTGCTGCACCTTTTCAAAATCCTTCTCGCGCAGTCGGAACAATGCCGCGCCGTACAGCTTCGTGTTCCCGCCCACGTGATAGCACATGCCCGCGCGCACCTCGCCGCCGTTCTTGTCATACCAGACTTCCGGGCCGAAATAGCGCGTCGTGTTGAACGCAATTTTCGTATCCCAATTCTCCTTCTCGCGCGGCAGGAACGGGCCGCGCTCGAGCACAAGGATGCGCTTGCCGCTGGGCGCAAGCCGATTCAGCAGGGTGCCGCCGCCGGCCCCGGTGCCAATGATAATGACGTCGTAATGGTCGTGCATAGCTCCGGATTGGTCGAGGCTGAAAGGGTATCCTTACAATCGGTTGCGAGAGCCTGGCAGATGTAACGCTCGCCTTCACCCCCGCGCGGGCAAACTGCCTTCGCGGACGGCTCTGTCGAGGTTCTCTTCAGGCAGGCTTTGC
>DASPXS010000152.1:0-28788 GCA_035637175.1 Haliangiales bacterium | reverse complement strand
GTTTCCTCGCTCCCATGGCTTTTTGGTTTGCCGCCGCGATTCCGGTGGTGGTCCTGTTCTATCTGCTCAAACGCAAGCGCGTGGTGCGCCTCGTTTCCAGCACCTTGCTCTGGCAGAAATTCCTGGCGGAAACCCAGGCCAGCGCCCCCTTCCAACGGCTCCGCCGCAACTGGCTGTTGATCCTGCAACTGCTGATGCTCGCGCTCGCGATTTTCGCCCTCGCCCGACCTTATTTCTCCGGCAAACTCGCCGGCGGCAATCTCCAGGTCGTCATTCTCGACGCTTCGGCTTCGATGCAATCCACAGACGAAACGCCGTCGCGGTTCGAGAAAGCGCGCGCCGAGGCGCTCAAGCTGGTGAACGGCCTGCGCGACACCGACCGCATGGTGGTGCTGCTCGCCGCCGCGGTCACCGAAGTCAAGCAATCCGAGACGAGCGAGAAATCGCGGCTGCGCCGCGCCCTCGAGACCTGCCAGGTGACCGACTCGCCGACGCGCCTCGTGGAAGCGCTGAAAATGGCCGAGTCCCTGACGCGCGACAAGACCGGCGCGGAAGTGCATCTGTTCAGCGACGGCGCGGCGCCGGGCCTGAGCGAGATCGAGAACAAGGGCCTGCCGCTGGTTTACCACCTGGCCGGCCGGCGCGCGGACAACCTCGGCATTGTCTCGCTCGACGTGCGACCGAACCCGGAAGACCCCCGTCAGCGCGCGATATTCACCAGCGTGGTGAATTATTCGCCGGAGGAACAGAAAACCGAAATCGAACTGCGGTTCGACGACCAGTTGCTGGAAGCCAAACCGCTGACCCTGCCCCCAACAAACACCACGCCGGTGGTTTTTCTCGCCGCGCAGCCGCGGGACGGCGTGTTCAGCGTTCGTCTCAACGCGAAGGACGATCTGGCGGCGGACAACCAGGCTTCCATCGTGAGTCTCCTGCCGCAGCCGGTAAAGGTCCTGCTCGTCTCGCGCGGCAACAAGTTTCTCGAAAAAGCGCTCAAGGCCGCCGGCAAGGTCGAATTGACCGTCGCCGCGGACGTGACCGACCCCAGGCCGAACGCCGACCTGGTCGTGCTTGACGATGTGACGCCGACGGTCTGGCCGAGGCAAAACCTGCTGGCGATTCACACCATGAACACAAACTGGTTTGCCAACGTCGGCAGCGTTGACGGACCGGCGATTGTCGATTGGAAGAGCACGCATCCGTTGATGCGGTTTGTCAGCTTCGACAATGTCGCGGTGGCCAAGGCGCTGGCGGTCCGGACCCCGACGTGGGCCGTGGCCGTGGCCGATTCGCCGCAGACACCGCTTATCCTCGCCGGCGAACTCGCCCGGCAACGCATCGCCTGGCTGGCGTTCGACACGCTGGAGAGCAGTTGGCCGCTGCGCGTCTCGTTTCCCATCTTCATCGCCAACGCCGTTGATTGGCTGAACCCGGCGTCGATCCAGGCCGGCCAGCTTCTCGTCAAGGCGGGCGAACCGTTTCGTCTGGCGCTCAACGAACCGGTAAAGTCGGCGGCGGTGACGTCTCCCGACGGCGGCAAACGCGCGTTCGCCGTCGATCCGACCGCGCCGGAACTGGTGTTCGGTGATACGGCCAGGCAAGGCGTCTATCACCTCGCCCTGGGAACGAATGAGACGGTGTTTTGCGTGGATTTGCTGGACCCGGCGGAGAGCGACACCCGTCCGCGCGCGGAATTGAATTTCGGCAAATTCGGCAACGTGACCGCCACCACGACGCGCTGCGCGAATCTGGAAATCTGGCGTTGGATCGCCGCGCTCGGCCTGGCCGTGCTGCTGTTCGAGTGGTGGTATTACCATCGGAGGACGGCGTGAACGGTGGCGAGGCGAGGATGGAAGATGGAAGATTGAGAATGGAGGAAAGGCCAGGCGTGGCACAGGATGAACTTTCGATCATGCGCTCGAAAATTGCTCGCACCCTCCCTCTTCTAGGTTTTATCCTCTTTGCCGGACTGGGATCGGGATGCACCCGTGACGAGGCGCGTTCGGTCGTCGTTTACACCTCCCAGGACCAGGTGTACGCCGAACCGATCCTGAAGGAGTTCGAGCGGGAAACCGGCGTCAAGGTCCGCGCCGTTTATGACAGCGAAGCGGTAAAAACGGTCGGATTGGTCAATCGGTTGCTCGCCGAAAATCACCGCCCGCAGTGTGACGTTTTCTGGAACAACGAGGAACTGCGCACGCGCCAACTCGCCGCCAAAGGCGTCATTGAGAAATGGGCGGCGGTCGGTTATCGCAGCCGGCGGATCGCGGTAAACACCAACAAGCTTTCGCTGGCATCCGCGCCGCAGTCATTGTCGGAACTCACGAACGCAGCCTGGCGCGGCAAGGTGGCGCTGGCCTATCCCTTGTTCGGCACGACCGCGACGCATTTTCTGGCCCTGCGACAATTCTGGGGAGACGAACGCTGGCGCGGCTGGTGCCGGGCGTTCGCCGCCAACAAACCCCTTCTGGTCGATGGCAATTCCGTCGCCGTGAAACTGGTCGCGAACGGCGAAGCCTGGATTGGCCTGACGGATTCCGACGACATCGCGGCCGAACAGCGCGAAGGCGCGCCGATCGCCCCGTTGCCGCTGACGGATGAATCGCTGCTGATCCCGAACACCCTCGCCCTCGTGCGAGGCGCGCCGCATGGGCAGGCGGCGGAGTGTGTGTATGCTTATCTGCAACGATCGGACGTGGAAAAGAAGCTGGTCGCGGCCCAGGCCTTCGAAGCGGAGTCCGCTCAGCGCGCAACGGTCGCAACTTTGAAACCGGACTGGAGCAAACTCCTGGCGGACCTCGATGCGGGCACAGAATCGTTGAAAGAAATTTTCCTGCGATGAACGGGGAACCGGCGTGGCGGCGGATGGGAATCCGCCGCATTCGTTGCGGTGCCGCTCGCGCCGCGTAACGCGAGGCGCACGCTGGACGGAAATTGTCGGCATGACGAAAATCAGCGGCGCTCCGCCGGGCGCCGCCACACGGAAAACATGAACTGGACGCTACTGGGAAACAGTCTGCTCGTGAGTGCGTCGGCCACGCTGCTGGCCGTGGCAATGGGCTTTTTCGCGGCGCTTTTTCTGGCCGGATTGGAGTGGCGCCGGCGCCGGTGGCTGGTTGGCCTGGCCGTGCTGGCGCTGGCGTTGCCCCCGTTTCTGGTCACGGGTTGCTGGCTGCACTTGCTCGGTTTGACCGGCGTCTGGCGCCGTTGGCTCCCCTTCGACATCTATTCACTCGGCGGCGCCGTGTGGATTCTCTCGCTGATGCTCTGGCCGATTTCGCTTCTGTTGATTCTGAGCGCATGGCATCGGCTGCAACCGAACCAACTGGAAAACGAACCGGCCCTGGCCGGGTGGCCGCTGATGCGCTGGCTGCTCGCGCCGCTTGCAGGCAACGCGCTGGCGCAGTCGGCGGTCGTCACGTTCGTGCTCGCGCTGAACAATTTTGCCGTGCCGGCGATTCTGCAGGTGAAAGTTTTTCCGGTCGAAGTCTGGCTGGCATTCAACACGAACTTGAAAATCGGCGCGGCCCTGGCAAGGAGTTGGCCGCTGGTGCTGGCGCCGCTGCTGCTGTTGTTCTGGCTGCGGCATCGTGGGATTGCCTGGCCGCGCCTCGAGGGAAAAGTTTCAGCCGGAGTTTTTCGACGACAACTTGGCGTGGGTTGGTTTTCGCTCAGCGCTCTGGTTGCTCTCGGGGTGATGGGCCTGTCGGCAGGGCTGCCGCTGGTCGATTTGTGCGCGAACAAACGAACCTGGCTGGAATTTATTCCGGCGTTTAAGGCCGGCCAGGGTGCCATCGTTGACTCGCTGGTTTTCTCGACGGTATCGGCGGCGCTGGTTGTCGGGATCGCGCTGGTCACCTGGCGCTGGCCGATCGGCGGGCTCACCTGGCTGCCCTTTTTGGTCCCGGGTGTGTTGCTGGGCATCGTTTTGATCTTCCTTTTCAATCGTGGCGCGTTGTCTTCATTGTACAGAAGCGCCGGCATCGTATTTGTGGCATGGACGGCCCGTTACCTGGCGGTGGGCTGGAATACGGTGGCGCAGGCGTTGCGGTCCGTTGATGGCGACTTAAGCGACGCCGCGCGACTCGAAGGGGCGTCGCGCTGGCAATTGCTCCGGGATGTTCATTGGCCCCAGGTCGCGCTGCCGGCCGCCGCCGCGTGGTATCTGACCTACCTTTTTTGCCTTTGGGACGCCGAGACGCTGATTCTCATCATGCCGCCGGGTGCGGAAACACTGTCAATCCGCGTGTTCAACTTTTTGCACTACGGCCACAACGCCCAGGTCAACGCGCTGTGCCTCGTCCTGTTGATGCTCGCGCTCGCGCCCCTGATCGTGTTTGTCGCGGTCGGCGCCTGGACCAGGCGAAAGAGCAGCACCGACGCCCTGGCGGACACGGGCGGTAACGGGACCCGGCGTATTCCCCTCCTGCCGCCGGTCGGATTGGCAGCGCTGCTTTGGATGCTCGCCGGCTGTTCTCCGGCCACTTCATCCAACGAGGCGCCGGTCGAAAGCAAATTCTTCAGCCGCGTAAAGGTCATCGGCACGCGCGGCGCGGGACTGGGCGAGTTCAACAAGCCGCGCTCGGTCGCGGTGGATGCCGGGGACAACCTTTACGTCGTCGATATGACCGGGCGCGTGCAGAAATTTTCCCCGGACGGAGATTTTCTGAGCTTCTGGCAGATGCCGCAGACGGACAAGGGCAAACCGAAGGGAATGTGCCGCGATGAAAAGGGAAACATTGTCGTGCTCGAACCGCACTACTCGCGCGTGAACCATTTTGCGCCGGACGGCAAACGGGTCGCGCAATGGGGCGCGCACGGCACCAACGCGGGCGAGCTGGCCTTTCCCCGTTCGGTCGTTGTGAACTCGCGCGGGAACATTTTCGTGAGTGAATACGGTCTGACCGAGCGCGTGCAACAGTTTACCGCCGAGGGCAAGCAGTGGATCCGGCTCCTGGGCAAGGGCGGGGACGGCGACGGCGAATTCAATCGCGCCGAAGGCTTGGGCATCGACGCACAGGACCGGCTTTACGTCGCCGACTCGTGCAATCATCGCATTGAAATCTTTTCGCCGGACGGAAAGTTTGTGGCCGCGTATGGCCGGCCCGGAACGGGCCTCGGGGAAATGAGCTATCCCTACGACGTAACGGTGGACGCGCAGGGGCTGCAGTTCGTCTGCGAGTTCGGAAACAGCCGCATCCAGATTTTCGATCGCAACCGTCAGCCGGCTGAAATCCTCGGCGGGCCGGGCGCCGCGCCCGGGCAATTCAGCAATCCCTGGGGTGTCGCGCTGGATTCAAAGGGTAATCTTTATGTGGCCGACGCGATGAATCATCGGGTGCAGAAGTTCATTCGACGCGGCGGCGCGCATGCGCAGCGTAAGTCGGTTGAGGTCGATTGTCCGTGGTCCGTGGTCCTTGGTCCGTGGTCCGTGGTCAGTGGCCGGTAGCCAGTAGTGACAGACGACGAACTGCGTTTGCACACGACGACAACGAACCACGGACAACTGACAACTGACAACTGACAACGAACAACTGACAACGAACAACTGACAACGAACCGGCCAGAATGAACTTTCAATTCACCAATCCCGCCTGGCTGCTGCTGTTGTTCGTGGCCGTGCCGTGGACGCTTTGGCTGACGTTGAAGTCGGACGTGCACATCGGCGCGGGCCGACGGTGGACGGCCTGCGGCCTGCGGCTCGTGATTGTGCTGGCGCTGGTCCTGGCAATTGCCGGTCTGCAATGGAAACACCCGCAGGAGGGCATGAACGTCTTTTTCCTGCTCGACCGGTCGGACAGTATTCCTCCGGAACAACAGGAAGCGGCGCGGCTCTACGTATCGCGGGCGTCGGGCTTGAAAAAAACGATGGACAAAGCCGGCGTGCTCGTCTTCGGAACCGACGCGGCCATTGACACGTCGCCCAACGAAAAAGTCGGCGACCAGAAGATCCAGGCCGTCGTCGGCAGTGAGCGGACGGACGTCGCATCGGCGATTCGCCTGGGCACAGCCGCGTTTCCGGAAAGCGGGCAAAAACGCCTGGTGCTGCTGTCGGATGGCAATGAAAACATCGGCGACGCCTTTGCCGCGGTGGTCGCGGCGAAGCCCCTGGGAGTGACGGTGGACGTGGTTCCGCTCGGCGTGTCCCGCGGCGGCGATGTTTCGGTGCAGAAGCTGTCGCTGCCGGGCAACGTCAAAAACGGACAGACGATCGAAGTCAAAATCTTCGCCCAGGCCGACCAGGCGCGGCCGGCGACCGTCCGGCTGTTCCGAAACGACCATTTGCTCGGCGACCAGAAAGTCCAGTTGGAGGCCGGCAAGAATCTGTTCACCTTCCCGCAGACGCTGACCGAACCCGGTTTCTACAGCTACGAAGTCCAGATCGAAGCGCCGGACGATTCCGTGCCGCAGAACAACCGGGCCATCAACTTCACGACCGTGCGCGGCGACCCGCGCATCCTGCTCGTTTCCGCCGAACCGGACAAGGATGCCCCGCTGGTGGCCGCGTTGCAGTCGGCGAACCTCAAGGTGAATGTGGCCGACATCACCAAATTCCCGGGCACGCTGGCCGAGATGCAGAGTTACGACGGCATTTTTCTCAGCAACATCGCCGCGGGCGATCTGGGCGACACGTTGATGAAATTGCTCGAAAGCGCGGTGCGCGACTTTGGCGTCGGCCTGGTCTGCGTCGGCGGCGACCAGACCTACGCGGCGGGCAGTTATCGGGGGACGCCGCTGGAGGAAACACTGCCGGTCGATATGGAATTGAGCAGCAAAAAGGTCCTGCCGCCCGGGGCGGTGGTGCTGATCATGCACGGGATGGAGTTTATGAACGGCAACCAGATCGCGCGCGACTGCGCCATCGGCGTGCTCGAGGCGCTCGGGCCGCAGGATGAAATGGGCGTGTTGCTCTGGGACGGCACCGAGCACTGGTTGTTTCCGCTGGCCAAAGTGGGCGACAAAAAGGCGATGCGCCGCTCGATTGCCGGGATGAACCAGGGGGACCTGGGCAGCTTTCAAAACATCATGAGCCTGGCGCACGAGGCGCTCAAGAAATCCACCGCCAGTCTCAAGCACATCATCGTCTTCAGCGACGGCGATCCGGCCGCCCCCACCGCGCAATTGATGCAGGCCATCGTGGGCGATCGCATCACCGTGAGCACCGTGCTGATCGCCGGTCATGCCGGGCCGGAGACGATGATTTCCATCGCCACTCAGGGGAATGGACGTTTCTATGATGTCCGATCGCCCGACCAGTTGCCCCAGATTTTCATCAAGGAAGCGGCGGTCATCTTGAAATCGGCGATCTACGAGGAGCCGTTCAAACCGCAGCAGGTCTCCTCCAGCGAATTGATTCGCGGCATTGGCGCCGCCGAATATCCCCAACTGCGCGGCTACGTGGCAACCAGCCAGAAACCGCGCGCGGAAACGCCGCTGTTGACCGACAAGGGCGATCCGCTGCTGGCGCACTGGCAGTTCGGCCTCGGACGCGCGGTAGCGTTCACCTCCGATGCCAAGGCAAAATGGGCGCAGGACTGGCTCGGTTGGCCGAAGTACCGCCAGTTCTGGTCGCAGATCGCCAAGTGGAGCCTGCGCCGCCTGGACAATGCGGATTTCACGACGGACGTGACAGTGGACAAAGGCGAGGCCGTCATCAGCGTCGAGGCGCTCGATGAGAAAGGGAATTACCGGAACTTCCTCAATTTGCAGAGCGTGGTGGTCAGCCCGAAAGGTGAAAAACAGACCGTCCGCCTGGAGCAAAACGGGCCGGGCCATTACGAAGCGCGGTTCCCGACAAAAGACGTGGGGGCGTACATGTTGAACCTGATGAATCTCGAAAATGGCGAAGTGCGCGGCACCCAACCGCTCGGCGCGAGCGTGAATTATTCACCGGAATTCAGCGCGACGGAACCGAACAATAATCTGCTGCGTCGTCTGGCCGAGGCGGGCGGCGGCAAGGCGCTCGGGCCGGGCGCCCCCGCGGACAACCCGTTCCTCCACGACCGCGTCAGGACTTTCCAGCCGCGCGATCTGTGGGAGTGGCTGCTCAAACTGGCCATCGTTTTGTTCCCGCTCGATGTCGGCGTGCGCCGCATCCAGATTGACCGGGCGGAGTGGCTGCGCGCGACGCAGACGCTCCGGCGCTGGCTCTTTTTCTGGCGCGGCGCGCCGCGTCCGCCGGAGGCCGACGAGTCGCTGGCCGCCTTGTTGGCGCGCCGCGACCAGGTCCGCGCCAAACAAACCGCGCCCGCGGTCCAGCCCCGTCCGGAATTGTTCACTCCGCAGAAACCGGTCATCCTGATGCCGGTGGCAAAGGAAGCGGCGCCGGCGCGGCCCGATGCCCTTTCAGCCGCTGAAACTACCGCGTCGGCCGGGCCCGAAGAGGAGCCGGCCAGCACGGCCAGCCGGTTGCTGGAGGCCAAGCGCCGCGCGCAGCAACGCAAGGACCGGTGAACGGATGAAGGCAGGTGCGGCGTTGCCGGAGCGCCGGCTTCAGGCACCTTTGCTTGTGATTCCGGGCGGCTTGCTTGCGGAATTTTTACGCACATACGGAAAAGTTTCGCACGGGATCGGGGCGCGTTTCATGGAAGGTTCCTTTCGTTTTTTTGCATGCATTGGGGCCATGAACCAGTTCGTCCTCGAAGCCATGCCATCCGATCGAGGACGAGGACGAAAGGACGGTTCATGGGTAGCCTTGTAGAACAAAATCGTTGCGCTTCAGGTTCTGGTTGTGGCTTGATTCCGGCGAGCAAACGGCCGGGGACAAAGCCGGGTTTACCGCTTAAGCTCGCGCAGGTTATCTGATTGCCTGTCATGAATCGCTCGCGTCTGCACATTTTTTATTCGGGACGGGTGCAAGGCGTCGGGTTCCGCTACACGGTCAGGACGCTGGCGGCAGGATTTGAAGTGACGGGAAGCATTCGAAATTTGGCTGACGGCCGGGTGGAACTGGTGGCTGAAGGAACGAAAGAAGAACTGGGGGCGTTCCGGCGGGCGATCCAGGACTGCGAAGTGGGACGCTGCATTCGCAACGAAGACGTGAGCTGGAGCGACGCCACGGGTGGGTTGCGCGGGTTTGAAATAGTGAGTTGAAGTCGTTTTGGAAATGAAATACGCCATCATTGCCGATATCCACTCCAATCTGGAGGCGTTGCAAACGGTTTTGGAAGACAGCAAAACCCAAAAATGCACGCATTACGTCTGCCTGGGGGACGTGGTGGGTTACAACGCCAACCCGAAAGAATGCCTCGATATCATCCGCGACATGGCCATGCCGTGCGTGAAGGGGAACCACGACGAGTATTGTTCGAGCGAGACGAACCTCGAAGGGTTCAATCCGCACGCGGCCGAAGCGATTCAATGGACGCGGCAGCAATTGACCGAGGAAGACCGGCAATGGCTCAGGGAACTCAAGTACATCCGGCTGGTCGCCAGTTTTCAGATCGTGCACGCGACGCTCGACGGCCCGCAACGGTGGGGTTACGTGTTTGATCGGCTGGCCGCCGCCGCCAGCTTCACCTACCAGAATACCGCCGCCTGTTTTTTCGGCCACACCCATGTCCCGGTGGCGTTCATCCGCGACAGCGTCGTGCGCGGCGGCACCTACTCCAAATTCAAAATCGAACCGGGCCGGAAATATTTCATCAATGTCGGCAGCGTCGGCCAACCGCGCGACGGCAACCCGAAGGCGGCCTACGCCATCTACGACATGGACGAAGGGTCGGTCGAGTTGCGACGTCTGGATTACGACATTCCGGCCGCGCAAGCGAAGATCATGGCCGCCGGCCTGCCTCCGCGCCTGGCTGAACGACTGGCGCTGGGCAAGTGATGCGGGGTCGTAATGCGTAATCCATAATGCGTGATTGCTATTTGCGTGCGCCAGGTCCGGTCACGGTTTACGCATTACGCATTACACATCACCTTCTTGAGAGTCCTCATTCTCAAACCGAGTTCGTTGGGCGATGTCGTTCAGGCATTGCCGGTGTTACGCCTGCTCAAGCGGCATCTTCCGCAGAGTGAAATCTATTGGTGGATTGACTCGGCGATGCGGTCGTTGCTGGAGGGCGATCCGGACCTGCGCGCCCTCTTTCTCTTCGAAC
The DNA here is from genome assembly GCA_035637175.1 of Haliangiales bacterium. Classification (GTDB taxonomy): domain Bacteria; phylum Verrucomicrobiota; class Verrucomicrobiia; order Limisphaerales; family AV2; genus AV2. The sequence continues at coordinate 18,688 of DASPXS010000152.1, read as the reverse complement.
GGCGCCGTTGGTCTTCGCCGCTTCATTGGAATGAAACGCTGGCCAGCCTCCGGCAGATGCGCGCGCTGAAGTTCGATTGGGTCATCGATTTGCAGAGCCTGGCGCGCAGCGGGTTGTTCGCCTGGCTGGCCAATGGCGATCTGACCATTGGTCTGGACGACGCCCGGGAAGGGGCGCGCGGATTTTATGATGTCGCGGTGCCGCGCCCGGGGTCTTATGCGCACGCAGTCGATTGGTATCTGGAGGTGCTGCGACGGTTGGGCGTGCCGGTGGATGGAAATTTCACCTGGCTGCCCGTGCGCGAGGACGTAGCGGCCGCGGTGAAGGAGAAATGGCGGGCGGATTCCGCCCGCTGGCTGGTGCTGCAGCCGGGGGCGCGCTGGAGCAACAAACGCTGGCCGGTGGAGTATTTTGCCGAACTGGTGCGGTGCCTGGCAGGCGATTGCGATGATTTGAATTTTGCGATTCTGGGCGACCCGGGCGACGCCGCTTTGGGCGAACGGGTCGCGCGTACGGATCCGAACCGGTGCCTGGACTTGACCGGACGAACCTCGCTGCCGGAGATGATCGAATGGATCCGGCTGAGTGAATTGATGGTGACCAACGACACCGGGCCGATGCATGTCGCGGCGGCGCTGGGCAAACCGGTCGTGGCCCTGTTCGGTCCCACGGAGCCGCGTTACACCGGCCCTTACGGGCAGATCGATCGGGTGGTCCGGTTGAGTTCGCTGGCGTGCGTGCCGTGTCTGAAAGACACCTGCGCCTACGAGAAGCCGTTCGAATGTTTGCGCGGCCTTTCTCCGTCGGTCGTGCGCGCGGAAGTGCGCCGCCGCCTGGCGGAGTTGAAGTCGCGGACCGAGACGCCTGTTCCCCGCTTCGGATGAGCGGGCATAACGGTTTCTCCGGCGCATTCCGGCTTGAATAAGCCTTGGCGCCGGGGCGTCCGACTAGGCGGTGACAGATCACTCACAATTTACCATTCCACCCGGCTCGTTTGCTGTCGTCCTGGTCGATTTGCGGCTTGCCTGTCAGTTCCGCTCGCCTACATTGCCCGAATGAAATTCTTTCTGCCCATTGTCGGGTGGTGTTTTGCGTTGGCGCCGGCAATTTCGGCGCAGGTGAACGTGGAACTGACACTCGACCAGGAACAGTTTCTTCCGGGCGAAACGCTCGAGGTCGGCGTGCGCCTCACGAATTTTTCCGGCCAGACGCTTCACCTCGGCACGGGCACGGACTGGTTGCATTTTACCATCGACGGCCGGGACAACGATATCGTGCCGATGACCGGCGACGTCCCGGTGCAGGGAGAGTTTGACGTGGAGTCCTCCACCGTGGCCACCCGCCGCATTGATGTGGCGCCTTACTTCGCGCTGATCCGGCCCGGCCGGTACCTGGTGACCGCCACGGTGAAACTGAAACAATGGGACAAGGAACTGGTCAGCAAACCCAAGGCGTTCGACATCATCGCCGGCACCACTCTGTGGGAACAGGACTTCGGCGTGCCGAACACGGCCGGCCAGTCGCCCGAAGTTCGCAAGTACGCCCTGCAACAGGCCATTCACCTCAAACAATTGAAACTTTACGCGCGCGTGACCGATCAGTCGGGCTCGCGGGTGTACCACGTTTTTCCGATCGGTCCGATGATCTCGTTCAGCAAACCGGAGTGCCAGATCGACAAAGCGAGCAACCTGCACGTCCTCTATCAGACGGGCGCCCGGAGTTTCAATTACTCGGTCATCAATGCGGACGGACGATTGCTCGTGCGCCAGACTTACGAATACTCAGACACGCGCCCTGTCTTGCGGACGGATCGCGAGGGGCGAATCCTGCTTGGCGGCGGCGCCCGCCGCGTTTCTTCCGATGACCTCCCGGCGCCCGCCGACGCTTCAACCAATGATGCCCGGACCCCGAAACCGTAATCGGGTCCGCCGCCTGGGCCGTTGGTGGGTGGTTTTTGTCTGGCTTCTTTTCCTCAATGCCTGCTGGGCGGAGACGGTGGCGCTTCACCTGCGCAACGGCGACCGCGTCACCGGCGAGTTGATTTCTTTGGACATTGACAACGTGACGATTACCAACCGTCTGCTGGGAAAAATCGTCGTGCCGGTGGCGCAGGTCGAACGACTGGAAAGAAAGCCGGCCCAGCAGCCGGCGCCCAAGCCGACGCCCGCTCCCTCAGCATCGCCGGCGGCCACCAATGCGCCCCCTGTCGCGCCGGCAACGGCCACCAATCAGCCACCCGCTCCTTCAGCAACGCCGGCCACCACCAACGCGCCCCCCGCCGCGCCGGCAACCGCCACCAATCAGCCGCCCGCTCCCGCGCCAAAGCCGGCCGCTGCGGCACCGGCCAAACCGCCGCCAGCCCAGCCGACGCCCGTCAAACCCAAACCGCCCAAGCACTGGGTTCTCGACGCGCAATTCGGCGTGGATCTGCAATACAATCAGAACGAGCGCCAGCTCTATTACGGCCGTGCCAAGTGGACTTACGGCAAGGACCGCTTTCGCAGCATCGTGGATTACCTGGCCAACTACGGCAAGACCGACGGGGTCCTTTCGGCCAATGACATGAACGGCAGCGTGCGGGTGGAACTGGACGTGGACAAATCCAAGAGGCTCTTCCTGTTCAATGCCGTCGGCACGGGCTACAATCAAATCCGCAGGATTGATCTCAGCTACGACGACAGTTTCGGCATTGGATACAAGCTTCTGACCCGCACCAACCTGGCGTTGAGCACGGACTTTGGCGTCAACTATCAGAAGCAGTACTTCGCCGATGGAACGGACAAGGTCTATGGCGCGCTGCGTCTGGGCGAAACGATGTCGTGGAAAATCAGCCAGAAATGGGTCGTTGACGAAAAATACGAATTCTATCCGCGGGTCACCGATCTCGGGGAATACCGGATGCGCTTTGAATCCAACCTGCGTTACCTGCTGTCAAACAACCTCAATCTGAGCCTCACCGTAATCGATCTCTACGACACTCAGCCGGCGCCCAGTGTCACCAGGAACGACCTGCTGGTGCGCGCCACGCTCGGCGTCAAGTTTTGAACGCTCAAGGCTGGTCCATCAACAGGGTGCTCGCGGAGCGCAGTTGTTGAATCTTGGAGACCACCTCGGAAAAGCTCGACAGCACAAAATCCTGGTGGCCCTTGCCGATCCAGGGTGAATGCAGCAACAGCGAAGTGCAGCCGACAATCTGGGCGGCCCGGGCATCCAGCCATTTGTCGCTGACCACGTAAGAGCGTTCCAGGTCCAGGTGCCACTTGAAGGCCGCTTCCGTGAACAAGCCGACCTGAGGTTTGCGGCAGGGACACCGATCCGTTTCGTCATGCGGACAGACGAGGATGTCGTCCAACGGAAGACGTTGCCGGAGCAACGCGTGCATCCTGTCCAGTTCGCGGCGGAACAGGTAGCCGCGCGACAAGCCGGGCTGGTTTGTCGTCGCCAACAGAACAAATCCTGCCGCCTTCAATTTCTGCAGCGGCTCCAGCGCCGCCGGATTCACCTGAAACTCGTCCAGAGACAGCGGGACGACTTGATGTCCCCGCTCGACCTTGACCAGGTTGAGGATGCCGTCTCTCTCAAAAAATACACCAGACTTCATGGCTCTCCCTTGAGCAAAACAACTGCCGAAGTGTCCGCGGCGCGAAAAAGAGTTTAAACCCGCCAAATGCGGCTCTTTTTGCGACATTTTGATTTGCAAAAATGCGAGGGAGAGCAGGGGGAACCCGAGAAGAGTGCGGCGACCGGCACGGCAACCGGTTTTATTGGACCAGATCTTTGGCCGAACGGACCCGGCGTTCCATTTCCTTGACAATCGGTGTGGCGCGCGCCAGGGCGGCCTGTTCCGTCTGGCCGGGAAACGGTTGCAAGACAATTCGCACCGCGGCAACCGCTTCGCCGTTCCGGTCGTGCAACGGCAGAGTAACCTGCGTCTCCTTTTTGCCCCGGCCCCAATAGACCACGTCGCGCGCGACGACATCTTCCTCCACCTTCGACGCCAGCCGACCGACCTCCCCGGTCTTGTCGCTCGCCACGATCTGCAGTTCTTTCCGGTCGCCGGCGGCCGCGAAAATCTTCAGCCCGAGCAATCGCGGATATCTTTTCAACGTCTGGCGCAACAGCAGGGCGGCCAGGGTTTCCTTGGGGGTATAAACGATTTTTGTGTCGCCAAAATAGCTGACCGAATCGGACTTGGTCCAGAAACCGACCTTGCCTTCCGTGAACGAGCTGTCCGTGATGTCGGGGATGGCCTGTTTGCCGTTGAGAAAGCACTGAATCTGGTTGCCTTTGCATTCGACTCTCAGTTCGTGCCAGATGCCTTTGGAGATTTCGATCTCCGGCCCCACAGGCGTGCTGCGGGCGCCATTGACGAACTTGTAAAATCGAAACGTGTTGCCGAGCGAGCTGGCGCGGATCACGTAGTAATTCTGTTCGTCCTGAATTCGGAACGCGATCCCGGCCATCTGCTCGATGGCGCCGTCCACCATTTTGAATCTTGTGGTGAGGGTGAAATCGTCGAAAGTTTCCCCTTCAAAAATCAACAGGGGAAAATGCTCATCCGTCGTGTCGCGCGACAATTGGGCCAACACGGGATGCCGGGTGGTCACGGACGACCTGGCATCGGGCGCAATCGTCGGACGGGCCCCGTCCTCAATCACCTTCCATTCGCCCGGTTTCCCTTCACCGGAAACGGCGCTGCGAAAGCCGGGCGGGGCCTCGTTCAGTTTCGCGCCGCTGAAATCAAGATAACGTTCCGCCGCGACCAGCGGCCACGCACAAAGAATGGCGACGATGAAGACGTTAAAGCGTAGCATGACGCCGCAGCCTAACAAAAAAACACCGGGCGACAAGTGTTTGCGCCCGGCGGCAAAGACGGTTCAACGATTCACGCTATTCCTGGTAAATCATTTCCGCCACCGTGCGGCCGGCGGGAATGAACGGCAGCACGTGCTCGGTGTAAGGCGTGATGACGTCGAGCACGTAAGGCTGGTCGGAGTCCAGCATTCGCTGCATCGCCGCGCGCAGGTCCCTCCTGAACATCACCCGTTCGGCCGGCACATTGAAACTCTTGGCCATCGCCACAAAGTCCGGATAGATCTCTTTCGCGTTATCCGGGTCACCCAGGTAAGTGTGGCCGCGGTTGCCCTTGTAAAAACGGTCCTCCCATTGCACCACCATCCCCAGGTGCTGGTTGTTCAGGATGATCGCCTTGGCCGCGATCTTTTCGATGTGCGCGGTCGCCAGCTCCTGCACGTTCATTAGAAACGAGCCGTCGCCGTCGATGTCGATCACCTGCCGGTCGGGGCGGGCGACCTTGGCGCCCAGCGCGGCCGGATAACCGTAACCCATCGCGCCCAGCCCGGCGCTGGTGAGAAACTGGCGCGGGAACGTGTATTGATAAAACTGTCCGGCCCACATCTGGTGCTGGCCCACGCCGGTAGTGATGATCGCTTCGCCGCGGGTCAATTGGTAGAGCAGCTCGACGACCATTTGCGGCAGGATCACCTCGCCGGACTTACCGCCCATGTGATCGCGCATGTGCTGCGATTTCAACACTTCCTCCGTCATGCGATAACGCAGCGGCGCCTTCGCCTTCCACTCGGCGATCTGCCTGTGCCAGGCCGGAAACCGTTTCTGGATCGGCCGCTTCCGGATCAATTCATTCAACCGGTGCAGCGCATACCGGATGTCGCTGACGACCGGCAGGTTCGCCGGTTTGTTCTTGTTGATTTCCGACGCGTCAATGTCGATGTGAACAATCGTGCCGTTCTCGCAGAACTTGTCCACCTTGCCCGTGACACGGTCGTCGAACCGCACGCCAAACGCGAGCAGCAAGTCCGCTCCGGCAGCGACCTGGGTGGCCTGCTCGGCTTCCTTTTTGAACTCGCCGCTGACGGCCCAGTTCGCGTAGGCCGAGCCGTGCATCCCCAGCCAGCGCAGCGACAACGGATGGGATTCGGGAAACGCCCCGACGCCCATGAGGGTCGTCGTCACCGGGATTTGCGTGGCTTCGGCGAACTGCAGCAGTTCTTCGCTCGCGTTGCCGGTGATGATGCCGCCCCCGCAGTAAAGCACGGGCCGTTCGGATTTTTCGATCAACCCGATGATTTCATTCAACGCCACGTCGTCGGCTTTTTTGTCCGGATCGTAGCCGCGCAAGTGGACCTCTTTGGGAAACACCGGCTGGGTCCGTTGCTGTTGTACGTTTTTGGGAATGTCAACGGCCACCGGCCCGGGCCGTCCCGACTGCGCGATGTAGAAGGCCTCCTTCACGATCCGCGCGATGTCATTGACGTCGGTGATCAGATAACTGTGTTTTACGATCGGCAGCGTCAGGCCGAAAATGTCCGTTTCCTGGAACGCGCCTTTGCCGATCATGTGCTGCGGCACCTGGCCGGTGATGGCCACCACCGGGATCGAATCGAGATAGGCGTCGGCGATGCCGGTGACGAGGTTGGTCGCGCCGGGACCGCTGGTGGCCATGCACACCCCCGCCCGGCCGCTGGCCCGCGCGTAACCATCCGCCGCAAACGCGCCGCCCTGTTCGTGCCGGGGCAGGATGGTGCGGATTTTTTTCGATCGCGTCAGCGCCTGGTGCAATTCCATGCTCGCGCCGCCGGGATAGGCGAAAATGGCATCGACCCCTTCGCGCTCCAGCGCGGCGACGAGGATATCGCTGCCCTGCATGGCCGGGCCGACCTCGGCGCGCTCGGGGGAAGCGGCAGGTTTCGTTTCAGTCGTTGTTTTGCTCATGGTTCGCTTTGCCGTTGTGGCCGGAAATCGCGGGCAAACAAAAAAACCCACGACTGTTGCCAGCCGTGGGTTTTTGTCAAAATGGCCTCAAGCGCGACCCACCCCGGCGGCATCGCTCGATACGACGACCACCAGGATCGGAATTTGCAGCGCAGTCGAAATCATCCGTTCCAGATTAAACGAAGCGGCGATGGCTGGTCAAGCGCTGATTCAAATGGTTTTCAGGCCGATCCGACGACGCTCAAGGCCCACTCCACCGCCTCCAGGGGAGTACGCGCTTCTTTGACGAGGGCTTCGATCTGACCGTGTCGCGCCAGTTGCCAGGTGTTCAGGCCGATGACCGGGATGCCGAGCTTGAGCGCGAAGGCAATCTCCGAAAGCGTGCCGAATTCGCCGCCGACGGCGATCAGCGCCTGCGCCGAACGCACGACGAGAATGTTCCGCGCTTCGCCCATGCCGGTCGGAATCACAATATCCAACCAGCGATTGGCGTCGGCGCGGTCGTTGCCCGGCAGAATACCCACCGTCAGTCCGCCGGCTGATTTCGCGCCGCAACAGGCGGCCTCCATCACGCCGCCGAGGCCGCCGCAGACAACGATGACGCCGGCTTCCGCGAGGCGTCGTCCGACTTGTTCGGCCACCGTGGCTGTTTGCGGGTCGCATCGTCCGGCGCCGATGACAGCGATTACACGCATGAGATTGGCTCAGTGGGTAACGCGACGGTGGCCAGTGTGGTGTAACGGGCGCCGTCGGGCGAAAGGTCACTCTGTATCAGATAAACCTGCCGTACAATCCAATCGCCCGGTTTGGGGACTTCCGCCCGCCCGACCAGCCCGCCCACCGTGCCCGCCCCTTTGCCCTGAGCCTTGACGCGACCGATCGTCAGGTGCGGCCGGAAAGCGCGGTCTTCGCTGTGATCGCCGAAGGCTTGTGTCTCCCGCTCGATCCGAGTCTGGAGGTTGCGCAACGACTCCAATTCGCCATGGATTCCGATCCAGACCACGCGCGGATTGGCGGTGTTGGGAAAACAGCCGACCTTCTCCAAGGTGAGTCGAAACGAGGAGAATCCGGAGCACGCGCGCTGCAGCGCGGCGGCGAGGTCGTTCAAACTTGCCCGGGAAACGCGGCCGAGGAACTTGAGCGTGAGATGAAGCTGTTCCGGTCTGACCCAGCGGACCGTTTCGACCGGCAATTGCGCACCCAGTTGTTGTTGGACCTTCTTCAGTTCCGTGACCAGTCCGGGTTCAAGCGCAATGGCGACAAACGTTCGAATGCTCTGTTCCGTGGAGACGGCCATAGCGAACGGCTCACGCGGGCTCCTGCAGGCTGATGCAGTGGAAAGAGCCGAGGCCCCAGATCAGATCCGTAGCGTCGATGCCAATGATGCGGCGGCCGGGAAATACCCGCCGCAAAATGGCCAGGGCTTCGGAGTCATTCGGGTCCCGGTAGGTCGGCACGATAACGACTCCGTTGGCCAGGTAGAAGTTGGCATAACTGGCCGGCAATCGCTGGCCTTGATGCTCGACAGCGCCCGGCATCGGCAGTTGAACAATGCGGAACATGTTGCCGTCCTGGTCCCGCATGCCGCGCAGCCGGCGCAGATTGTCCTGCAGAACCTGATAATTCGCGTCGGCGGGATCTTCTTCGACCACGGTCACGATGGTCGAGGGATCGACGAACCGGGCCAGATCATCGACGTGGCCGTCGGTGTCGTCGCCCACAATGCCCTCCCCGAGCCAGAGAATGGCGGTCACGCAAAAATACTCGCGAAGGTATTGTTCGATTTGTTCTTTGGTCAGATGCGGATTGCGGTTCGGGTTCAACAAACACGATTCGGTCGTGAGCAACGTTCCGCACCCGTTAACGTCGATCGCGCCGCCTTCCATCACAATCCCCGGCGAGAACATCGGCAACTGGCGCAGATACGCGATATGTTGCGGAATGGCGTCGTCCAGATCGAACGGCGGATATTTTCCTCCCCACGCGTTGTAGGCCCAGTCAACGATCGCCCGCTCGCGCACACCGTTGTTGTCCCGCACCAGAAAAACGGGGCCATGGTCGCGGCACCACGGTTCGTAGGCGGGGAAATAATGAAACCGCACCCCTTCGAGTGGAACATTGTTTTCCGTCAACAATTCGCGCACCCAGCTTTCCATGTCGGCGTCCCAAACGTTGATGTTCACCTCTTCCACCGGGATGAGTTGTCGGATGAATTTCGCATAAACCGGCGGCACGGCGAAGTACCGCTCCGGGAAACTGATGCCGTCGGGCCGCGGCCACGTGAGCCAGGTGCCGGCGTGCGTTTCCCATTCCGCGGGCATGCGGAATCCGAGTTGCGCCGGGGTGGGTGTGGACATCATGCTGCGCCGTCAAGGGAGTCGCTGGCCGCGGGCCGCCTCCATCAGCCGATACCATTCCTCGCGTGTCAGCTCGATTTCGGTGGCGTTGATCGCATCACGAATGCGGTCCGGATGGGTCGAACCGACAATGGGAATGATTTTCGCCGGATGTTTCATCAGCCAGGCCAGCGCGGCGACGCTGCGGGTGACGCCGCGTTCGCGCGCCACCAGGTCAAGGATTTCCCGGACATGAATGCGGTGCGCGTGATCGGGCGTTTGCAGGTCAATCGGCCCGCTATCGACGAGCCGCCCGCCGGCCAGCGGACTCCAGGCCATCGGCGTGACCTGCTCCGCCAGACACTGGTCGAGCGTGCCATCGTGGAAGCAATCCAGCTTCATCAGATTGATTTCGACCTGGTTCACCATGAGCGGCATGGGACAGGCCTTCTGCAGCGCGGTGAATTGCCACGGTCGAAAATTACTCACCCCGAACTCGCGGACTTTGCCGGCTTTCTTGAGCTTGCCGAAGGCCGCCGCCACCTCGGCGGGGTCGCCGAGAGAATCGGGACGGTGCACCTGATAGATGTCGATCGTCTCAACGCCCAGCCGTTTGAGGGACTGCTCGCAGGAGCGGACGATGTGTTCGGCGCTGGAATCGTAGCGATAAGGCGAATCGGGATGGGGATCGCCTCTTTTGCGAATGCCGCACTTGGTCGCGATCAACGCGCGCGCGCGCAGGCCCGGGACTTCTTTGAGCGTCTGGCCGAAAATTCTTTCACAGACGCCATCGCAATAGATGTCGGCGAGGTCGAACAAGGTGTAGCCCGTTTCAAAGGCGGTGCTTACCGCTTTGCGGCCCAGGCTTTCGGCGTCCGGAGAGACCTTGGCGGCCTCCCAGTTTCCGGCAATCCGCCAGCATCCATAAGCCAGCCGGCTGCTTGACAGTGAACTCTTGCCCAGTTGCATCGTTTGCATAGGCAGACTCTTTCCTGCATGAGGCTAAAACAGAATTGGTTGGGAGCAAAGTCAATTCACTCGCCGCAACGCGCGCAAACCGCATTGAATCGCCGCGGTGAATGAGCCAACGTTGGCCTGATGCGAAAGATGTTGGGCGGCGCGTGGAAGGAATTCGGCCTTAAAGTCGCGGCCTGGCTGTTCGCCGCCGGGTTGGCCTGGCTGTTCCCGTGGGTGTTCCTGGATGAGCCGGTGGATTATCTGGTGGCCGCCATTTTGCTGGCGGCGGGTCTGCATCTCGGTTTTTTTGAAAAGAGCCAATTGCCGGTGGCGCGCGCCGGTCTGATCAAGAAAGCCATCGGGCTGGCCTTGATCGCGGCCTCCTTCTGGGCATCGGGGCCCGCTTCGCCGGAAGCACAGATGCCGTGGCAACCGTATTCGGAAGAGGCGCTGGCGGCGGCGCGCGCGGCCGGGCGGCCGGTCTTCATCGATTTTTACGCTGCCTGGTGTCCGCCCTGTGACGCGCTCGAACGAAAAGTCTTCACCCGTAAAAAAGTCGTCGAGGCCGCACGCGAATTCGTCGCCCTCAAAGCCGATCTGACCGACACCAATTCTCCCGTCGCACTGAAACTGTCGCTTCAGTACCAGGTGGACGTTTTTCCCACGGTAGTCTTTCTTGGACCGGACGGAAAAGAGCGTTCCCAATTGCGCCTGGTGGGGTATGAAGGAACGGACCAATTCATCCGGCGATTGCACGAGGCGAAGTGAGGCAGCACCAGGCGGATGATAGATCAGAGCGCAGGCGGTTCACACCTGAGGCGGCATGGTTGGCGGCTTGCGTCCGATTCAATTCGGGGTATGCGTGGTTTCATGAAGGTTTCGTTGGCGGCGATCTGGCGTTTCAAAGGCGATAGTCTTTGATGCGTCGTCTTCCAATTGCAGGTTGTATCTTTCCACCAGTTTCATGAATTGTCGAACCTGTGGAAAAAAGTGTTGTCCAGGCAGCGTCCTTTCAGCGACTAATCAGATAACAGGACAACCATGAACGACCACTCGGAAACACTTTGTGATCGGGCCGGAGCGGGGGACATGTCGGCGGCCTCCGAGTTGGTCAGCCTCTTTTATGAACGGATTTTTGCCTGCTTCCGACGCTTGTGTGGCAACGACGACGATGCCGCTGATTTGACTCAAAAGACCTTTTTCAAGGTCTGGACTTCGCTGGCCACCTTCCAGCGGCGCTCCCGCTTCGCAACCTGGCTCCATGGCATCGCCCATCACGTCTATGTGGACTGGCGGCGCGCAAACAGGCCGGCGGACTTGCGGACCGATGAGTGGTGGGAGGCGCGCACGGCCGATGGCCCAAGCCCGTTTGACGATGCGGCGGAGCGAGACATGTCATGCCGGTTGTTCGCGCTGGTGGAACGATTGGAAGGCGGAGTCAGAGACGTCGTTCACCTGCACTACTATCAGGGTTTGTCACTCAGCGAAACGGCGGAAGCGCTGGGGGTCGCCACCAGCACCGTCAAGTATCGCCTGCGCGAGGCGCTCGATTTTCTCCGGTCGCAGACCAACGAACCGGAATTGCGGACCGCCTGAACGAAAAAAGATTATGAACGATGAACAAATTGAAAAATTGCTGCGCCGGGCGCCTCGACCCCTGGCGCCTGCCGGGTTGCTGGCGAAATTGCAGGCGGACATCGCTCTGCCGCGCCAGACGCAGACTGCGCCGGCGAATCGGACGGAAGCGGTGCCCTTTCTCCGCCGCTGGTTTCCGGCCGTGTCATTCGCCGCGATTTTCCTGAGCTGCATTGTGGCCATCGCCGTGCAATCGAATCAAGTCGTCCAGCTCAAGCACGAGAATCAAGCGCTGCGCGCCGCGACGCAAAACCTGGAACAACTCCGGCGCGAGAACGCGGAATTTCAAAAACTGCTGGTCGCGCACCAGGAACTGGAGCGGCTGCGCAAAGACTTTGCCGAATTGCAACGGTTGAGCGCGGAAGTCACCCAACTGCGCGCGCAGACGCAGGAGATGGAAAAACTCCGTGTGGAAAATCAACAGTTGATCGCGGCCGGCAGAGCTCCGGCGCAGGCAAATACGGGCGACGATTTTTTTGAGCGAACGGAAGATCCCAAGGCGCAGGCGCAATCGATCCGGTGCGTCAACAACTTGAAGCAGATCGGCCTGGCCGCGCGCATTTGGGCGATTGATAACGGCGATGTTTTGGCACCGAACTTCCTGTCGATGTCAAATGAACTGTCCACGCCGAAGCTTCTGGTCTGCCCTGCCGACGGAGCGCGGATACCGGCGCCGAATTGGGCTTCTTTTTCCGCAGCGAACGTCAGTTACGACTATCTGAATCCCAACGGCTCCGAAGCAGAGCCGTATGTAGTCCTTGCGCGCTGCCCGATTCATAACATTGTCTGTCTGAGCGACGGGTCGGTGCAGAAATTGGGGAAGAATCGCGGCATCATCATGAAAGAGGGCAAGTATTACATTGCCGATCCTTCAGGACGAACACTCGATGTCGATGCGGAAAGTATGATGCGGAAAAGATACGGCTTGCCGGAACGGCAACCCGCGCCGAATGCGCCACAGGTGAACCCTGCCTTATCGGAGGAGATGATGCGCCGTTACGGCCTCATTCCGGCCAACACCAACAAACCTCCCGAGAAATGAAAAGCATCCTGAAGATAGCCGCCTGGATTCTGTGGGCGGCTGCTCTCACCGTGCTCCTTCTGCAGCATCGCGCGCTCTCGAATGCCCGCTCGGAAAACCGGTCGTTACAGAGCAAAAGCCGGGAGGCGCAGCGTCTGACCCGCGAGAATGCCGGAATCGAACGGCTGCGCGCGGAGAACCAGGAGATGGAAACACTGCGCGACGAGACCCGAGACCTTCACAAATTGCGCAATGACGTCCGGCAACTGAGGGATCAAAAGCCCGTTTTGGAAAAACTACGAGCCGAAAACCAGCAGCTCCGCGCCGGGACCAGCCGGGCGGGCGGCCCGGCCTCCCGCGCTTCGGATGACCGCCCGCCGGTCACGAAGGAAATGTTGGCGGACGCCGGATTGGGGAGCCCGGAGGCGGCAATGCAGACATTCTTCTGGGCCATGAGGGAAAAGAACGTTCAAAGAATACGCGCCTGTTTATCCGAGGACGCGGGCAGGGAAATCCAAGGTCAACCCGACGAGGAAGTCCTGGCCGGCGCCGGCCCCACGATGGACACATTCAAAGAATTTCAGATCGTCGCGAAGAAAGTCGTCTCTGCCGACGAAGTAAAACTGGGAATCCACTTCTCCACCCGGGAAGGCGCCGTTCCGGAAGAAGTGGTGCTGCCGTTCAAACGCGTGGCAGGTGAATGGAAGATTAACATCGGACCACCGCATTGAGCTGGAAACCCTGTAAAAGAAAGAGGCCATCGCGCGGGCTAGGCTTCGAGGACGAGGACGACGACGAGCAGGAGGACGAACGGGTTTATGGTCCCAATGCATGCGACCCACTCCGCCCCCAAAAAAAACGTGTCTGAGAAAAATGATTTGACATCTTCTCAATAAAATATCAATCTATCCGCATCCGTTGATGGAACGGAACTCATTCAGAGTGGTCGAGGGACTGGCCCGATGACACCACGGCAACCGGTTGAAGCGCAACTTCAATGACCAGGTGCCAATTCCAGCTCAAGCGTGTGGCTTGGGAAAGATGAGAAGAGCAGGCCTGTCCACCTCTTCTCATCCTGATGAGAAGGGGTTTTTTGTTCGCCCGGAAGGGGCGAGCGGGCGGCTGTGTCAGCCGCCGGTTGGGTCGCGATGGCACCGGGCTGGCGCCCGGAATTGTTATGGAAAAAAACGCAGGTTTCATGAAGGCGCTCAAGTGCCGCGAGTGCGGTCGGGAGTATCCGCTCGCCGCCACGCACGTGTGCGAATTTGACTTCGGCCCGCTCGAAGTCGTTTACGATTATGATCGCATCCGGCAGTCGCTCAATCGTTCGGGCATCCATTCGCGGCCGCAAACGATGTGGCGCTACCGCGAACTGTTGCCTGTGGCCGGCGAGCCCACCGTTGGGTTCGAGGTCGGCTTCACGCCGCTCATCAAGGCCGATCGATTGGCCCGGCGACTCGGCGTGCGCGAGGTATGGGTGAAGAATGACACGGTCAATTACCCGACGCTTTCGTTCAAGGACCGGGTCGTGAGTGTGGCATTGAGCCGCGCGCGCGAGCTGGGGTTCACCACGGTGGCCTGCGCTTCGACCGGCAACCTCGCCAACTCCGTCGCGGCGAACGCCGCCGCCGCCGGCCTCCGGGCCTACGTGTTCATTCCCGCCGACCTCGAGCAGGGCAAGGTGGTCAATTCGCTGGTTTACGGCGCAGAAGTCATCGGCATCAAAGGCCATTATGACGAGGTGAACCGGCTCTGCGCGGAAATCGCGGGCAAATACGGCTGGGCGTTCGTCAACGTCAATATGCGCCCCTATTACGCCGAAGGCTCCAAGAGCATGGGCTTTGAAATCATCGAGCAGCTCGGCTGGCGCATTCCGCAACACACCGTGGTGCCCATGGCCTCCGGTTCGTTGCTCACGAAAATCCAGAAGAGCTATCAGGAATTCATCAAACTCGGCCTGGTGCCGGCAACGACCTATCACGTGCATGGCGCGCAGGCGACGGGTTGCGCGCCGATTGCGACCGCGCAAAAGGCCGGCCTGGATTTCTTCAAACCGGTCAAACCAAACACCATCGCCAAGTCGCTCGCCATCGGCACGCCGGCGGACGGTTTCTACGCGCTGCGAGTGATGAAAGAAACGGGCGGAGCGGCGGACGACGTGACCGACGACGAGGTGCGCGACGGCATCCGGCTGTTGGCCGAATGTGAGGGCATCTTCGCCGAGACGGCGGGCGGCGTCACTGTCGGCGTGGCCAAGAAACTCATTGCCTCGGGCAGGATTCCGGCGAATGATTCCGTGGTGCTCTGCGTCACCGGCAACGGTCTCAAGACGCTCGATGCCGTGGCCGGTCATGTGGGCCACACGCGTGAAATCAAACCGAGCCTGCGCGAATTTGAGGCGTTGCTCGATGCCGAGACCCGTTCAACCGTCAACGTGTGATTTATGGCTGCGAAAGTTAGAATCCCCACTCCGCTGCGTAAGCTGACCAACAACGAAGAACTCGTCGAAGTCAACGCCGGCACCATCGGCTCGGCAATTGCCGAACTGCAGACGCGCTATCCGGGCATCAAAGAACGCCTGTTGGATGACAGCGGAGCGGTGCGGCGCTTCGTGAATGTCTATCTGAACGAAGAGGACATCCGTTTCCTCCAGAACCAGCAGACGCCCGTCCAGGACGGCGACGAAGTCAGCATCATTCCCGCGATTGCCGGCGGCTGACCCCGGACAAGCGACACCAAACACGCCTCACCTCATGCCGTCAGGCCCCAAAAAAACCAGGCCGTCCGCCGCGGCGACGCTCGGCAATTCGCCGCAAAAAACGCGCCTCTGGCTGATGTATCCGCCGAAGCTGATTACCACGCCGATGGTTTGGCAATTGGGACACAAATTCAACGTGATCACCAACGTCCGCCAGGCCAGCGTGACGGACGAAATCGGCATCGTTTGCCTTGAACTGGAAGGTCAACGGACAGAAATCAAGGCGGCCATCAAGTGGCTCGAGCGCGTCGGTATCAAGGTCGAACCGGTCGAGATCAACGTGATCGAGAGCTAGGATTACTGGCTTGACCGTTGGGGGAACGCAGGTTATACAGTTGCCATCGTTAGCCCGGCAACCAACAACCAACCTTAAGGGTTCTATGACAAAGCGTGACCTGGTGATTCGCATCAGCAACGAGACCGGCCTGGTCCAACAAAGCGTCCTTGAAGTCGTCCAGAAAACTCTCGATTACATCGCGGAAGCTGTTGCTCAGGGGAAGAAAGTGGAACTGCGAAACTTCGGTGTCTTTGAAGTCAAAGTGCGCAAGGCTCGCATCGGGCGCAATCCGAACGCGCCGGAAAATGATGTGCGCATTCCGCCGCGGGCCGTCGTGAAGTTCAAACCCGGCAAGGAAATGCGCGAAGCGGTGCTGAAACTCACGCCCAACGAAGGCGCGCAACCGCCCGCTCAAGCGCCTAAAGCCTGACCGGATCGTCAGACCCACCTTGTTTTCCGCGGCGCTCGCGGCAAACAGGAGCGCTCTTTTCAGCTTGTTCGACATCTCGAGTGGCCGCGGCGCAGCTCGACCCGGGCCCAAAACCCCAAGCTCGAAGCTTACAAGTAATTCCCAGTTGCGGGCTTCAATCTCGTTTTTCTTTCCTGTGCTTTTCGGCCGGCGCTGTGGCTAAATAACGGCATGGAACGTTTGCCGGGTTTCCGCGATTTTTATCCCGAACCGCTCCCGCACCAGGATGTCTGGAGCGCCGAAGCGCGCAACTGCCTCTTCGACACCTGGCGCTCCGCGGCGCGCCGCTACGGCTTTCGCGAATACGACGGCCCGCCGCTCGAACCGCTCGAGCTTTACACCGCCAAAAGCGGCGACGAAATCGTCGGGCAGCTCTACCACTTCACCGACAAAGGCGATCGCGCCGTGGCGTTGCGCCCCGAAATGACCCCCACGCTGGCCCGCATGGTGGCGGCCCACGCGCGCAATTACAAAAAGCCCATCAAGTGGTTCGCCATCCCGCAACTCTTCCGCTACGAACGCCAGCAAAAAGGCCGGCTGCGCGAACACTGTCAGCTCAACGCCGACATCTTCGGCGAGACCGGTCCGGCGGCGGACGCCGAATTGATTGCCCTGCTCATCGACTCGCTCCGCGCCCTCAAGCTGACCGCCGACGACTTCGTGATTCGCCTCAGCAGCCGAAATGCGTGGCACGAATTTTACCAACGCGGACCGCAGACCCCGGACCCCGGACCCCGGACCGCGGACCCCGGACCCCGGACCCCAGACGCGGCGGAATACGAATTTTATCAGGTCATCGACAAGCTGGAGCGCGAGGACCCGGCGCAGAGCGACGCCAAACTGAAAGCGCTGGGCTTTTCGCTCGAGGAAGTGAAGGCGTTCATCGCCGCTGCGAAACCGACGGCAGAACTCGACGCCATTCTCCAAAACCTCGCCGCGCGCGGACTGGCCGATTTTGTGAAGATTGATTACAACGTCATTCGCGGCCTCGCCTATTACACCGGCCCGGTCTTTGAAGCGTTCGACAAAAAAGGCGAGTTCCGCGCCCTCGCCGGCGGCGGGCGCTACGACAATCTGGTGAAGCTCATCTCCGAAGGCAAAGTGGATTTGCCCTGCGTCGGCTTCGGCATGGGCGACGTGGTGCTGACGGAACTGCTGAAGGCGCGCGGCCTGCTCCCGAAATTCGAAAGCGGCCTGGATGTCTTCATTCTTATCGAGAGCGAAGCGAGCCGGTCCGACTCGCTTCGGCTGGTTCAAAATCTTCGAGACGCGGGTTGTGCGGTCGATTACCCGTTTGACTCCGCGAAGCTCGACAAACAGCTTAAACGCGCCGTTGAGTTGGGCGCGGGCTTCACCGCCAAGCTTGAAAGCGGGAGACCTCCGGAAGCCCAAATCAGACTCAGGAACTTGAAAACGAGGCAAGAGGAAATTCTTCCGCAAGAGCAGATCCCGACTCGTCTGCGAACCGCAGTCGATTGACAGAAGCCACAGACGCCCTGGCGCCGAGTCCGTTCGGGATTCGCCGGGGAGATCGCCAGAGGTCCTGCCGCCAGAAACCGGGATTCTTCTACTCGATCACGCCGCCGCCAAGGCATATCTCACCGTCGTAAAAAACCGTTGATTGTCCGGAAGCAATTCCCTGGTCGGCTTCGGCCAGCGTCACTTCCCAGCGCCCGCCGTCCAGCGAGCGGACCTGGCAATCAGCGAGGCGCGGGCCGTGACGGACCTTGGCCTGCAGTTGCAGTCGCTGTGGTTCACCCGCAATCCAGTTCACCGAATTCACCGTGAACTGCTTCCGGGCGTGCGCGACGTAGTGGTCGGAGTGAGAGACATAAACCCGGTTGGCCGCCACGTCTTTCTTGACCACATACCAGGGGCCGCCCGCCAGACCGACGCCTTTGCGCTGGCCGATGGTGTAGAACCAAAAGCCGCGGTGTTCGGCAAGCACCTTCCCGGTTTCCAGTTCGACGAGTTCACCCGCGCGCTCGCCAAGGTGATGGCGGACGAATTCGGGATATTTGATCTTGCCGAGAAAACAGATGCCCTGGCTGTCCTTCCGGTCGCGATTGGGCAGATTCCATTCGCCAGCCAGCCGCCGCACGTCGCCCTTCCGCAAATGGCCAATGGGGAACCAGAGCCGGCGCAGTTGTTCCTGATGGAGCGCGCACAGGAAATAGGTCTGGTCCTTGACCGGGTCCGGCGATCGTTTGAGCACGCAAACCTCGCCACGGTCCTCGACCTGCGCGTAATGGCCGCTGACGATTTTGTCGAAGCCGGCGTCAATCTTGTCGCAGAACAGCCCGAACTTGATTCGCTGGTTGCACCAGATGTCGGGACTGGGTGTGCGCCCGGCACGGAGTTCCTCGACGGCGGCCGCGACGACGCGTTCCTGGTATTCAGTCTGGAGCGAGACGACGTTGAGCGGCACGCCCGCCTGCTCGGTGACGGCCCGGGCATACTTGAGGTCTTCCTCCCACGGACA
>DASPXS010000151.1:0-4882 GCA_035637175.1 Haliangiales bacterium | reverse complement strand
GTTGAGCTGGTCGCGTTCATCTTCAGGAAAAGGGGGCATGAGGTTGTCACGGCCGGCAACGGCTGCGAGGCCCTGACCAGGGCCCGCGCCGGCGCGCCGGATGTCATCGTTCTCGATGTGATGCTCCCCGAGATGGACGGGTTCACGGTGTGCGAAATCCTCCGGCGTGATCCGGCGACTGCGAATGTTCCGATTATCCTGCTCACGGCCCGCCCGGGCGAGCTTTGCCGCGTCATTGGCCTGGATGCCGGGGCGAATGACTACCTGACCAAGCCCTTCAGCCCGCGTGAGCTTGAGCGGCGCGTGCAAGTGCTGCTCCAGCGTCGTTGACCGCGGGTCCGCCCGGCTGCCGCTCAAACCGTGTCACGCATTCGTAACGGCCTTGTCACCTGCCTGAAATTGTAGGAAGATCGGCTTCGTGGTAACCAAAGCCCGTGTGATGGCGAAAATTCTGGTGGTGGACGACGAACCCGACGCCGTCGAACTGGTCGAGTTCAATCTCAAGAGCGCCGGATACGAAGTGGTGACGGCGGCGGACGGCACGGAGGCGTTGAAAAAGGCCCGGGCACATTCACCCGCCATGGTGGTGCTCGACCTGATGTTGCCGGAAGTGGACGGTTTGGAGGTCTGCAAGATTCTGCGCCGCGACCCGGCGACTTCGGGCATCCCCATTATCATGCTCACCGCGAAAGCGGCGGAGATCGACCGTGTGCTGGGCCTGGAACTGGGCGCGGACGATTACATCACCAAGCCGTTCAGCCCGCGCGAACTGGTGTTGCGCGTCAAGAATCTCATGAAACGCGGGAAGGGTGAAGAGGAGAAAAAAGACCGTTTCCAATTGGGCGAGCTGGTGATTGATGTGCCGCGGCATCTGGTGACCGTCCAGGGCAAACGGGTGGATCTCACGGCCACCGAGTTCAAGTTGTTGACGGTGCTGGCTCAACGGCGCGGACGGGTGCAATCGCGCGAGCAGTTGCTGCAGGACGTCTGGCAATACGACAATCTCATTGACACCCGCACCGTTGACACGCACATGCGTCGGCTGCGCGAAAAACTGGGCCGCGCGGCTCGATACCTGGACACCGTCCGCGGCGTGGGCTATCGCTTCGTCGAAAACTGACCCGGCGGCGATTTAACGTTTCAACCGTTCAACGATTTGGCGTTCCATCGGGAAACGTCGTTCAATGGTTAAATCGTTGAACCGTTAAAGCATGCCAACCATGTGGCCCGCCCTGACCATCCTCGCCGCTCTCGGACTTGTCGCGCTGCATTTCTGGTGGAAACGCCGCTATGACGAAGCGCGGCAAAGGCTCGAGGAACAGTCCGAACAAAACGCCTCGCTGCACGAACAACAGCAGGTCACGCTGGCGCATGCGGAGGCGCAACAACTGGCCCTGTTTAACAGCATGGTCGAAGGGGTGTTGCTTCTCGACGGCGAGGAACGCGTCCGACTCGTCAACCAGGCGTTGGAACATCTCTTTGGCCTGACCGGCGACCTCCGGGGTCGCACCCTGATGGAAGCGCTCCGGCTGCATGAATTGCAGGAACTGGTGAGCCGCGTTCGCGCGGTCGGCCAGGTGCTGGGCTTCGAGCTGGAGCTTCCGGGCCTGGACAGCCGCCGTTTGCAGGTGAACGCCACCGCGTTGCTCGATCGCAGCGGCAAACAGCGGGGAATGATTCTGGTCTTTCACGATCTCACGCGCCTCAAACAACTGGAAAACACGCGCCAGGAATTCGTCGCCAACGTCAGCCATGAACTGCGCACGCCGCTCTCCATGATCAAGGGCTACGTCGAGACGCTCATCAATGGCGCCAAAGACGATCCCAACGTGGCCACGCGGTTCCTGCAGACGATCGAGAAACACGCCGATCGGTTGACCTATTTGATCGAAGACCTGCTCACGATTTCACGGCTCGAATCCGGCCAGGTCGTGATGAACCTCCAGAAAGTCGAACTGCGATCCGTGGCCGGCGACGTCATCAACGACCTCCAGTCGCGGGCCCGGAACAAACAGGTGGTGCTGGAAAATCAGATTGCGGACGAGATCGCGGTGCGCGCGGACGCGGACCGCATTCAGCAGGTTCTTTTCAACCTCGTGGACAACGCGATCAAGTATGGGCGGCTGGAAGGGCAGGTCTGGCTCAATGCGCGGTTTGCCGGCGAACAATTTGTCGAGGTGTCCGTGCGGGACAACGGCCCCGGCATACCGCCGGATTCTCTCGATCGCGTGTTCGAGCGTTTTTATCGCGTGGACAAAGCCCGTTCACGGGAGCAAGGGGGCACGGGTCTGGGGCTGTCCATTGTCAAACACATCATCCAATCGCACGGCGGCGAGGTTTGGGTGGAAAGCCAGGTGGGGCAGGGGACGACCTTCTTTTTCACGCTGCCGCTGGCGTGACGATTCCTTCTTCGTCCGGTCGAATGATTCGATGTCGTCGCCCGATTTTCTCGCCCGCGTTTACGACGACCACGCGCAGGCGCTCTTTGCTTTTCTGCTGAACTTCACCCGCAACGAAACCGATACCAAAGACCTTTTGCAGGAGCTGTTCGTCAAGCTGGCGAAACAACCCCGTTTGCTGGAAGGCGTGCGTGACGAGCGCGCGTTTCTCCTTCGGCTGGTCCATAATCTGGCCATCGACCTGATGCGCCGGCGCGGGACACGGGAGAAGCATCACGAACAATGGGCCGCCGAGGCCGCGTCCCTTTTCGCGCCTGCGGGCGACCCGGACGAGCAGTCCTTCCGCCACGCCCTTGCGGCGGCGCTGGGCGATTTGCCGCCCGAACAACGCGCCGTGATTCATCTGAAACTGTGGGAAGGATTGACCTTTGAAGCGATTGCCGAGGCGCTCGACCTCCCGCCCAACACCGCCGCCAGCCGGTATCGTTACGGATTAGACAAATTGCGCCAGCGGCTGCGTCCCTTTTACGAAGAAATCAAATGAATGGCGTGGCTGCGTTCGGGAGAACGCGACAAAATGGAAACGAACGAATTTGAACGGCAACTCGGGCGCCAATCCCTGCGGCGTGTGCCGTCCGAATGGCGCGCGGAGATTCTCAGCGCTGTCGAGGGGGTTTATCCCGACTCATCATGCGACACGCATCACGGGTCACGCGCTCCCTGGTGGCGCGAGCTGCTCTGGCCTTGTCCCCAGGCGTGGGCGGGATTGGCGGCGGTATGGGCGGTGGTTCTCGTGCTTAACCTGGCGTCGCGCGAGCCGGCTCAGGTCGCGAAAACATCGAAAGCGGCCCCGGCGCCGGAGCTTTTGATCGCACTGAGAGAGCACCGGCGTCTGCTGGCGGAGCTTATCGGATCGCCGGCGGTTGTCGAACCGCCGAAACCTTTCGAGCCGCGACCGCGCAGTGAAATCCCACGCCCGATCGCGACCGTTCAATTCGCATGAATGATTCCAAAACTCAAACCGCCGGCGGCCATTTTCCAACCTTTCGTCGGCTGTTCGGCTGGCTGTTTAGTTGGCGAATGATCCGCCGTTGCCTGTTTGTGCTGGCCTGCCTTGTCACGTTGCTCGCGCTGTATTGCGCCGAGGAAAACTGGCGCGGCCGTCGCGCCTGGAACGGCTACCGGCGGGAACTGCAAGCGCGCGGCGAGCAGCTTGACTACAGCGCATTTGTTCCCAAGCCGTTGCCCGACGAGCAAAATTTCGCGGCCACGCCGTTCGTCAAGTCCTGGTTTGAAAAGAGAAACCCCGGCCAGTGGTGGCACGCGAAGGACAACTACGCGCGAGCCAGTTCGAGGGTCAAAGGGTTGAAGAATAAAGCCGAATACGTTGACCTCGTCGCGTGGGGAACGGCCTTCGCCGCGGTTCGATCTGGCAATCCCGCTTCGAACAGGAAACTTGAGTCGAACAGCCTGGATCTTGATTCGCGCGCCAGGGCAGCTCCGACAGTTTTGGAAGGTTTGAAAGATGATGAGGCCAATCTGGCAGAACTTCGCGCCGCCAGCCGTCGGCCGTATTCGCAATACCCGATCATTTATGATTTGGAGAATCCCTGGGGCATTTTGATACCTCACCTCCCGAACATCAGATTCGCCTGCCTGCGGCTGCAACTCAGAGCCTGCGCTGAACTCGCGGCCGGCCAGAGCGAAAGCGCCCTGGAAGACGTGAAGCTGATGCTTTACCTGGCCGATTCGGTGAAGGAAGAACCCTTCTTGATTTCTTATTTGGGGCGCGTCGCCTCCTTGAACATCGCGGCCCAGCCGATTTGGGAAGGACTGGCCGGGCACCGCTGGTCTGATTCACAGCTTCAAGAACTTCAAACTCGCCTTCAGCAGTACAATTTCCTGGCGGACTTGAAACGGCCTCTCGCTGCGGAGCAAGCGGCCGGTGTTTTGACGGTTGATCTCCTTGCTCGGAAAAAATACCGCCTCGGCGATCTGTTTGCCCAGGGCGATCCCGGTGGCGGCAACTTGCTCAATCTGATTATTCCGCGAGGATGGTATGATCAGGAGCAACTTAATTATTGCAGACTTTACCACAACCAAATGGACGGAACCTTTGACGTTGCCAACAAAAAAGTTTCTCCAAAACAAGTCGAAACCCACGCTCACGAGCTTGAACGAGAGGTTGCTGGAGGTCGCCTGGGAAAGGGCCTGAACGCGATCCTGCACCATCGGTTTATAGCCTCCATGCTGCTGCCGGCCCTCGGCAAAGTATCCCTTAAAGCGGCCAAGGCCCAAACCGCCGCCGATCAAGCGGCGCTCGCCTGCGCCTTGGAACGATTTCGCCTGGCCAACGGGCAATTTCCCGAAAAACTCGACGCGCTCGCGCCGCGTTTTATCGACAGAATTCCCAACGACGTGATTTCGGGGCAACCCTTGAAGTATCGCCGGTTGGATGAGGGGAAATTCCTGCTCTATTCCGT
>DASPXS010000150.1:0-3325 GCA_035637175.1 Haliangiales bacterium | reverse complement strand
CCTGTCGCGGCCGCGCGGGTTCACCACCTGGTCCCAGGAAAGCGGGTCATCGAGGCCGCTGGTTCCGATCTGGCCGGGCACGCCGTAATGAAAAATCTTGCCGACGCGCGCCACGAACCAGCCGTTCTGGCGGAACAATTGGGGCATCGTGACCACGTCGGGCAGCGTGGATTTGCGAAAATCGGTTTGCAGATCGAAAATCTGGGTCGTGTCCGGCCGCAACCCGGTCAGCAACGATACGCGGCTGGGGCTGCACAAGGGAAACTGGCAATAAGCGCGGTCGAACCGCACACCGCGTTTGGCCAGCCGATCGATGTTTGGCGAGCGGACGATTTTGTTGCCATAGCAACCGAGGTGATTGTTCAGGTCGTCCACGGCGATGAAGAGGACGTTGAGTTTGCCGGCATCGGCTTTGGCCGTCTCGGCGGCGGCCAATGACGCGCTCGTAAGGACGGTGGTCAGGACCGCCAATGTTTGAAGGAGCGCGCGTTGAGGGTTCATGGGCGGGATGGTAATACCTCGGAGACACGTTCAAAGCAGAAAATGCCCCGTGCGAGTCGGCCGCGGAACACGCCCGTTTAAAAAACTCTATAGGCATCTTGCCTGCCGTCGAGCCGGGCATCCACCCTCCGCAGTGCGACGGAGGATTTGGTCCCGGCAGGAGGATTGTCGCCTGTCTCTAGCACCATCAACCGAGGAGAGGACAGTGCTGCGGGTCCTGCCCGGCGGATCAGGCTGGGAATGCGGGAATAGACCGCCGAATTTGCGCGTTGGTTTCGGGCGGCAAGATGCCGCCCTCTACGGCAGCCAGGATGGCTGCCGCCACGTCTGGAGCCGCGGTTACACCTTCGGATATTCCCAGCGCCCGCGATATTTTCGGCTCAGCAGCTTGTTTGCCTCGTGGTCGCCGATGACCTCCTCCTTCTCGCCGTCCCAGCGGATGCTGCGCCCCAGCTTGCAACTGAGCATTCCGAGCAGGCTCACGTTGGTCGAGCGTTGGATGGCTTCGATGTCGCTCACCGGCCGTTTGCCGGTTCTGATGGCCTCCAGAAAATCAGCCCAGAGTTCCTTGATATTCTGATCGTCCGGCTGGTTCAGTTTCGGGTCTTCGTGAATGACCGGCTTCTTGTCGTCCGCCGGGTAAAAGGTCCAGCCTTTGGTCCAACCCTGGTGGAGCGTGCCCTCGGTGCCGTAAAAATAACAGCCGACATTTTCGCCCTTCTCGGCGTTGTTACCGGCAAACTGACGATGCTCCCAGCTCACCGTGAAATGCTCGAACTCAAATACCGCCACCTGATGGTCGGGGGCGTCGCTGGTTTGTTCCTCCTTGTTCAGGATGGGCGGGCCTTTGATCGGCCGGCCGCCGGTCGAGAAGATTCTGCGCGGCCATTTCTCGTCCAGGATCCAAAGGATTTGATCCATCCAGTGAATACCCCAATCGCCGAGCGTGCCGTTGGCGTAGTCGAGGTAGTTGCGAAATCCACGCGGGTGAATGCCCCCGTTCCACGGGGTGTTGATGTCGCCGCCGTTGAACGGTCGCAGCGGCGCGGGGCCGCACCACATCTCCCAGTCGAGTTCCTTCGGCGGCTCGACGTTTTTGCGCGGCGTCTCGGGTCCGCCGCCGTAATGGACGAAGGCGCGGACCATGCCGATCTTGCCGGCCTTGCCGGAACGGATGAACTCGCGACCCGAAATATTGTGCGGCGAAACGCGGCGGTGCGTGCCGACCTGCACCACGCGGTCGTACTTGCGCGCGGCATTCACCATCGCGCGGCCTTCCTTGATCGTGTGGCTGATCGGTTTCTCCACGTACACGTGCGCGCCGTGTTTCACCGCTTCGATCA
The DNA here is from genome assembly GCA_035637175.1 of Haliangiales bacterium. Taxonomy (GTDB): domain Bacteria; phylum Verrucomicrobiota; class Verrucomicrobiia; order Limisphaerales; family AV2; genus AV2. The sequence continues at coordinate 1,481 of DASPXS010000150.1, read as the reverse complement.
TGATGAGGGGATGCCAATGGTCCGGCGTGGCCACGATGCAAATCTCCGGTTTCTCTTTGTCGAGCAATTCGCGAAAATCCTTGTAAGGCTTCGGGTCGTCGCCCGTTTCCTTCTTCACTCGCCCGGTCGTTCGGTCCAGAAAGCGCGCGTCCACATCGCATAATGCCCCAATCCTGCATTCGCCCGAAGCCATGGCTTCGCCCAGGATGTTATTGCCCCACCACCCGCAACCGATCAGCGCCGTGCGATATTTTTTGGCCCGCTCTTCCGCGCCGAAGACCGGGATGGCTGAGAACACGAGGCTGGCCGCCGCGGACTTTTGGATAAAGCTGCGGCGGTTGATTTTCATGGCCCCGGACGATCGAACTTTCATTGCCTGGATGGTGCGACGATCGGCGAATTGCAGAAATTGCCCGGACGATTCGTGTTGATTCGTGTTCATTCGTGGTTTCTCTGTTACAGCAAATTTTGATACGCCAGAAACAGCCCGCGAAAATAGTTCATCACCCGCACCGGGTCTTTGCTTTCCGGAATTTCAGCCAGACAAAATCCGGTAAAACCAATCTCGTTCAGTCGCGAAAGCAGTCTGCGGAACGGATATTCCTCCAGATACAGGTCGCGCATGTGGACGGTGAAGATTTTGTCTTTCACCAGGTTGAAATTGTGGTCGAAACCCTCGCCGGCGAGATCGGTCTGATTCGAGTTCCAGCAGACCCCGACATTCCGGTGATTGGCCGCGTCCATGACGGCTTTGATGTTCGGCAGCAGCGATGTTTCCGTGCCGTGCACTTCGAGCCGGATTTGCACGCCGTAACCTTCGCCGAACTCGCCCAGTTCGCGCAACGACTTGCCGATTTGCTCGAGTGTTTTTTCCTTCGAAACTGCCTTGGGTAACGCATTGGGCCGGACTTTGACGCCGGGCGCGCCGACGTCGTGCGCGAGAACGATGTACTCCTTCGTCGCTGCGATGTCCTTTTGCAGTTTTGCGTGGTCCGGTGTGTGATAATCAAACGCGCTGCCGAGGCCCATGAGTTCGACGCTGGAATCTTTGAATCGTTTCGCGGTCTCCTGGCGCTGCGCCCGGCTCAACGTGACCTCCACGCCATGCGCGTGCGTCGTCCGCAGTTCGAACCCTTCGAACTTCGCTTCCTCGCAGTTCCTGATGAGGGTCGCAATGTCCCAGTCCTTGGCGAGGTTGTAAGTGACGATCCCGAGCCGGATCTTCGAGGGCCGGGCGGAGGAAGCGGGAGGTGGTGCGCCGGCGAAAGCGGTCGCGCTGGCGAAGCCGAGCGCGCCCAGGCCCACGCTGGCGGTTCTGAGGAAAGTTCGCCGACTCGCTTTTTGGTCTGGTGTGGCGTGTGTTTGCATGGTGAGAAGCAGTTGCTGCCGCCAGCCTAATTCGCAGGGGGACCAGCGCAAACAAAATGTGACGTGCGCAAAGTCCGAAATGACAAAAGACAATGAACCAAAGAGTCACCGAC
>DASPXS010000149.1:0-2752 GCA_035637175.1 Haliangiales bacterium | reverse complement strand
TGTCAGAAATCAACTTTTGCTACGTTAGCCGAATACTAATACTTATTCCCCGGCAATTCCGGAACGATATACACGGCGCAACTGTCGCAATAAAGCGGGAGAAATACCTGTCATTTTTTGCCAACTATTTCGCGTTAATTGCGAGAAGCCATCTCTTAAACACGGGGCGCGGTTCGTCATATCGGAGTGACCTGCGGGAAAATTCCGTATATGCGAAATTTTTCCGCAGCGGTTCAGTTAGTTGCAAATAATTGGCCGGGGGCTACTTCATCGCCCGCGCGATGCTGTTCCACCAGAGGTCGTGAAGTTCCGGCAAGTCCCAGGCCAGTTCCCCGCTTGCCGTTTTGATTCGCAGTTGGGAACCGTCCACCACGCCCAGCTTTGTCGCGGGAATTTCCAGGATTTTTGCCTGAGCCAGGATTTTGGCAGCGTGATGGGGCGGGCTGGAGATCACGACGCGGGACTGCGTCTCGCCAAACAGCAGGGCGTCGAGACGAACCGCCCCCTCACCCCACCCCTCTTCCCCAACGGGGGAGAGGGTGTTCGAAGGACGGGTGAGAGAGTTGCTCAAATCAATCTGCGCCCCAATCAGTCTTGGCGTGTCGCGTCCGAGCAACCGGGAGACGCAGCATTCGGCCAGCGCCACGGCTAGGCCGCCTTCGCTGCAATCGTGCGCGCTTTTTACCGCGCCGGATTGAATCCATCCGCGCAGCGCGTCGTGCAGCGTCTTTTCCTTCGCAAGATCACAACGCGGCGGCGTGCCGGTCTTCAAGCGGTGGACCACTTTCAAGCAAGCCGAGCCGCCGAGACCGAGCAACGGGTCGCTCGCATCCACGGCGTCGCCCAGCAGAATAATCACGTCGCCCTCGTCTTTAAACCATTGGTTGGTGATGTACTCCGGCTTCGCAATGATGCCCACCATCGCGACGGTGGGCGTCGGATCGATGGGTCCGTCGGGGCTCTGGTTGTAAAGGCTGACGTTGCCGCCGGTAACCGGAGCGTTGAACGCGCGACAGGCTTCGGCCAGGCCGCGCACCGACTCCTTGAGTTGCCAGAAAATCTCCGGGTTGTGCGGATTGCCGAAATTCAGATTGTCTGTCGTGCCGAGCGGCGTGGCTCCGGAGCAGGCGAGGTTCCGGGCCGCCTCGGCGACCGCGATTTTGCCGCCTTCATAAGGATCGAGATACACGTACGTCGCATTGCAATCCACCGTCAACGCGATGAACCTTTCAATTTCGGATTTCGGATTTTGGATTTCGGAATTGGAGTCGGCGCGAGGGATCGGTGGGAGTGAATCCGTCTTGATGCGTATCACCGCCGCGTCGCTGCCGGGACAAACCGCCGAACCGTCGCGCACCATGTGATCGTACTGGCGATACACCCAGTTCTTGGAGGCAATCGTCGGCCAGGCGAGCAGCATTTTGAGGTCGGCGAGCGGGTCTTTGGTGTCGGGAACCTGCGCCAGCGTGAACGAGCGGACGGCCCGCAGATAGCCGGGTTCCCGCGATTCGCGATAATAAACCGGCGCCTCATTGGCAAGCTTGGCCGCGGGAATGTCGGCCACGACCCGGTCGTGGTCTTTCACGACCATGCGGCCCGTATCGGTGACCAGGCCGATCTCCGCCCAGGGCAAATCCCACTTGTCGAAAATGCGTTTCACCTCTTTTTCGCGGCCCTGGTGGACGATAAGGAGCATGCGCTCCTGCGACTCGCTGAGCAGGATCTCGTAGGGGGTCATGTGCGGCGCGCGCTGTGGCACTCTGCTCAACTCGATTTCGATGCCGGTGCCGGCGCGCGCGGCGGTTTCGCAGGTGGAACAGGTCAGGCCCGCCGCCCCCATGTCCTGAATGCCGGCGACCGCGCCGGTGGCGAGCAGTTCCAGACACGCCTCGAGCACGAGCTTTTCCATGAAGGGGTCGCCCACCTGCACCGCGCCGCGTTGTTGCTCGGCCGATTCCTCGGTCAAATCCTGCGAGGCAAAGGCCGCCCCGGCCAGACCATCGCGGCCGGTTGCCGGTCCGACGTAGAACACCGGGTTGCCGACGCCGGACGCCTTGCCCCGGGCGATTTGTTCGTGGCGCAGCACGCCGAGGCAAAAGGCGTTCACCAACGGGTTGCCTTCGTAGGATTCGTCGAAATAAACCTCGCCCGCGATGGTGGGAATGCCGAAGCAGTTTCCGTAATGGGCGATGCCGGCCACGACGCCGGCAAAGAGACGCTTGTTATTTTCGATTTTCGATTTTTGATTTTCGATTTGGGAGTCAGAGCCGGAGCCCGCCGCAATCCGGGGTCCCTTTACTCCAGGTTGAGGCGAGTGGTTCTCCGTGATCGATCCAAACCGCAGGGAATTCAACGCCGCGATCGGCCGCGCGCCCATGGTGAAGATGTCGCGGATGATGCCGCCGACACCCGTGGCCGCGCCTTGAAAAGGCTCGACCGCGCTGGGATGATTGTGCGACTCGATTTTGAACGCAATGGCCAGGCCGTCGCCGATGTCGATGATGCCGGCGTTTTCCTCGCCGGCCCCGACGAGAATTGTCGTCGACCTGGTCGGGAACGTTTTGAGCAGCGGCCGGGTGTTTTTGTAGGAGCAGTGCTCGCTCCACATTACGGAAAAAATCCCCAACTCGGTGTAGTTCGGCTCGCGGCCGAGGACTTCCTTGATGCGGGCGAATTCGTCAGGAGTCAGGTTGTGTTTCTGCACCAACTCGGGAGTGATCGCCGGTTCTGTCATCAATTTTTACACGACGGT
>DASPXS010000148.1:0-2790 GCA_035637175.1 Haliangiales bacterium | reverse complement strand
CCTCGCCGGCACAGGAGTGACGGTCCGTGATCGTCAGGGAGCCGAGGACACAGGCACGGGGAGATTCGCTTCACGGGTCAAAGCGGAGCCGCTGACGATTCTGACATCGCCCCGGCGATTGCGCTCGAAGATGTGCGGCGTCCTGCCGGCCTTGTCAACAAAACTCACCCGCGCCCGGTCTGTGGTGTGCTTCTTGGCGTTGCTGTCCAACGCGATCAACGTCACCAGCGGATCATTCGCCGGCAAATTCACGCGATACCAGAGGTGAGGCAGCCTGATCCGCGAACGGGAATGTCGCTTGGTGCAGTCGAAGTTCGCTTTGCGCCCGGTTCTCATCGTCGCCGTGATTGCCCAGGACGGCATAGAATGGCACGACCAGGCGCTTGGAGTCTTACCTGTTCTCGAACAGTTTCTCCCGCGGCGCATCGGCCACCCCGTCCTTAAGTTCAACGTAGAGATTATCACCCAACAGCAACACGGCATCGAGTTCTCAAGTCGGGCTTAAGCTTGAGCTTATAACCGCAATTTGTTTCAAGGAAAGGTCTAAATCAGGCCCAACTGTTTGGCCGCCGCGCGCAGATGGTCGTAGCGCCAGATGGTTTTTTCACGAACGGTCCAATCCGGGCGCTCGCCTAGCCAGCGAAAGTGCAGGTAAATCCGCGCCGCAGCCAGCGTTCGCTTGAATCCGGTCGGCACGCCGCCAGGCCAGCGGGCCCGCTGGTATTCGCGTTCACATTGGCGCGCGATTCGGCCGCGCCAGTGTTTCCCTTCGGTCAGCGTCGCCAGATCGATTTCGCCCGGGGCCACGGCGGCGGATTCCCAGTCCACGACAAAAAGCTTCTCTTTTCGCACCAGAACAGTCTTGGAGTAAAACTCGCCGTGAATCACGGTTTGGGGCGCGGTCAACAAAGGCGCGAACCACGCGTCACCCCACTTGCGGAGCCCGACCAGCCACGGAAACCGCCCTTGCAACGGCCGCGAAAATTCGGCCATCCGGCGCGCCCAGCCGCGGTAATACTCCGCATCGTAGCGTTTGAGGAACGACAGCGCCGGGTCCTGGACGCGCGCTTCACAGGCGGCATGGAACTGCCCAATCCAGCGGGCGGATTCCATCAGAGCACGCGCTTGCGCGGTGGACTCGTGGAAACTGAGGTCGAACACGCGGGCGGCACCATAGGCAAATTCGAGCATCAGCCAGGTGTCGTTGATGGCGGGTTCGGTCAACGCGCCCAGAAAGCGCGGACGGAAACCCGGCAGCGACCGCAACAGATGCTGATACACTTTGGCTTCGTAACGGACGTCCCCGCGGTGGCCGAAGGACTGGTGGCCGCGCCCCGCCTGGTACTTGATAAACACCCGCCGCTTGTGCCCGTCCGGCAACCGGCAGGTCACAACCTCGTTAGGAAAAGTGTACATGAAGCGGGGAACCTTGCGGCTGAGAACCGTTACCGGGCGTGGACTGTCCTTGGCAACCAGCGCTGCCATCAAACCGTCGGCCAGCCTTGGCAAAGCGGGCAAAAGCGAAAGCGGTGTCTTCATAAATCGCAACCTGGATTTTCCTTTTTTCCGTGCTTCCTCGACTAAACCCGGCGGAAAAGCGGCATCGTAAATCGGTGACACTTCGGGTGCTATGGGGGGAAACCCTACCCTGAGAAGGGGAAAATACCGTAGCGGAAGGAAGTTCAGCGCTGCCCCGTCTGCGTCAAGAAATTGAGATACACTTTTGGGCGGACCAGCGACCGAGTCGCCTGCCGGACCGGCTTCGACCGCGACAACACTGTGGCGAAAGTTCTAAAGCAGCCCCAACTTTTTCGCCGCACCGCGAAGATGGTCAAACCGCCAGAGTGTCTTCTCGATCACGGTCTTCTCCGGCCGGTCCCCGAGCCAGCGGAACTGAACGTAAATTCGCGCCGCCGCGAAGGTCCGGCGGAACGTCGCCGGCGCGCCGTCGGGCGAGCGGACGCGCCGATAGCTCTCCTCCCACCGGCGTATCGATTTTGCGGGCCATCCCTCACCATCCGTCAGCATGGCCAGATCAATCTCCCCCGGGGCGACGGCCGCCGATTCCCAATCCAACAGGAAAAGTTTCTCCTCCCGCACCAAAACGGTTTTGGCGAAAAATTCCCCGTGGATGACGGTCGGCGCCGCTGCGAGCAGCGGAGCGAACCACGCGTCGCCGCACTTGCGGAGTTCTGACAGCCACGGGAAGCGCGGTTGCAGCGGGCGCGCGTACTCGAACGTGCGTTGCGCCCAGCCGCGGTAATACGCCGCATCGTAGCGTTTGAGGAATGCCAGCGACGGTTCGTTCACACGCGGTTGGTGATGCGCGTGGAAGCGCGCCAGCCAGCGGGCGGTATGCATCATCGGACCCGGCTGACATGTCCGGCGCCTCCAACAGGCTTCGCTCAGGGGCACGCAGCGGTCGGCGTATTCGAGAAACAACACGGTGTCGCCCGTCCGGGGATCGGTATGCGCGCCCAGGCACTTTGGCCGGAACTCGGGCAGCGCCTGGAGCACCCGCTGATAAACCTCGGCTTCGTATCGGATGTTTCCGCGGTGGCCGTACGCATAATGGCTGCAGCCCGCTCCATATTTGATAAACACCCGCCGTTTGCGGCCACCGGGCAATCGGCACGTGACGATTTCATTCGGGAAAGTGCTCATATAATGAGGCGCCGATCTCTTCAGAACGGTGACCCGGCCGTTCGAGCCGCCGTCGCCGTTGAGCGCTGCGGTGAGACGGCGTTCCAGGGTTCGCGCATCCGGCAACAAAGAGGGTGGCGTTTTCAT
>DASPXS010000147.1:0-5105 GCA_035637175.1 Haliangiales bacterium | reverse complement strand
ATCAAACGGCTTGTAAAGCGTTTTGAACTCTCGGCGGAAGAATGTCCTCTGAACTGGCGCCTCCGGTCTGTCCCCGCTTTTGTCCACCACACTGGCGTCGTCCCCTTCGTAGCCCTCCTTCTCAAGCGCCCGTTTCACGTCCTGCGCGATCGACTCGGCTTTCTGGCGCAGGCAATAAACGTAACTTTCATTCAACTCGGCGAACGGCGCCTTTTCGGCGAAGTAGAACGTTCAGGTTGCCGGCCAATCGCGTGGGTGTCAGCCGGCTAATCTCGTGCTTTTCCCAGACCTCCACGCGGCGGCTGACCGCGTGTTCGAGAGAGAAGCGGTAGAAATGATTTCGGTCCCGCAGCGCGCGAAGTGTGTCCTTGTAAATCTGATCGCTTGGCACCACCCAGAGCACCAGGCCAGTGCCGTTGCGTTTCTCGAGAATCGTGCCGTAGATCAAACCCAGCACCTGCGTGGCGAGCAACGTTTTGCCGCCACCGGTGGGCACCCTCAGGCAAAAACTCGGCAGGTCGTTGCCAAGTCCATTGCGTCGTTCGGCATAGCGGCACCCGGCAACGCGCACCGTGTCCCAGGCGTCCAGCGCGGCGTGCCGGTTGCCCGCCGCTTGTTGGCGCGCGAGTTCGTTGAGGTAAGCCTTCACCTCGTCCAACACCTGCACTTGGTATTTCTTGAGTTCCATCCGTCCTGGTTCGCTACGCTTTCACGCGCCTCAACCGGGCGTTGGTCTCGTCCAGATCGAAGAAGGCGGGATCGAAGTCGCCGTCCAGCCATTCTTTCAAATCGGAGTGGTCTGGATGCTTCGGATCGGACACCGCTTCGAGCAGATCGTAGTAACCGCCGATGCCACCGCAATCCTCCGGGGGACAATTGTTCGCGCCTGCCAGACAAGCGGCATGCTTGAATCCACGATCCGGCGCCAGGACTTTCTCCACCACCACCTCGTGTTCCCAACTGTCGCCGAAGTCGTATTCGTAGATGAATTTGCTTTTCGCCGCTGGCGCGAGGTCCGCAAGCGAGTGACGCGTCTCATCCAACATTTCAATGTCGGCCCCGCCCATTTCCGGGTCCGACCTTCCGTAAAATGTCCGTCCGACGACGAACTGGTGCATGTGGCTGTCCGTCCAGCCCATCGCGATCTGAATCACGCTGTGCAACCGGTCAAGAGTCATGTCCGACGGCGCCACCAATCGGCGCCAGATCGGTGGCTTGGACCACTTGAGCGTGATCTTCAATTGGTAGAGCGGCGCACCGCCGACGTCTGATTTAACAGGTCCCTTCATAACTTTCTCACTTCAGATTGAACGGCACCAGCATCGGGCGCACCTCGCCGAACTTCGCCAGATCTTCCCGGTGCGCCCAGACTTTCTCGCAATAGATCACCTTGGTAGCTCTCAACGGCGGTCTTGCCCTTGAACTGAATGATCGGCATGGAATCAATTTCCCAGCAAATCTCTCGCGCACAAGGCAAAAATGTTCACCGAAGATTTTTTTTGCGACTCCGTCGCGGGATTCGTCTAACATTCCGTCATGTCATCGCCGTTGCTGAAACTGACCGATGTTTCCAAATGCTACGAATCGCCGACCGGCGCCGAGCTGCTTTCGGTGTTGTGCGACATCACGCTGGAAATCGAGCGCGGCGAATCGGTCGCCATCGTCGGGCCGTCCGGCTCGGGCAAAAGCACCTTGCTTAATATCATCGGCACACTCGACCGCCCGAGCAGCGGCCAGGTGTTGCTCGACGGCCAGGATTTGAGCCGGCTCGACGACATCCAACTGGCCGCGGTGCGCAACCGCGAGATCGGATTTATTTTTCAGGCGCATCATCTCCTGCCGCAATGCACGGTGATGGAGAACGTCCTGGTGCCGACCCTCGCAAACAAGGATGCCGCGCTCCGCAACGGCGCGGTGGAACGCGCGAAAGGGCTGCTCGAAAAAGTCGGCCTCGGCGCGCGGTTCACGCATCGACCTGGACAAATCTCGGGCGGCGAACGCCAGCGTGTGGCCGTCGTCCGCGCGTTGATCAACCAGCCAAAACTGTTGCTGGCCGACGAACCAACCGGCGCGCTCGACCGCGCCTCGGCGCAGGGCCTCGCCGACCTGCTCGTCGCACTGAATAAAGAAGAAGGCGTGACCCTGATCGTCGTGACGCATACGCTCGATCTGGCGAGACGAATGGGGCGCGTACTGGAATTGCGCGATGGACAACTGGAGTCGAAATGACCGTCTGGACGCTCATCCTCCGCAGCCTGCGCTTCCACGCCCGCGTGCATCTGGGCGCGCTGCTCGGCGCGGCGGTCGGCAGCGCGGTACTGATTGGCGCGCTGGTGGTCGGCGATTCTGTGCGCGGCAGCTTGCGCGACCTGGCGCTGGCGCGGCTCGGCAGGGTTCAACTCGCGCTCGCGGCAAATGACCGCTTTTTCCGCGCTGCGCTCGCCGAGGAGTTGGCGCACAAGGGAGTCATCGAGGGGATGGTCGTTCCCGCCCTGACCTTGCCGGCGACGGCCGGCACACCGGATGATTCGGCCCGCGCCAATCGCGTCCGGGTGCTGGGCGTCAATGACCGTTTCTGGTGGCTGAGCAGCCAGGGACAGGGGTCGTTCAAGGCTCCTGCCGCCGATGAAGTCGTTCTCAACCTGCCGCTGGCCTCCCAGCTCAAAGTCAAAGCCGGCGACAGTATCGTGCTGCGCGTCGCCAAACCCGGCCGCCTTTCCCGCGAAGCGCCCCTCTCGCCGCAGGAAGATTCTTCGGTCTCGCTTCGGCTCAAAGTGACGGTCATCGCGTCAGACGCGGATTTGGGTCGCTTCAATCTGCAGGCCAGTCAGGTCGCGCCCTTTAACGCATTTGTTTCGCTGAGCGCATTGCAGGAGCGGTTGAAACTTCCGGGGCGCGCCAATTTGCTCCTGGCGAGCGTCGATGACGATGCCTGGGCCGCCGTCCAGGCCAACGTTGCTCTGCGTCAGACCTGGACGCTGGCCGATGCCGAACTGGAACTGCGCGAACTGCCGGCGGTCAACACGCTCGAACTGCGCACCAGCCGGGTGTTTCTCGATCCGCCGATTGCGGACGCCGCGTTGAAGGCCGCCACGAACGGAACCGGAATCCTCACCTATTTCGTGAACGAACTGCGCGTGCGTGACCGCGCCACGCCGTACTCGATGGTCACGGCGGCAGGCGCGCCGTTGGTGCCCGCGGACCTGCGCGCCGACGAAATCCTGATCAACCAGTGGCTCGCCGATGACCTGGGCGCCCGGCCGGGAGACAAACTCGCTTTGAGCTATTACATCGTCGGACTTTCGCGGCGGCTCGAAGAGCGCACCAACGAATTCACCGTGCGCGCGGTGGTGCCGCTGGCCGGGGCGGCGGCAGACCGCGATTTAACGCCCGATTTTCCCGGTCTCGAAAAGGCGGAGAGCACGCGCGATTGGGACCCGAGCCTTCCCGTCAAACTCGAGCGGATTCGCCCGCAGGACGAGGAATATTGGAAAAAATATCGCGGCACACCCAAGGCGTTCATCACGCTCGCCGCCGGACAAAAAATGTGGAGCAACCGCTTCGGCAATCTGACCGCGGTGCGGTATCCGACCGGGGCGGGCGCCGGCTCCGGGAAGTCGAACCCACTCGCGTCCCCGCCCGAGGAGGGGACCGGGCCAGGGCGCGCCGCAAGTGAACTCCCTTCCCGGGAGGCGGGAGGTTTGTCATTCAAATCGGAAATTGAACGAGCGATTGTGCGCGCGCTCGATCCGGCTTCCCTCGGCTTGAGCTTCGAACCGGTGCGGCGGCAGGCGCTCGCGGCGGCCGGCCAATCGCAGGATTTCGGCGGACTGTTTCTCGGTTTCAGTTTCTTCCTGATCGCCGCCGCGCTGCTGCTGATGGCGTTGCTGTTCCAGTTCGGCATCGAGCAGCGAGCGACGGAGGTCGGCCTATTGCTGGCGCTTGGTTTCACACCGCGACAAGTGCGGCGCCTGTTGTTGCTCGAAGGCGGCGCGCTGGCGTTGGTCGGCGGACTCATCGGGATAGGCGGCGGCGTTGGGTATGCGCGCGCCCTGTTGCTGGGCCTTTCGACCATCTGGCGCGACGCGGTGCAAACTTCCGGGTTGCGTTACCACGTCGAACCGCAAACGCTGGTCCTCGGCGCGGTGTCCGCCGTGCTGGTGGCATGGCTGACCATCTGGCTGGCATTGCGCAAACAGGCGCGCCAACCTGCCCGCGAATTGCTGGCCGAAGGCGCATCGGAAACGCTCCCCGCGCCCGGCGCCCTGCTCGCGCGCAAGGGCAACACAAGGCGGTTCGCTGTCGGGACCGGACTCAGCGCGTTGATGGTAATCGGTTGGGCGCTTTGGCGAAGGGACACCGCAAACGCCGAAGTGTTTTTCAGCGCGGGCGCACTGTCGCTGATCGCGGGTCTCGCGCTCTCGGCAGCTTTGCTCTCATCGCTTGCCGGGGGTCGCGACGGAGTTTCGGCAAAATTCTCGTTAAGCGAAATGGGAGTGCGCAACTGCGCGCGACGCCGCAAACGCAGCCTGGCGACGCTTGGCCTGCTCGCCTGCGGCAGCTTTCTCATTGCGAGCATCGGCGTGTTCCGGCTCGAGGCCGTTCATGATTCGGAGAAGCGGCCGTCCGGCACCGGGGGATTCGCGCTGGTCGGCGAAACCACATTGCCGGTGGTGCAGGACCTCAACAGCAAGTCAGGGCGCGAGTTTTTCGGATTGGACGACAAGGCGCTCGTCGGAGTTTCGTTCGTGCCATTTCGTGTGCGCGAAGGCGACGACGCGAGTTGCCTGAACCTGAATCGGGCGCAGAAACCGCGGTTGCTGGGAGTGAAACCGGAAATGCTCGCGGGCCGTCATGCGTTCACGTTTGCGAAAGTAGCGAAAGGTTTGCCGAAAGAGAATCCGTGGTTGTTGCTCAAGGCCTGGAACGGACGGGCCCGGAGTGGGTCGGTGGCTTCACCACCCGGCGACGGCTCAACAGAGCCGGGCTCCGCCAATGATGAGATCATTCCCGCGATCGCGGACGAAGCGTCGATCGTTTGGGCGATGGGCAAAAAGGTCGGCGATACGCTGGAATACACCGACGAACGCGGACGCGGATTCAGG
>DASPXS010000146.1:0-4154 GCA_035637175.1 Haliangiales bacterium | reverse complement strand
GGGTTTCCGATGCCGACAAGGAATTCAAGCGGGCCGAAGAACAGAGCGTGAAAAAATCCGGCGCGCTGCCTCAACCTTGACCGGAAATATTCCCGGCGGCAACCGGCGAAGGCTCCCAACCGAACTCAGACGCGCAGGGTTGCTGAACAGTCGTTTGGAGTTGCTACGCTCGGCGACGGTCGGACGGTTGGTCCTCCCTCAGGTCTGTCCCTATGGACCTATCTGTACCCGCGCCAATCAACGAAATGGCAACGGCGGCAAAGGCGGAAATGAATGGCCTTCCCGCTCGGCTTGCGCCTTCTGCGCTTCCATCAGAACGCGCTGAACCGCCGGATCAACCGTTGCTCCCGCGGCCGGCGCCTGCGCTTCTCCCGGCGTTATCCGGACGTTCCTCGCCGGAATCGTTTGCAGAGCGGCGTTGGCTGTCGTTGACGGCTGCAAACCGTATCGGGCCGCCATGGCGTCGTGTGCCGAGACTGTGGGCGCCCCGCCGGCAGTTCTGATGCCGGGCGAAGGCGTGCCAGGGGCCGGCACAATGCCGGGTGGGGTCAGCGCGCCCGGCGCTCCTCCGCGCGGTAACTGGAATCCCGGAATCGCCGCCGGGGGCGGCGCCTGCAGACCGTGGTCTTTGAAATTGAGTTCGAAGGCTTGACCCGCGTTGAGGATTTTGACCGTGCCTTCTTTTTCGTCAATGTCCAGAACCTCGATGTCCCCCTGCTTTTCGTGCTCCGCAATGCTCAGGTATTGCGGATTCGGATTCTTGTTCGGCTGAGGTGGAATCACCAGCCACGCTTTCCGGCCCGTGGAGTCCGAGGTGATACCGGTGAATTTAACGGTGACCACGACCGGCGGAGTGGTCGGCGGAGCATTGGTCGGCGGAGCAGGCGGAGGCCTCAATCCAAACGGATTGCGGTCGATGATCACGTGATACGGATTGACCGCACGTTCCGTCACGTCCGCTCGCGCCGTAACGGCCAGCAAAATCCCGCCGAACCCCACAGCAACAGCTCTCTCCACGACATTCATAGCCGTAAGATATTCCATGCCTCGATCAAACACCAACCCCAATTTTTCGTCGCGGTGCCGTTGTGCCGCTGAGCGCACGCCAGGGATCGGGCGTTGGGGCGTTGGGTTGCCGATTTCCTGCCGCCAGCGCGACTTGACGTAAATTTTGAACGTACGTTCAAATATTTGGTAAGGCAGTCTTGAACCCGGCGCTGCATTGAGACCTGTCCCCGGCCTCAATACGCCGCCTGCGCGCCTTTGACCGAGCGCTTTTTCATCCACGGCATCAAGGAACGCAGCCGGGCTCCGACTTTTTCAATGGAATGCTTTTCGCCTTTCTTGAGCAGCGCATGGTAGCGTTTATAGCCCGACTGGTATTCCTTGACCCAGTCCCGGGCGAACTTGCCCGATTGGATGTCCCTCAAGGCGGCCTTCATTCGCTTCTTCACGCTCGCGTCGATGATCTTCGGGCCCATGGTCACGTCGCCCCACTTGGCCGTTTCGGAAATTGAGAAGCGCATGCCGCTGATGCCGGCTTCGTTCATCAAATCAACGATCAGTTTCAGCTCGTGCAGACACTCGAAGTAAGCCATCTCCGGCTGGTAACCGGCTTCGACGAGCGTTTCGTAGCCGGCCAGAATCAACGCGCTCGCCCCGCCGCACAAAACGGTCTGTTCACCGAACAAATCCGTCTCCGTCTCTTCTTTGAACGTGGTTTCGATCACGCCGGCGCGCGTGGCGCCAATGCCCCGGGCCCAGGCCAACGCGACCTCTTTCGCACGTTTGCCGGGATTTTGATACACCGCGATGAGCGCCGGCACGCCTTTGCCTTCCAGGTATTGCCGGCGAACGATGTGGCCGGGACCCTTGGGCGCCACCAGAATCACCTCCGCGTTTTTCGGCGGAACAACGGTTTTGAAATGAATGGAAAAACCGTGTGAAAACAACAGCGTTTTGCCCGCCGCCAGGTTGGGCGCAATGTCATTCTGGTAAACCGCCGCCTGCCGGGTGTCCGGCAGCGCAACCATAATCACGTCGCCGCGACGCACGGCTTCGGCCGTGCTGACCACCTCAAATCCCTTTTCCTCCGCCAGGGGAATGGATTTGCTCCCCGGGTAAAGTCCGATGATGACCTTCATCCCGCTGTCTTTGAGATTCAACGCATGGGCGTGGCCTTGCGAGCCGAAACCGAGCACCGCCAGCGTCTTGTTTCTCAAAATGTTCAAGTCAGCGTCTTTGTCCGTGTAAACTTTTGCAGGCATGATTGGATTTACGATTTTGGATTTACGATTTGCGATTGGAAAACAGTTTCAGGCGGTTGATTGCGCGGTCGTTTGATCGCCGTCCGTTTTCACGATTTGACGATTTAACGGTTTCACGATTTAACGGTTTGACCCATTCAGCGAAGCTAATTGCGGGGCATGGCGACCTTGCCAGTGCGGGTCAGGTCGAGGATGCCGAAGGTTTTCATCAAATCGATGAACTTGACCACTTTGTCTTCGCTCCCGGTGATCTCGATGGTCACGCTCCGGGGCTGCACGTCCACGATCTTGGCGCGAAAGATGTCGGTAATCTGCATCACTTCGGCGCGGGATTTGGAATCCACCGAAACTTTGACCAGCACCAGCTCGCGGTCCACAAATTCGCCCTCGCGAAAATCAATGACCTTGAGCACATCCACCAGTTTGTTGAGCTGCTTGACGATCTGTTCGAGCGTCGCGTCGTCGCCGCGCGTGACGATGGTCATGCGGGAGGTGTTGGGGTCCTGGGTCGGCGCCACGTTCAGCGTGTCGATGTTGTAGCCGCGGCCGCTGAACAACCCGGCCACGCGCGTCAGCACGCCAAATTTGTTTTCCACCAAAACCGAGATTGTGTGTCGCATAGCTACTGGCTCCGTTCCGCTCGAACGCGAAAGAAACGTTTGACGGTGTTGGTGCCGTACGTCCCCGGCAAAGTCGGTGTCCAGCTCACCAGATCAACACTGGATTCCAAAATGATGTTCACCGGCCCGCCCGCATCCGCGGGAACGACCACGGCGTTACTGGGAATAAAGGTGTCTTCGGCGCTGGTGATCTCCACGGCACAGAACGCCGTTCCCGAACCGATCACGTTGCCGCTCACCGTCGCCGTCAGGCGAAGCGTGGCGGGACCCGCCACCACCGGAGCGCCTCCGAACGGGGAAAAATCCCCCATATTGTATGCGGCCACATTGGTGCCGCCCACCTCAATAACCAGGTTCGGATTTCCTGCGTTCGCGAAGATATTCAAGTGGAGCACTCGCGCCACGGCGTTGCTCTTTACGCCGAGGGAGACCGTGTAGATGGTGGTCGATGGCCCCGAGTGACTGTAATTCAAAACCATATTGGTTACCGTGGCGCCGCGGCCGGGAATGCAACCCACCAACAATAGAAATAATGCGAAGAGTTTGGCTTTCATAACATGATCTGAGCGTTGAATGTTCGCCTTTCGGCTGTGGTTGATCGACCATCTTGCGGATTCATCGGTGGATTTCCTGTCCGGGTCGGTTCACTCATGGGTTCGCCGTCAAAAAAACGGGTTGTTCCCCTTTTCCTCCCCCACGGTCGTCACCGGCCCGTGCCCGGGACAAATCAGCGTCTCGGACGGCAGCGAAAAAATCCGGTCGCGGATTTTTTGTTTTGCCAGATCCGCCAGTTGCCTGGCGCCGCCCATCGAGCCTGCAAAAATGGCGTCGCCCACCACCGCGACGCCCGGCGCGTCCTCCGGCCAGTTGCCAATGACGTAGGTCACGCCGTCCTCCGCGTGACCGGGCGTGTCCCGATTCGTGATGCGCAGGCTGCCAAGATGAATGAAATCATTCGCGCGGTTCCGCTGGTCCACCGGCGCGCTCTTCGCGCTGGAATGCAGCTTGACCTTGGGAAACTGGCTGCGGATCGGCTCCAGGGCGGCGACATGATCGGCATGCGTGTGCGTGATGAAGAGATGTTTGAACTGAAGTTTGTTCCGGTCGATCAGTTCCAGAATCGGCCGCGCGTCGAAACCAGTGTCGAACAGCGCCGCTTCGCGGGTGACTTCATCCCAGGCAAGGTAGCAATTGACGTTGTAGCCCGGTCCGGCGGTGGTGATCTGCCGCAGCTCGCGCCAAACGCCCAGGTCCCGTTGCCGGGGCA
>DASPXS010000145.1:0-9623 GCA_035637175.1 Haliangiales bacterium | reverse complement strand
CGTTGCTGGCCGTGCCCGACATCGCCAATCCCGAGGAAACATCCGCGCCGTTAAGGAAGAGCTTAAGGGCATTGGTATTGATTGCATTCATCGTCAGCGTCTTCGCGGTGAAACTGATGCCGTTGGTGTACGAATAAAAATTCGCCCGCGGCGCCGGGTCGTGGCTCGCCACGTGCGGCATGTCCGGAATGGGATGAGGCGTGCCGGGAGGGATTGACGATGGCGGCGCCGTTGAGGAGGCGTAATAATTGTCGAACGTCACGTCGGCCTTTCCCGTGATCGCATTTGTATAACTCGCCGCGTTGACACGGGAGAAATCGAACACACCGAGAACCCCTTGAGGGAATTGCGAATCTTCCGTGCTGATGGTGACCAGGGGTGTCGTTAAATCCAGGAAGTCATAAATCTTCGCGGTCAACGTGCTGGCCACGCCGGTCATCACAAATCGATAGCGGTGCGTCGGGTCCAGGGAGATGTTCGCCGCCGCGATCGTTGTGGGCGCCTCGTTGGTGATCGAATTGATCTGAAACTGACCGCGTCCTCCCGCGCCCTGGTTCGGGTCGTAATTCATAACGTATCCGGTCGTCTGGCCCAGTGCGATATTGCTCGCCCGGATTAGAAATCCGAAGGCCTGGTTGAGGCTGTTGTCCCACCCGACCACGTCCACCGCCACATAAAAGTTGTCGTAAACATTGGTCCGATAGCTGAACGCGCGCGCTGGACCGGCGTTTGGTACCGGCGGCGCCGGCGTCAGGATGTGATATGCTTTGCCTCCAAATCCGTCATCGGGAAACGTGTAGCTTGCGCCGGGCAGTTGTCCTCCTGTGCCGGAATTGAGATCGAAGCGCACCCAGCCCGTGTCGTTGCCGTCGTCGAAGTCGTCCGATTGACCGCTGGCGCGTTGAACTCCACCAAGACCGGCCAAAACCAGGACCGCCCAAACATACTTTTTTCGAATGCCGGACGAAAGCAGGCCCCAAAGCACGATCCAGACGTTGAAACAAAGTTGGGATGAGTTCATAGGAAAGAAAGACGGTTGCTAGGTTTCCCGCACGTGATTTGCGCGGATTCCTAACGCCTATTCAGGCAAAAATCAAGACAATTGCTACCCCACATTATCGACTCATTCGGGCATGCTTCCGCCGCCATTCCGCCCGCGAAAGTTTACCGCGAGAGCCCGTCGGCAGCGACTCCACAAACACCCACTCGCGCGGCACCTGCCAGGCCGGCAGGTGGGAAAGCAAAAAATGTTTCAGCCCCTCCGCTGTCACAGGCGATTTCACCGCCAGACAGGCGACAACGATTTCGCTCCGTTCGGCCTCCGGGCTCGGGGCGCCGAACACCAGGCATTCCCGCACCTCGGGATGGGCCAACAGAACGCGCTCGATCGTTTCGGGCGAGACCTTGCGTCCGGCCACGTTGATCATGTCGCTCGCCCGTCCGCGTAAAAACACCTGTCCGTCTTTCAACTCGGCAAGATCGCTCGTGCGATAAACGCCGGCAGCAAGATCCGGTTGCGGATCCGGCCAATAAGTTTCGCCCACGGCGCGACTGCGAACTTCCAGACAGTCGTCCGCGTTCACCGAGACCTGCACGTTCCGCAGGGGCGTCCCCGCGCAAGTCGGGTCGTTGCGCGGAAGCGTCGAAGCATCGTAGGCGATGCCGCCGCATTCGCTCGCGCCGTAAAAATTGTGCAGCTTGATCCGCGTCGCCTCGAACACCGCCTGTTCCAGCGCCAAGGGCAATGGCGCGCCGGCGGAAATGGCCAGGCGCACGCCCGGCGGAATGGCCTGCGCCTCGTGCCATGCGCGCCAAAGCGCCGGCACTGCGGGCAGCGTGAGGCTCCCAGCCCCCGCCGCCGCCCGCCGCACCGCTTCCGGCAAGGGGGAATCCGAGAGAATGAGCGGTATGCCGTGCAACAACAGCGGGCTGACCAGGTTCGAGAATCCGTAGGAATGCGCGAGTGAAATGACGCCCAGGTTGGGCTCCTCACGCCGCAGTCCCATCGTCGCCACGATGTTGTCCGCGTCGGCCATCAGTTGTTCGGCCGTAAACGCGATCACTCTCGGCGCGCCGCTGGTGGCCGACGTGGTCTTCAAGTGAACGCAACCGGCTGGCACGTGGGAAAACTGCGGCCGGGTTTGTCCCGCTTCCACCGGACAGACCGCCTGGCCGGTCCTCCAGGCGCGCAGCACCCGCAAAATGAATTCGGCGCAAATCCCGCGCGGGTAAACGACCGCGCCGCTTTCGCTCGACCCCCTTTCCGCGATGGCATCCAATTGCCGGAACGTCCACTGCCGGCCGCCGACCGAATCGCGCAGCGCCAGTTCATCGCCGTTTTCGCGCACGATTTGTCGCCAGCGTTGGTAAAGCATTGTCAGTTTGGTAACCCAACGCTAGCTTTTGCCGCAAGCGCGAATGCGGATGCCAGTTCCAGAACCGGAAGACCCACCCTGCGAATGGGCGCGCGACGGCTCGAGTCGCGGCGGGCCCACGAGGCGTGACAATCTTTTGTCCCATGTGGGACAAAAGTTGGTCGCGGCACTGACGGAGCGGTCTCACGTCACTTCCTCGGGATCAAGAGGTCTGAGACTCCACAAAAACTTCAAACTTCAAATCCCCAGGAAACAACGACCGCGGTATTCCCGATCGGAGGGGCCCGAAGTGAAGCGGATGGTCTGGAGCTCGGGATTTGGAGCTTCTTTGGTGTTTGGAGCTTGGAACCGGGTGTTTCCAAATTTGCGTTTGATGGTTGAAGCCTGGCGCCTCCCTGCGTGCTTCGCCGTCGCAAGGAACATCACGTTCCTGGCCTGCCTTGCGCTCACTCTGATCGGCTGCACAACCTCGCCACCCGCGGTCCCGGGCGCGGGACGGTTCCATTTCGAACAGGACACCTTTGCTTACGCCAATCAATTGGTCTGGGAATATCGCTTCGACGAACAGGGCAAATGGACCAGCAAACCGCGCGAGCCGAAACCCGATTACACACACCACTGCTTCGTCGTCGCCCGCGCGGCGAAGCAATTCTTCACGCGCGCGCGGTTCGATCCGGGCCGGCCCGCGGCCGACGTGAAAACGTACCGGCGTTTGATTCGCAAAGTCGCTTCAACGAACCCGCACCGCAACCTGCCCGACGACGAAAAGATCGTCATACCCGGCTACGCGAACCTCCGGGAGTTCAGCGTGGCGCAGGAAAAGCTGTTGAAAGCAGAGTGCGGTGGCTCCTGGCGAAGTTATTTTCAACACGGCCACTGGCGGATGATCTGGCCGTTCACCCGGCGTCATCAGGACAAAACCGCGGAGGAATTGGTGAATGATTTGAAACAGAACCGGCCGCCGGTCGTTCATCTGGTGCGCTTTCCGAGC
This sequence comes from Haliangiales bacterium, assembly GCA_035637175.1. Lineage (GTDB taxonomy): Bacteria > Verrucomicrobiota > Verrucomicrobiia > Limisphaerales > AV2 > AV2. Next base: position 6,257 of record DASPXS010000145.1, on the reverse strand, counting down.
CTGACCATCAACCACGCGGTGCTGCTGTTTGATTGCATCGAGACCGGACCCGAAATCCGATTCGCGACCTACGACCCGAACTCGCCGGCCGCGCCGGTGACACTTACCTACAACCGCGCCGCGCGCACGTTTTCCCTGCCGACGAATTTTTATTTCCCCGGCGGCCGCGTGGATGTTTACGAGATTTACCGGAGTTGGTGTTATTGAACGAAACCTCTCATTCAAAGCCGTTCCCGTCCGGCGTAACCCGATTGCAAATCGTGCCAGAACTCGATGTCCTCTTCGTCCTGTTCCCAGCAGAGAAACACTTCTTTGCCCCCGCGGATGGCCGGAAAATCGATCAGGCCGCGATCGAGGTCCTTGATTTGAATCTCCCGCTTCTGAAATTCACCCAGCGTCGCCGTAATGTCGGCCAGCGTTCTGACCCGTTGATTGACGGTACTGCCGCCCGCATCGTGGCCGGCGGAGAGCAAGCCGGCGAGTCGCCGGTCGTGCTTGTCGAGCTGCTGCCGCAACTGCGAAAGGCTTTTCAACCATTGGCGAATCTGCGGCAGCAACGCCCGCGCTTCGTCGCGGGTGTAATGCTTTTTAAAGAGGGGGTCCATGTCTCACTCCGAGGGCCCGGGCGCGGCGGAAGTGGGCCGGAGCTTCTTTTTGATCTCATCGTTCGGCTCCAGCTCAATTGACTTGCGCCAGGCCTCCTGCGCTTTGTCAAATTCCTTCAACCCGGCGTAAATATCTCCCAGGTGGTCGTACAACGTCGGGTCCGGTTCTCTGGATTGTTGAACGGCCTTTTGCAGCCAGTCCAGCGCCTGGCGCGGCTGCTTCAGCTTGAACAGCACCCAGCCCATGCTGTCGAGGTAAGCCGCGTTTTTCGGCTCCAGTTCCACGGCCTTTTCGATCAGCTTTTTCGCGTCGTCGAGTTTTTCACCGCGGTCGGCCCACATGTAGCCGAGGTAATTCATCGCTTCGGCGAAGTTCGGCGACAGCTCGAGGCACCTGCGGAAATACTTCTCGGCCTCCGCGAAGTCGCCGTTGCGTTCGAGCGTCGAGCCGTACTGAAAATAAAACAAATAAGTCAGGCTGTCCGGTTCGCTGGCCTTCGCGATGACTTCGGCTTCCATGAAATGTTTGACCGCCTCGCCGTACTCTTTGGCGCGCGCATGCGCCGCGCCGCTGAGAAACTCCAGCACGAAATTCGGTTTGAACCGCGCCCGCGCCTTTTCCAACAGACCGAGCGCGTCGCCGGGCTTGTTCAAATTGATTTTCAACTCGGCCAGCCGGTAATAGACCGGCTCAAACTCCGGCCGGAGCCTCAGCGCCTGTTCGAAATACTCGGCGGCATCGGAAAACCGCTTCTCCTGATAGGCGATGTTGCCGAGGAAAAAATAGGCCTGCTCGTTGCGCGGGTTGTCGCGCGATATCTCCTTCAACTGTTCCTCCGCTTTGTCCTTTCTCCCCGTGCGCAGGTAGATGTCCGCGAGGTTCTCGCGCGTGCCGGGCAGCGCGGGAAAACGATCCAGCAACTCCAGGTAATATCCCTCGGCCTTGGAAAACTCGTTCATCAACTTATATCCCTCGGCAAGTTTTTGAATCAGCATCAGGTTTTGCGGCTTGAGCTCCGCGCCACGGCCCAGCGCGGCGAGGACCTTCGGTTTGACCGTCGGGCTTTCCTCCGGATGAAGCTGGCTGTAGTTGGCGTAAAGCCCGGCCAATTCGACCCAGAATTCCGGGTCATCTGACGACCGGCCGGCGGCATCATCCAACACTTTGAGCGCCTCGCCCGGTTGACGGTTTTCCTGATGGATCGCATATAAATTCCGGTAACCCATCAGCAGGTCCGGAGATTTGCCGATCGCGGCGAGATCCGCTTTGATGGCCTGGTCGGTCCTTCCCGCCTCGGCACAGGCCCGGCCCAGCCAGGCGAACAGCGTTCCCGAGGCGCGAGGCGAGGCCGTTGCTTTGGTCAGCAAATCAACCGCTTTGTCCGCCTGCCGGTTCTGCAAAAAACGGCGCGCCAACTCGATAATAAGCACCTCGTGGCCTGGATCGGCCGCCGCGGACTTGAGATAATGTTCCAGCGCCATGGTGTCGTCATCGTTCAATTCGGCGCTGATTCCGGCGGCAAAATGCGCGATGGCCCGCACGCGGCGTTCTAGCGATTCCTCGCTCGTCTCGCCGGCGGATTTCGCCGCTTTTATCCCCTTTCCACCCGGCCGGCCGGAATGCTCCTCCGCCGGCGGCCCGGTCGCGCAGCCGCTCAACAGCGCCCCGGCCAGCAGCGCCAGCACGGCCGCCCGATGAAGCTCACGATTCATTGACTCTCAAGACTTCGCCACTACAAACGCGCAGTCCCGCCGGAGCGGGACTGGCCTCGTGTAAACTGGTAGCACTGCTTTGGCGCGGCGGCAACTTACTGCTGCCAGGTGCGCTTCTTGTGGCGATGCAGGCGCAGCTTCTTGCGTCGTTTGTGTTTGTTGATTTTGGCTTTTCGACGTTTTTTTAGTGATCCCATAATTTCTGTTGGTTTCCAGCCAACCACGTGATTCAAAGTGTCCCGGTTTCCCACGTCCGGCGCGACGAGTGTGTTCAAAGGGCGCCCGCGCGTCAAGCGCATCACTCCGGGATCAATACACCACTTTGTTCAGCGGATACTCAATGATGCCCTCCGCGCCGGCCGCTTTCAATTGCGGGATCAGCTCGCGGACGACGTGTTCGTCAATGATCGTCTCCACCGCCACCCAGCCCGCCAGGCTCAGGTGCGAGATGGTCGGGTTGCGCAAGGCCGGCAACCTTTCCAGCAACAGGGCCAGGTTCTTTTCCTCGATGTTCATTTTCAAACCGACCTTCGTTTCCGCCTCCAACGCGCCCTTCAGCAGCATCGCCAGCGTCTCGATCTTTTCCCGTTTCCATTTCTCCTTCCATGCCGCGTGATTGGCGATCAAGCGCGGCGTCGAAACCAGCAGCGTGTCCACGATGCGCAGCTTGTTCGCGCGCAGCGAAGAACCGGTCTCGGTGATTTCCACGATCGCGTCCACCAGTTCGTGCGCTTTCACCTCGGTGGCGCCCCAGGAGAATTCCACGTCCGCCTTGACACCCTGTTGCCGCAGATACTTCCGGGTCAGGTTGACGACCTCGGTGGCGATGCGTTTGCCGTTCAGGTCCTTGACCGAGTGGATCGGCGAATCCTCCGGCACCGCCAACACCCACCGCGCCGGCTGCCGCGTCGCTTTGCTGAACAGAAACTCGCCGACTTCATGCACGTCCGAGCCGTTCTCCTGGATCCAGTCGTAACCGGTGATACCGCAATCCAGGTAGCCGTGCTCGACGTAACGGCTCACCTCCTGCGCCCGGATCAACCGGATCTCCAGTTCCTCGTCATCCACGTAGGGAACATACGAGCGGCTGCTGACGGAAATGTTAAAGCCGGCCTTGCCCATCTTTTCGATGGTGGCCTGTTCCAGACTGCCCTTCGGCAATCCGAGTTTTAAAACGGTTTCACTCTTGTTCATGCGATGAATTCCGCTTTGCGCGCCGGCGCGAATACAACTTCGCTGATTTCTTCACCCGCGTGACGGGATTGATCGCCCAGGCCCGTCGTGGCAGCGAAATCTTTTTCTTCCGCTTTTTCATGACTCCCGACGGCGAACGGTCCGTCGTCCCTGCGCCAGGACTTCTCCGCGCAACACCGCGGCGAGCGCCGCCGGATACAGTTCCCGTTCCGCCTCCTGAATCCGTTCGTGCAGCGTGGCGGGTGTATCGCCGTCCCGCACCGGCACCGTTTGCTGCGCAATGATCGGCCCGGTGTCCACGCCCTGATCCACGTAATGGACCGTGCATCCGGTGAACTTGACGCCGTAATCCAACGCCTGTCTCCAGGCTTCCAGACCGGGAAACGACGGCAGCAAAGCAGGGTGAATGTTGACCACTCGCTGGGCAAAAGCACGGAGAAAATCACCTTTCAGTATCCGCATGAACCCGGCCAGCACAACCAAATCCACGCGCTCCTGCTCCAATGCGGCGATGTACGCGCGCTCGGCCTCTTCGTCGAGTTTCGTCCGAAATTTCCCGGGCCGGATGAATTCGGCGCGTATCCCCCGCTCTTTTGCCCGCGCCAGAATCCCTGCCTCGGCCACATCGCTGATCACAATCGCCACGGCCGCGGGAACCACTCCCGCCCGACACGCCTCGGCAATGGCCACCAGGTTCGAACCTTTGCCCGATCCGAGAATGCCCAGCTTTTTCTGCTCGCCCACGCGCCGCTTTTACTAACAGAGAGCCGCTTCTACACAAGGACAAACCCGGCCGCGACGGGATCTTCCAAATCAGGAACAACCTCCGCGCCGTCCCCGTTGATTCTCACCTGAGCCGGCTCATGAAATGGCCGCTACGGTTGCACGGCGCGATAATATCGGTGCGGATAATCCGCAGCCGCCGGATCCATAAACTCAGAGGCGCTGTTCGTGGCCACCAGATTGGTGAGGGAAAACCAATTCGACAGATCGGTGGAAGCTCTGATTTCGTAATTCTGACCCGCCGCACCGCTCAGTCGGAGGCCGAATGAACCGTCCGCCTGCCACCCCACCGCATCGAGAGTGAAGGGTGTCGGCGCTGGCGGAAAGGTGATTTCCCAAATGCCCTGGCTGCCGCCGTATTCGATGACGTAAACCTTGTTGCCGATGATCTCGGCATCGATGGGATTCGAAAATCCGCCGACTATTCGTGTGACGCGCGCCTGATAATTCGTGTTCTCCAGCCTGGTCAAATCGAGATCAACCATGTCCTCGCTGGGGTCCTTAAAGGGTCCGGGAACACTCGTGCCGTTGGAATCGCCTGGCGTCCAGCTCAGCATGAACCCGTGATTGCGGTAAGGTGGCGCCATCGCTCCCGCCGTGTCGAAAACCAGGCCAAGCGGTGACCGGTGCGCGGTGAAGGTGCTCAGCGTCTGGCCCTGTCCGGATGCTTCTTTGATCGATCCATCCGCCGGGTCGCGATAACTGTCGGCGTCCGGCCCGAGATTGATCACCGGCTCGGCGAAATTCGGCGGCGGCGGTGGAAACGTCGGGTCGTTTTGATAAAAGCCGCTCTGGACGGCAATGAACCGCGGGTCGAGCAGCCGATCAGTTCCCGGATCGTAGTCAGGGAATTGCTGTGGATTATCTGCCCCGCCGATGCGCCACGGAAAGCCGTAGTGCAGACCCGGCCGCAGCCAGTTCAATTCCTCCGACATATCCCGGTCCGGTCCGTTTTCGGTGGCGAACAAGTCGCCGTTCGGCGCAAAAGCGAGGTCAAACGAGTTGCGCGTCCCCTCCGCAAAAACATATCCCGCGCTCCGCAGCGCGGTGATGTCGTTCGCCAAAAGCAAATTGGAGCCGCCGGCCGGCAGCCGAAAAATTTTCGCCGTCAACGCCACCTCGCGCGCGCCAGGATAAAGGCCGCCGACAGACTGCACCTCCCCATGGTCGGTGCGCGAGCCGCTGTTGACGTAAATGTCATTGCCGTCGGGGCTCACCACCATGCCGTTGAAAACATGGTCGAACGCCGTCCGGCTCAGCGGATAGGGCTCCGTTTCCGCGAGCAATGACCAAGTGCGCCCGCCTCCGCCGTCCGGCACCCCTTTCATGATGCGCGCGAACGTGCTGTTGCCGCTGTTGGTTGTCGTGTTGCCAACGATGTAAATGGTCCCGTCCGGCCCGATGGCCATGCCTTGCGCACTGTCGGCAATACCGTGATCGGCGGCGCCGTAAACTTTGTTGCTCGTGGAAGTCCCGTTGCCGGGCATCAGATTGACCCGGTAGATATCCCCGTTCATTTTCAGGTAGTAGAGCTGCTCGGTTCGCGGGTCCTTCACGATGCGAACCGAGTTCGCCCCGCCGCCCGTGGAGTTCAGGAGAAGGCGGATTTGAAGATTTGTATCGAGCACGAAGGGCGCCGGTCGAACGCTCCAAACACCGCAAAGGAACAGCCCCAACATTGCGACCAAACGAACGGCGGATTTGGAAGACATAAATTCGGCAAATCTTGCTGGCTCGCCCCGGCCGGGTCAAGGTGGGTGTAACGGGTAGGCGCGATCAAGAGTGTGCTTTGCGAAAGGAAGGGCTGTCGTTATAAACGAGCAATATGAACCAGAAAAAACTCCAGGGAAAAGTGGCGCTGATCACCGGCGCCAGTAGGGGACTCGGCAAAGCCATGGCGCTCGCGCTGGCCGACGCCGGCGCCAGACTCGCGCTGGTCTCACGCAACCTCGAACAGTTGAA
>DASPXS010000144.1:0-6909 GCA_035637175.1 Haliangiales bacterium | reverse complement strand
TTTTGCTGCGTGTCGGCTCCGGGAATCGGCTCTGCGCCAAACGGGTGCGATTCGAACCGACGGTCAGCACCCCGGCTCCACCCGCCCTGAACCCTTTTGCCGTTGAAACAGGTCCGAATCATTCGGGCCGTCGTCGCTTTCTTAACCCAAATCGCGCCCTTTACAAAACGGCGCGGCTCCCTGATGGTTCAAGCGAGTTCAATTTCCATTGGTTGCGGCAAGAAAACCCAATACCCGTCCGGCTTATGAAAAGACTGTTTGTTCGAGTTGTCGTCATCCTCCTCTTCCTGCTCGTGGTGGCCGTGGGGGTGAGCATCTACTTCCTCGGTTCGATCGTCAAAAAAGGCGTCGAGACCGTCGGCCCGCAAATCACGCGGACGGAAATCAAACTCGACAGCGCCACGCTTTCACTCCTTTCGGGTTCGGGCAAATTGAAGGGGTTGTTGGTCGGCAACCCGGAGGGTTTCAAGACCGAGTCGGCCATCAAAGTGGGCGCCGTCAGCATCGGCATCGTGGCCCGTTCCGTCTTTTCCGACAAAGTTCGTGTCACTCAAGTCAATGTGCAGGCGCCGGTAATCACTTTTGAAGGCGGTCTCAAAGGCAATAATCTGAGCAAGTTGCTGGACAATGTCCAGGCCGCCACCGGCGGTTCCGACAAAGCGGGCGCGACCTCGAAGGACAAAAGCGCGTCGAAGAAGCTTCAGGTGGACGACTTCCTGATCAGCGGCGGCAAAATCAACCTGAGCGTCGACGCCGGCCCGCTGGGCGGCAAGTCGGCGACGGTGCCGCTGCCGGAGATCCATCTGACCAATTTGGGCACGGGCCCGGACGGCATCACCGCCGCTGACCTGACCGCGAAAGTGCTCAAGGAACTGTTGCAGGCGGCCATTCCCGCCGCGGAGAAAGCCGTCGTCGATCTGGGCAAAGGCGCCACCGGCGTGGTGAAAGATGCGGGCAAAACCGCGACGGAAGGCGCTGAAAAAGCAACCAAAAGCATCGGCGATTTGTTCAAGAAAAAGTAGCGGATCGTTGGCGCGTCGGGCGCATCTTGACAACCGCCACGTGGCCCGAGGGGGTCTTCTCCCTCTCCTCCCGCAGAGGAGAAGGGCTGGGGAGAGGAGGCCAATTTAATCGAATGCCCCTCACCCCGCCTGCGTGGCCGAAGCCGCTTTCGCCGCGCTCTCGCTCTGTCGCAGCGGGACGGCGCGGCGAAGGCCCAACCTTCTCCGCTCGTTCCTTGCGGGGTAGTGGCACGGGCGTCCCGCCCGTGTGGGGGTTGCCCGGGCTCGCACGGGCGAGACACCCGTGCCACTACGCCCGGCTCTCCATCCCGCGTGAGCCCGCTGGTGGCGGTGTGGAGACGCGCCCTTCTCGGATTCACGTGGTTTTTCCGCCTTCCAATCGGACGAAGGTGTTTCTATTCTCGGGCGAATGGGTGGCTCGGATTCCAGCCGGGACGCGGATCCGCCAGGCGCGAACCTGCTGGCCTTCACCACCCCGCGCTGCGGTGTCGCGCGCCGGACTTTCTGGTTTCCACTGGCGATTCTGACGGCGGGTTGCTTCTGCGGACCGGTTGCGGCCCAGCAAACGGAGCCATTGTCGATCCGACTGCCGCCGGTCGTGGTGATCGGGACCAATGATTGGGAGCAACCGGCGATCCAGCGCTTGCCACTGGCTGTCACCGCTTGGTCAGGTGAGCAACTGGAATTGGCGGGGATTTCCTCCACGCTCGACCTCCGCGGCGCGATCCCGAATTTCTCCCAAAGCTACACTGGACTGCGATCGTATGCCGACAACTACGTTGTGCGCGGGCTCGGCAACACGCAGTTCCTGAGCGATCCCGCGGTCGTATTGTACGTGGACGATGCGCCGTCCGGCAATGTTCTCACCTACACGACCGACCTGCTGGCCATTGACCATGTGGAGGTTTATCGCGGGCCGCAGGGCAGCCGCTTTGGCAGGAATTCCGAAGCCGGCGTGATCAACATTGTGACACGCCGGCCCGGCGATCGTTTCGAGGCCGAGGCAAGGGCCAGCATTGCGACGTTTAACACACAGCAGTATCAGGCAGGCGTGCTCGGTCCCCTGGTAAAGGGGAAGCTGCGCTTCGACCTGGTCGGTCAATACGCCTCGAGCGACGGCTTCATCCGCAACAACTTTCTCAATACGCGCGCGGACCAACGCGACGGGCTGGATGGCCGGGCGTCCCTGCACTGGACGCCGAGCGACCAATGGAACGTGGATTTCACCGCCACTGCCGACCGATTCCGCGACGGGATTGGCCTGGTCTCGCTGAGCGGCGACCCGCACCGGACACAGAGCGATTTCGACGGCAAGTTCGATGAAGACGTCAACAGCCAATCGCTGCGCGTGCGCGGCTCCTTGTCCGACCTGGCCATCACTTCCGTCACCACGCGGCGCGATTTTAATCTCCACCCTTTCATGTTCGATCCCGACTTCTCGCCGCTTGCGGGGAACACGGGCATTGTGAATTGGGCCGAAGCGCAGTGGAGTCAGGAACTGCGCGTCTCGCCCGTTGCTCCCGAGGGGAAATGGGATTGGCGCGCGGGATTTTTCTTCGCAACCGCTGAGACCGACTTGCATCGGCCCTATTATTTCTTCGTGCCGCCGCTCGGCTTGTCGGGGAGCGACACGGTCGATTACACGGAAATCTCCGACTCCTACGCGCTCTTTGGCGAGGTGACGCGGTCGGTCGGGGAAAAACTGGATGTCACCCTCGGCTTGCGGCTGGATTACACGGTTCGGGACTTCGATCGAACACGCACGTCCACCTTCAGTTCGCCGCCGGCGGTCCATGTCAACGAAGGGTTCTTTAACACCGCCCCCAAGTTGACGCTGGCCTATCACGTTCGGGATGCCGTGCTCGTGTATGGAAGCACTGGTTTGGGATTCAAGCCTGGCGGTTTCACGGCGTTTATAGATCCGCCGCAGTCCCCGAAGTTCGACACCGAAACCGCCTGGGCCAGTGAAATCGGCGTCAAGTCCGCCTGGCTGGACGGCAAGCTGACCGCAAACGTGGCGCTTTTTTATTATGACGTGACCGATTACCAGGTTGAGCAGTTCGCGCCGATGGGATTCGACATCGTCGTCGTGAACGCGCATCGAGCCAGATCATTGGGCGCGGAGCTGGAGTTGACGGCGCGACCGGCGACAGGTTGGGAACTGTCGGCCTTCGGGGGCTATACCGACGCGCGGCTCGAGCGTTTCACCGACCCGTTCACTGGCGCGACGGTGCGCGACACCCATCCGCCATTCGTAGCCGAGTTCAACGCCGGCGTATCGGCGCAATACAAACATAAGAGCGGGCTGCTGGGACGCATCGGTTACGTTGTCGTGGGCGACACATTTTATGACGCGGCGAACACTTCGGATTTCAAGCAATCGGCCTATGGCCTGCTTAGCGCGCGCGTCGGCTTCGAGTGCGCGCATTTTGGCATCTATCTGTTTGGCGAGAACCTGACCGGCACGGAATATTTTTCGAAGAAGATCCCGCCCTTGAACGGCGGCGCGCCCGGCCGGCCGCAACTGTTCGGCGTGATGGTCGTGGCGCGTTTTTGATCCGGCTCAGCGCATCAGGGCCATGAGCTGGCTGCGGCTGTGGACTTCGAGCTTTTGATAGAGCGTGTTCAATTCCTTCTTTACCGTGCCGACGCTCAAGCAAAGTCGTCCGGCAATGTCCTTGTTGGCCGCGCCCTGGCAGATCAATTCGACCAGCTCCCGCTCGCGTCGCGTAAGCCGCGCGCTAAGCGCCAGATTCGCCTCGGCGGCGCCGCGAGAGCCCTCCCTTGGCTCGCGCTCCGCGCCGGGTGACTGCTCGAATTCAATCCGGAAAATCGGTTTGGTGATCGAACCGGTGCTGCGTTGCACCACATGAATGTTCGCCCGCAACTCCGGCGAGTCCGGGTGGCGCACAGGATGGCCCGCAGGCGACGCCAGCGCGTATTGTTTCAGCATCTTGTCATTCCATTGGGTTTTCAATTGTTGGCAGGTTTCCAATAAGACCGGCGGAAGCCGGAATTCATCGCGGGTGTTGAGGAAGCGGGCCCGTTCCGGTCCAAAATTCCACAACGCGCAACAGTCGCGGGCAGCCGGGTTGCTGTGGGCCAGGCGCAGGTTCCAATCCAGCAACACCGTCGGTAAAGGCAGCCGCCGCAGCAGTTGTTCGGCCGCCGCCCGGGCAGTGTGCTCGGTATGCAACATGTCCAGTCGTTGCACCGCGGCGTTGAAGTGCGGGTGCAAACAGGCGAGCAGTCGCATTTCTGCATCGGAAAAATCGCCTTGCTCCCGGGTCCGCTGCGCTGAGAGTGTGCCCAGGATCCGTTTCCCTTTCCAAAACACCAGAAGAGCGCCGTAATACCATCCCTGGTGCCGGACGAAGTCGCGATAAAATTCTGTCTGCTCCCAGCGCTCGTCGTCGAAATCATCGCTCACCCGCCACAGCTTCAAGCCCGGGTTGGCTTGCAGTATTCCCCACGTCGGACAGACCTCGAAAAAGCGTTTCAAATCGTCAGGCGGGCCAGGCAGTGGCTGGCTGAATTTGAGAATCATGGGACGCTCCATCTCGATGAATTGAAACAGGCCGACGATGAATTTCTGGGGCAACGCGATATCGAGAACCGCCACCGCGGCCTTCCACATCCCCTCGAGATCCACGGTCGCATGCAATTTCAGCAACGCCTTTTGCAGGGCCGGCCGCGAGAGAACTTGCGCCGGGGCGAGTCCTTTCGGGGCTGCTTGCAGCGTGGTCACTTTTGCGATCCTCTTGTGTGGATGCACAATTTCAACGTGCTGATTCAATTGAATTACGTTTTAACTCTTTTAACGATGCAACGTTTTCAGCATTACCGCATCAGCGCCATGAGTTGACTGCGGCTGTTTACTTCGAGCTTTCGATAGAGCGTGTTCAACTCCTTCTTTATGGTCCCCACGCTCAAACTGAGCCGTCCGGCGATGTCTTTGTTGGCGGCGCCCTGGCAGAGCAATTCGACCAACTCGCGCTCGCGTCGCGTGAGTCGCGCGCTGAGCGCCAGACCCCTCTCTGCGGAAGTTCCGCTCCCGGTCTCGGCATTGGCGCCGGGTGCCTGCTCAAAATCAACTCGGAAAACAGGTTTGGTAATCGAGCCGGTGCTGCGTTGCACCAAATGAATGTTGGCCCGCAACTCCGGACGTGCCGGGTGGCAGAGGGGATGCCCGGTGGGAGAGTCCAGCGTATAACGCTCAATCATTTTGTCGTGCCACTGTGCTTTCAGTTCGCGGCATTTCTCCAGCACCACAGCCGGCACGTGGAACTGGTCCCGGCCCTTGATCGCGCGCGCTTGCTCCGGACCAAAATTCCACAGGGCGCAACTGTCACAGGCCGCGGCGTTGCTGTGGATCACCCGCAAATCCCAGTCGAGCAGCACGGTGGGCAACGGCAGCCGTTGCAGCAGTTGTTCGGCGGCGGCGCGCGCGTTGCGCTCGGCGTGCAGCCGGTCCAAGCGTTGCATTGCTGCGTCCAGATAGGAATGCAGCCCTAACAATCGTTTCATTTCTGCGTCGCTGAAATCGCCTTGCGCCAGGCTGCGCAGGGCGCAGACGCCTCCCAGCAGGCGGCCACCTTTCCAGAATCCCAGGTTCGCCGCGTGATACCAGCCCTTCGGCTCGGCGAATTCCCGATAAAAATCCATCGCGCGCCACTCATCCTCGCCGAATGCGTCGCTACGACGAAAGATTTTCATGCCCGGATGCGCTGCCCAGAAGGCTCCGACGGGGTTGATTTCGAAGAAACGTTTCCATTGGGCGGGGTTGTATCCGAAATCAGGGCTCACGCGGACGATCAGTGGTTTCTCGAACTCTACGACCTGAAAGTAAACACCAACGTATCTATTGGGTACGGCGGTGTTCATGACTTCGAAAACCGCCTTTGCCACTTCCTCCAACTCCATCGCGGCGTGCAGATGGAGCAGACTTTTCTGAAGTCGCTCTTGCGACCGGTCAAGCCGCAGGCCCCGCTTTGTGCGAGCGGTTCTCGATTGTTGAAGGATGACGCCGTTCATTGGGTCCGCTTTAGCGCATCAGCGCCATGAGTTGGCTGCGGCTGTGGACTTCCAATTTTTGATAAAGGGTGTTCAACTCCTTCTTCACCGTGCCCACGCTTAAGCTGAGTCTGGACGCGATCTCCTTGTTGGCGGCACCCTGGCAGATGAGTTCCATGAGTTCCCGCTCGCGCCGCGTCAACCGCAGGTTGAGCGATAGAGGAGTTTGCGCGCCTGTGGCGTGGCTGTTCGCGGCGGGTGCTTCTTCAAAATCAACGCGGAAAATCGGCTTGGTGATCGAACCGGTGCTGCGTTGCACCAGGTGAATGTTGGCCCGCAGGTCCGGTTGCGAAGGGTGACACATGGGATGGCCGACCGGTGAGGCGAGAGAGTAACGCTCCAGCATCTTGCCATTCCATAGCGCCTTTAACTCACGGCATTTCTCGAGCAAAACCGCCGGGAGCCGGAAGTCGGCTCGGCTCTTGATAGCTCGCGCTTGTCCGCGGCCGAGATTCCACAGCGCGCAACTGTCCCGCGCCGCCAGGTTGCTGTGCACCACGTGCAGGTCCCAGTCGAGCAGCACGGTCGGCAGCGGCAGCCGGCGGAGCAATTGCTCGGACGCGGCGCGCGCGTTGCGCTCGGCGTGCAGCCGATCCAACCGTTGCAACGCCGCATCGAAATAGGGATGAAGGCGCAATAAACATCTAACCTCGGCAGGGGAGAAATCGCCCTGGGCGAGTGCGCGTTGGGCGGAGATAACGCCGAGCAGACGCTTGCCTTTCCAGAACCCAAGTACCACGCCGTAGTGCCAGCCTCTGGGCTGCACACATTCCCGGTAAAATTCCGGCGCGGCCTGCCAGTCCTCGCCGAACAT
>DASPXS010000143.1:0-4688 GCA_035637175.1 Haliangiales bacterium | reverse complement strand
GGTCCCAATGCGCGACGAAAAAGTCGTGAGGGCTCTCCATGAACCGTACGATGCCTTGCTTGTAAATGAACAAGTTACGTATCCTGGGTTCATGGCCTCAACTCACGTCAAAATTTTGGAGGTGTTCCCTTTCCATGAACCGTCCTTTCGTTCTCGTCCTCCTCCTCGTCCTCGATCGGATGGCTTGGCTTCGAGGACGAGGACGACGAGGAACACGAGGACGAACTGGTTCATGGTCCCAATGCATGCGAAAAAACGAAAGGGAGCTCTCCGTGGACGGCAGCCTGCACAGTGAAAGGCTGAACGGAATAAAGCCTGAGGCTTACTGCGGGGGTTTTGCGGGTGGCACGTAATCCCTGTGCCAGGTGAGCAACCAGAGCCGGGGCAGGCGCACCAGTTCCCCGTGCCCGTCGGCGAACACCACGTTGACCGCGCCTTTATACGGACTGGTGGCCGGTTGGGTTTGTTTTGACTGGTCGGCCGGGCCCGCCGCATGGCGCGCAATGCAGTATCGCCCCATCCCGCCGTCATTCCAGCCGTAGTAACCGTTGAAGGGCGGTTTGTCGTCGGCCTTGGGCCAGGCGTCCACCCAGAAGGAGTCGCCCAGGACCGGTGTGGTGGGGGCCTGCTGGATCTGGCCTTCCGTTTTGAAGGCCAGTTTTTCGTCGCCCCAACTGCTGGGCCAACCGCCGCCGTATAACCAGGAGTTAAAGGCATAGCTTCCGTGATAACCTTTGGCCGATGGGTTGCCCCAGCCGCCATTGGTCGGCCAAAACCAGGCCTGATCCAGAGTGCCGCACTCGGCGAAGATGCCGCTGCCCGCCGGAGCGCCGAGGGATTTCCTTGCGTTGCCCTGGTTTTCCGGCGCCACCGGACACAGGCGCACATTGTTGACGGCCGCATGGAATTGGATGTAGGCAGCCATCCACAAGTTCTGGTACTGCGCGTAGGGAACGGTTCTGTTGTAGTCGTTTACGTACATGAAGTGAGCCAGTCCCATCTGCTTGAGATTGCTCGTGCATTGGATTGACAGGCCTTTCATCTTCGCCCTCGCCAGAGCGGGTAAAAGCAGACCAGCCAGAATCGCGATGATCGCGATGACAACCAACAACTCGATCAGTGTAAAGGCACGACGAACGGAACGAAGCGTTTTCATAAACGACGCGTTTGGTTTGGTTCAAAGACAAGTATTCCAAAGATCCAATCCGGTCAACCGCGGAATGCCCTGCAGTTGCTCGAGGGACGCATCTTGACAGCGCGATTTCCGGTAGTGGCACGGGCGTCTCGCCCGTGCGTTGGTTGCCCAAGCTCTCACGGGCGGGACGCCCGTGCCACTACGCCCCAAATTCGATAGAATTGACCTCCTCTCCCCGGCCCTCCTCCTCTACGGAGGAGAGGGAGATGACCTCCTCCGTCCGGGTGGTGGTTCTATCAAGCAACTCAGTCACTTAGGGGCGACGGAAGAAGGAAGTAACTTTGCGTGTTACTTGGAAGATGCGCCCTTGCTCGCGGCAATGGGTTCATCCATTTCACCACCTGTTCCGGCTGCCGCGCAACCGCGCAAGACCACGGTTGGCTTTGTCAGAGAGATCGTATAATCTCACGGCCCGCCATGCAAACCGCGTCCTTTTTCAGCTCAATGCTCGCCGCGCTCGCGCTCAATTCGTCTTTCGCCGCCGCGCCCGAGCCGTTCTCCGCAACCCAAAAACCGGTGCTGCACGGGCGTCATTGGGTCGCCATCACCGGCAAACCGCCCGGCGCCACCGCCGGCGCGAAGATGTTCGAGCACGGCGGCAACGCCGTGGATGCCGCGTGCGCCATGCTCGCGGTCGTCTGCACGATGTACGACGACCTGAGTTGGGGCGGCGAGACCCAGGCGCTGATTTACAATCCGCACACAAAAAAAATCGTTGGCATCAATGCGCTGGGTGTCGCGCCCACCGGCGCGACTCCCGGGTTCTTCAAGGAAAAGAAGCTCAAGTATCCGCCTGCCGAAGGCCCGCTGGCCGCCCTCACCCCCGGCAGTCCCGGCGGGTTGATGGTGATGCTCGCGGAATACGGGACGTTGTCGCTCAAACAAGTGCTCGAACCGGCCATGCAAATGGCGGACGGCTATCCCATCGAAGCCGAGGCCGTCCGGAAGATCGAGCGTTACGCGGACAAGCTCAAACAGTGGCCTTACTCAAAGAAAGTTTTCTTCCCGCATCCGGGCGAAGGGCGCGAGGGCCCGCGTCCGGGCGAGATCTGGCGTCAACCGGATTTGCTGGCCACGCTCCAGAAGCTGGTCGATGCCGAACAGCAGGCGCTCAAGGCCGGCAAGAGCCGCAAGGAGGCGATCCAGGCGGCTTACGACCGGTTTTACCAGGGCGACATCGCCGAAGAGTTCTGTCGTGGCTCGCGCGAGCAAGGCGGACTGCACACGGTCGCGGATCTGGCGAACTGGAAACTGAAGATCGAAGAGCCGGTCCTGACGACCTACAAAGGCATCGCGGTTTACAAGCTGACGTGCTGGACCCAGGGGCCGGTGATGTTGCAGGCGCTCAATCTGCTGGAGAACATCGACCTGCCGCCGATGGGCTATGACAGCGCGCGTTACATCCATGCGCTCTACCAGGTGATGAACCTGGCCTGGGCCGATCGCGATTTTTATTACGGCGACCCCGACTTTCCGCCCGAGGAACCCATCCGGACGCTGCTCTCGAAAGGGTATGCGAAAGAACGGCTCAAACTCATCGACTGGAAAAAGAACAATCCCGACATCCGGCCCGGCGACCCGTATGCCTTCGAAGGGAAACCGAATCCATTTCTCAATCTGCTGACCAACTGGTCGAATGCGAGGACGAACTGGGCGACTGTGGTCGGAGCGGGTTCAACCGCCGCCGGAAATCCCCTCACCCCGGCCCTCTCCCCCGGTGAGAGGGAGGGGCGAGCGGTGGTCGGCGCGGAAGTCGAGGGCCCGGAATCCGATCGACCCCGGTCGTCGTTGATCTCCGGTTCCCTTCTCCCATCGGCTGAGAGAGGGATCAGGGGTGAGAGCCTGGACTCCGACGTGATGGACTTCGACGAGGCGTTTCGCGCCGGCACAACCTCGATTCAGGCCGCGGACGACAAAGGCTGGGCGATCTCGGTGACACCCAGCGGCGGCTGGCAACCGGCCTGCATCGCCGGCAACACCGGCATGGGCATGAGCCAGCGCATGCAAAGTTTCGTGCTCGAAGCAGCGGAAAACCCGTTCAATGTACTGGGGCCCGGCAAACGTCCGCGCGTGACCCTCACGCCCGCGTTGGCGTTGAAAAATGGAAAATTGTTCCTTTGTTTCTCCGTGCAGGGCGGCGATACGCAGGACCAGAACCTGTTGCAGTTTTTCCTGAACGTTGTCGATTTCGGCATGACCGTGCAGGAGGCCTGCGAAGCGGCGAATATTACCAGCTACCAGATGCGCAGTTCGTTTGGCGAACACAAGGCGGAGCCGGGCCGGATGACGCTGACGGACGAGGTGCCCTCGTGGGTTCGCAGAGAACTGGAGCGGATGGGTTACAAACTGGACTTCGTCAAAAAAAACTCGGGCCCGATCACGGCGATTTATTTCGACCAGGAGCACGGCACCTTCTGGGGCGGCGCCAGCAACCACGGAGAGGACTACGGCATCGCGTGGTGACGTTCCAACTGGCCAGTGGAGAAAAGATTCGGGTCCGTCCGGTCGCACCCGAGGACGAACCCCTGGTGGCGGAAGCGTTTCGCACCGCGTCGCCGGACACGTTGTTGCATCGGTTTTTCACTCCCTGGCGCGAACTTCCCGCGACCGAGTTGAGGCGGTTGCTGACGATCGATCCCGTGCGCGAGGCGTGCATTGTCGGCGAATTGACGACCGCGGCCGGCAAACGCATCGTGTGCGGCGCACGCTACGTTCGGCTGGCGGACCCGTCGGTGGCCGAGATCGCGCTCACGGTTCACGACGACTTCCAGGGCCGGGGAATCGGCGGCTTCCTGGTGGGCCACCTGATCCGGCTCGGTCGTTCCGATGGAATTCGGACGTTTGTGGCGGTGGTTCTCGCGACCAACACGCGAATGCTCCGTCTCCTGCAAAAGTTGGCGCCGCAGCGGCGATCGACGTTCGCGGAAGGTGTCTGCCACGTGGAGTTTGATTTGGCCGAGGCGACTGGGCCCCCACAGCCCCTTGCTGGTGATGGGTGATGGGTGATTGACCGTTCGTAAAGAGGCCCGAATTTTTTTACACGGGGCGCTAAACACGCACCTCGCCTGTGCCGCGCGGCGTGTCGCCGGGCGCAGCGGGCCAGTGGCCCGGCCCACCCAAAGTTTGTGACATATCCAGGTTTGCAACTGTCGGGACAGGCGGCCTTGCATAGCGGATCGTCGGCTGCAAGTACCGATGTCGTGTGTCGGGATTCGCTGGAGCGCTTAATGGGTTAGGCCCGATTTCTCATCTTGCTTCTCATCCAAATCCTCATAGCCAACATCTCCGGCCAATCCCTCGACAATGGAAAACCGGTGCGCCACGCACGCGAAAACAATACCGACAGGGACGCTCGAAATAAGCAGGCACAAAGACGCGATGTGTCGCCAAGAACCGGATGGCTGACTCAACCAATTCAAGCCGAGGAGCGCCGACACCACTGCGGCGAAACCTCCGCAGGTAATCCGGTGTAGCCACTGCGGCAAATAATGAT
>DASPXS010000142.1:0-2596 GCA_035637175.1 Haliangiales bacterium | reverse complement strand
AACGTTGGAACGCCGATCAGGTAGATCAACGGGCTGTGCCAAGCCGAATCGTGAACAGCGTCGTGCATGACGCCCACGCCCATGGACGCCAGAACGATCCCCAGAATGGCACACGAGATGGCCTGCAGCGTGTGGCGCGCGAGCGTCGAGGCGTAGAACGGAATGGCGACCAGGACAATTGAAACGAGGAGTTGCGGCAGGAACGGCAACAAGGGATTTAGCGCTGCGACCGATTCGAGCGCCGCAACCAGAAATGTTCCATGCGGCATGTGAGAGTAAAAGTTGAGCTGTTCAGCGCGGAAGTTCGCGTGGAAGTCGGGAAGGATTCTCTTTCCTTCCAGCAGCACAGGCGCAGCAACGCCAAAGAATATCCCCACCCCCAAGGCGATGGAAAACTTGATGACGAATTGTGTCCACCTTCGCGACGGCAGGCAAAGCTGCGCCTCCAACGTTCCGAGTTTTCGTTCTTCCGCCACCGCGGTGCAACCGACGAGCAATGGCATCACCATCCAAAAAACCCAGAATTGACCGACGAAGAACTCCAGCGCCGGCGAGTCCCTGAAGCCGTCTCCGATCTTTCGCAACCCGATCACCCCCAGATGCAGCAGCGCCAACACGATTGCGATTACGAATTGCGACTGGTGCAATTGAAACTCTTTCGCGATCAGCGCCGCGCGTGGACGATACCGCCGCCCAGGACCCCGGGCAGTCAGCGCCGACATGCCTGGCATCGCGATCGCGCCTCCGGTCCATTGCACGTCCTGCGCGCCCAAAAAAAGCCGTCGCGCCCAAAAAAACCCCGCGATGCTATAGGCCACCAGGATGACCATCAGCCAGAGTTCCGTATAAGCGACATATTTTTGGGTCAAATGCACCGTGATGAACGCGAGCACCCCCGGCACTAACAGCGTCATCCAGAAAGCCGCCGCCACCTGCCGGAACAACAGCACCGACCAAAGCCCGCCCGAAAATACCGCGAGCACGAACAGCACGCTCGCGACCATCATCTCGTGCACGTCTTGACTCGTGATTCGCAAGGCGGCGTGCCGATGGAAAATCAGGAAAGACAGCCACCACGCGGCAAACACGATGGCTTGCGCGCCGGCCAATACAAGAATCTTCGTCCACCACACGCGCGAACGCGGAACGGGCTGCGCCAGCAGATTCGCAAAGGTGCCCGAAGCCATTTCCCGACCGAACGAATCCAGCGCCATGATCACCACCAATGCGGGGCAAAGCAGATAAGGAAATACGGCCAGCAGACCACGCAGGCCCGGAGCCGATGGGTTTTGCGCAATCAACCACACCGAGCAGGTCAACAGCAGCGCCGCGGCAAAGCTTGGCGCCAGCAACCGGATTTCCTTTCGCGCCAGCGCGTTCATGATTTCGATTGGCCCAGGGTTTGAGATGCAACGAAGATTTCCTCCAGCGTCAACGCTTCCATCTGCAGATCCTCCGGCTGTTGCGCCTTCAACTTCGCGATCAGTTCTTCGCTGCTGCCGTTGGCGAGGACCTCGATTTCGCGGCCGTTGCGTTTCACGCTCAACGCGCCGGGGAGTTCGATCGTCCCGAGCGGTTGCGCGAAGCGGGCGCGGATTTTCCGGAAGCGATCCCGCGCGGCGTCCGCCGCCATGGTCAACAATTCGCGCCCTTGTTCGATGATGGTGAACTCGTCAATCAACCCCTCGAACTCCGAGATGAGATGGGTGGAGACGAAGACGGTGCGTTCGTCAGGTTCGCCGGATTGATACGCGCCGATGACCGTTTCGATGAACTCCCGCCGCACGATGGGGTCAAGGCCGGAGGTGGGTTCATCGAGCACCAGCAACTGCGGTTCGGGGCAAATCGCCGCGATCAACGCCAACTGCGTTTTCTGCCCTCTCGACAGGTCGCTGGCTTTTTGGGCCGCGGCCAGGCCGAAGCGCCGGAGCAGGTCGGCTTCGATCTCGCGATTCCACCGCGGGCGGAACGATGCGAAGTAATCGAGGGCGTCGCGCACGGTCATCCAGGGATAAAAGGCCACCGCGTCCGGGACATAAGCGAGGCGCGACTTCACCGCCACTTCGTGCGTGCGCGGGTCCAGGCCAAACACCCGCACGCTGCCCGCCTGCGGACGCAGCAGATTGAGCAGGCATTTGATCGTCGTGGTTTTGCCCGCGCCGTTGCGCCCGAAAAATCCGTAGCAGCGCCCCGCCCGAACGGTGAGGTTCAGTCCGTTGACCGCCTCGACTTTGCCGTAGCGGCGTTTCAAGTCTCTGATCTCGATCACTGCGGATTCGGTGCTCATGATTTGCCTCCCTGTTTCGCGGCCTCAGCCGGCCCGACTTTGCGCGCAAAGTGTTTCAGGCGGTCCTCCGCCAAAGCGAGGAAGTCCGCGTCCTCGATCTGCAGGTGATGCGCGGCTACGATCGCCTGGTCGATCTCCTGCGCCAGCAGCTTCTGTCGCGCCGCTTTTGTGAACGGTGAATTCACAGTTTTCAGGAAGCAGCCCTTGCCGGGAATGGTTGTGATGACGCCCTGGCTCTCCAGTTCGGCGTAGGCTTTGGCCACGGTGTTGCGATTGATCCGCAATTCCTCGGCCAACGGGCGGATCGAA
>DASPXS010000141.1:0-16098 GCA_035637175.1 Haliangiales bacterium | reverse complement strand
GAGGCAGGCGACAATGGAAACAACAAGCCGTCTCATGGGTTTTCCTGTCTGGAAGGCAAACAGCGGCGCGGCGAAAACCGGCTCACGGCGTGTTCGTGGCAAGGTCCCACGTCGTGACAATCGGCGTTCCGGCGCTGCCGTCGGGATTTTGCGGGACGTAGCGCCACTCGATTTTGACAAAGTTGAGGGTGAGGCTCTCGGCCGGCCGGTCGCCGCCGGACGAACCGCTCGTTTGAACGCCGGAGATAATCACGTCGGTCAGGGTGATACGGTAGAATTCAAACGGCGTGGCACCGCTGTTGCGAATCGTGAGCACCGCCTGCTGGAGGTGTTTGCCTTGCGCGGCATAAAGATAGAGTAACGGCGTGGCTTTGTCGGTGATCTTGGTGATGGCAAGATCCGAAAAAGACGCCTTGCCGGCGGTACTACCGCCGCCACCACTCGGCGCGGAGATCGCGACGCTCATGCCTTGCGAGAAACTCAGCGCCACAATTTCTTTCGCATGTTGCTTGTCCATTGACTCGCCTTCGATGACCTGCCCGTTGCTGTCAACGAGCTTCAGAAACATGTCCACGGCGGCAAGAGAGCGTTGCGCGGGCAACAGCAGACCACTCAGCAAAACGGGAAAAAGCAGTCCCTTCGTAAGAAACTTCATGGCCTGATAGTAAGCAGATTCGGGGCATGAGGCAAATGCAAAACCCGCGGCGAATGACAGCCGGACTGGCTGTTGATTTCGCGGCGCTGCGCCCGCGCCTACTGCGCGACGGTCAACGGCCCGTCAAACACCGTGAGACTGACGACCTCGGTCTTGGCGTGGTGCGGCCCGTGTTGGACGCCTTTGGGCGCGTGGAAGAAGGCGCCCGT
Source organism: Haliangiales bacterium (assembly GCA_035637175.1). Lineage (GTDB taxonomy): Bacteria > Verrucomicrobiota > Verrucomicrobiia > Limisphaerales > AV2 > AV2. The sequence continues at coordinate 15,234 of DASPXS010000141.1, read as the reverse complement.
GGTGTAAACTGCGCCACCCTCTTCCCAATCACCGGAGAGGACATAAGCGGATTCGTTTGCCAGCGGGTGGATGTGAGCGGGCACGGTCACGCCGGCGTGGAACTTGCGCAGGATGGTGACGCCCCCGGTCGTTTCGTTCTTGTGCAACACGAGCAGTTCGACGCCTTCGTAGGGGCCGGGCTGCCAGGACTTGTCTTTGGCGAGTGTTACGTAGGGAAACATGAATTCATCCAACGCCCCTGGGCGGAAATTGCAAGAACGCAATCGCCACCGGTCCGGCCGGATGGTAGAGATGGCCGCATGAGCAGGCCGGGCGCCTTCCGCAAAATCCTGTTGATCCTCGGGGCCGGTCTGTTTGTGCTCGGGGCCCTGTTGTGGCTCAGCCACACTCGAGGCAAGGAATCCTTGCAGCAATGGAAAACGCGCATGACCGCCCAGGGCGAGAAATTTGGCATCGACGAACTGGCACCGCCACCGGCACCGCACGACACGAATTTGGACGAGTTGATTGCGGCCGTCGGCCGATTGCGGGGCCGGTCCTTCAACCCGGGCCATTTTGTGGAACTCAACTTCACCGCGCCGGGTGAAGCCCGCCCACAGTGGATGGAAACAAACCTTGTCGGAGGCCGCCCCCGAACCACTTCGTCCTGGGAGCAAGTGACCTCGGAATTGGAATCGGCGCGCGAGGACCTGGACGCGATACGCGCGGCGGTGCAACGGCCGGCAGATTCCAGCATTAATAATTACCGCGCCGCCGGCCCGGGGAACTTCGTGCAAAAGCGGGCGGCAGCCCAATGGCTGGCTGGTGATGTCCTCGGCCAACTCCACGACGGCGACCTTCCGGCCGCGCAAGGCGCTGTCCTCTCGTTGGCGAGTTTGTCCCGGCTCCACCAGGACGATCTCAACTTCCTAAATCAGATGATTCGCGCCGCCATCGGGGGCCTGGGCTTTGGCGTTACCTGGGCGGCGTTACAGTCGCCCGGGTGGACCGAACCGCAACTGGCCGAACTGCAGGGGGAGTGGGAGCGGATTGCGTTCCTGGAGAAAATGCCGCGGACCATCGAGATGCAGCGGGCACACATCCTGGAACTGTTCGAGGGTGCGCGGAGCAACGGGCTGAAACAAGCCCGGACCGCCGTGATGCTGCCGCCCGCCACCGGGCCGAGTTTCAAGGCCGTGTTTGAGGAGCACATCCTTGAGCCGTTCTGGCGCGTCGCTTGGGCAGAACAGGACGAATTGTTTTACTTGGAAAGTACACAACGAGAGCTCGAGGCGATCCGGCGGGCCCGGTCGGAAAAATCGTGGCTGAGCGTGTTGAGTGAACTCAACGCCACCTACGACGGAATCGAGGCACGCCTCGGCGCATTCGATTCCATTCGCTATGCGCTGAGCGGAGCGGCCCGGGCCGACTTTCGCGGTGCATACGAAACCATCATGCGTCAGGAAACGCAACGCAGCCTCATGATTGCCGCCATTGCACTGCAACGTTACCAGCTTCGACACGGCAGGCTTCCGCCGGACCTCGAATCGCTGGCCCCGGAATTTCTGGCCGCTGTTCCAGTGGATTACATGAACGGCCAACCCTTGCGTTATCGCCTCGAGCCGGGCGGTTCGTTCCGGCTGTATTCCGTGGGCGCGGACGGCGCGGACGACGGCGGCAATCCTGTGCCGGTCGCCGCCTGGAAAAGGTACTCCAGTATTTGGGATGGCCGCGATGCAGTCTGGCCGCGCCTAGCTGAGCCGGGGGAGCCCAGCCCGGCTCCCGACGCGGAGGTCCTGCAGAGAGTGCAATTCGAGGATGCGCCGGTGCCGGATGTGATTGAGATTCTGGCGCGGACGGCCGGCGTTCGGGTGGAGATGGACCCGGCGGTGGGCCGTCGGTCCTTTCCACCGGTCACCCTTCGGTTTGAAAATGTCACGGCTCTGGGCGCTTTGGAGGCCGTTTTGAACAGCAACCGGCTGGTCCTGGTGAAGCATCCGGGAACCAACCTGGTCGGGATCACAACAAAGTAATTTCTGCATGCTGCTGTTCCGCGAGAAAATCCCGGCCGATTGGCTGCCGAAGGTGGTCTCCGACCTTCCGGCCGTGCTGGTGGACCACGCGCATCTGGAGCGCAAGGCGGCCACCACCGCGTTGAACCTGGAAAAATACCGTGATTTGTATCCCCGCGTCGGGGAACTCAACGCCATCGCCATCGAGGAACTGCAACATTTCCAACTCGTGCTCGATCTGCTCGAACGCCGCGGCATCCCCTTCGGCCAACCCTATCCCAGCCCGTGGATTTCCGGTTTGATGAAATCCATCCGCAGCGGCCAACGCCACCAGGTCATCGATCACTTGATTTGCTGCGCGCTCATCGAAGGGCGCAGTTGCGAAAAATTCCAGGTCCTCGCGCGCGAGCTTGAGTCCCGGGACGCCGATCTCGCGAAATTTTACGCGGGTCTCGTGGAATCGGAAGGGAACCATTACGCGGCCTACCTCCTGATGGCCCGGGGAATTGATGACGCGGAAACAGACCGGCGGCTCGATTTCTACCTCGACCTGGAGGCGAAACTGATTCGCGAGCCCAATCCGCGGCCCATGTTGCATTAGGTTCCCACGACAATTTTAATTCAAGCTGTTGCCAAAACCGGCGGATGGTCGTAAGAATATTGTCCGGTCCGACTGGGACGGGCCAACACATGGCACGCAAAAACATTCTCAGCAGTCTTTTTGGAAAAAGCGACAGAGCCGCGATGTTGTCGCCGCCGCGCCTTGGTTCGGTCGTTCGCGTTCCCTACGGACCGTTTCAGTTCCAATTTCAGATCCCGAAAGGCGCTGGTTATCGGATTCAAGCCTCCCTCGATCTGCAAACCTGGCTGCCGTTGGCCGAGGGCAAATCGAGCGGTGAACCGGTCGATTACGTGGACGCGGAGGCATCCAGGTTCAGTTACCGTTTTTATCGCGTGTTGGCGGGAACGGTTGTTTCCGAGAACGCGGTCGGCTACGCAACCATCAACCTGCCGCCGGGTTACTCGATGATCGCCAATCCCCTGCACGCCCCCTCCAACACCGTCAGCTCGATTCTTTCGGGCATGCCCGAGGGCACGACGCTCAACAAGTTCGACACGCAGTTGTTCAGGCTCACGGAGAACGCCGTCCGCGCAGGCAAATGGATCCATCCGGACGAAACCCTGGTGCCCGGTGAAGGGGCCATTTTTTTCAACCCGACTTCCGATTCCAAGACTGTCACCTTCAGCGGCGACGTGATGCAGGGAAATCTGTTGCTCCCCATCGCCGCCGGTTTTTCCATTCGCAGTTCACAAATCCCCAAGCCGGGACGGCTGCATACCGACCTTGGCTTCCCCATCAGTGTGGGCGATGTGGTCCATTTTTTCGACCGTGATCGCCAAAAATATGTGATTTCCGAATACGATCCCCAAAAGTGGGACTCCAATCCGCCCCTCGTGGGCGTGGGCGAAGCGTTTTGGATCGGCAAAACGACACCGGACAACTGGGTGCAAAATCTGGTGATCAAGTAGTAGCAGCCAGGACCGCGTCGTTGTGACTCCGACCCCGCGAAGCCGCCGGCGCCCTATTGTTTCAATAATGGGTACCGAGGTTGCAATTTGAGTCTTACCTGACAGGCCATTGCTGATGATTTGTGCCGCTTGCGAACGACCACTGGAAATGACCGTCTGTCGATCCCTCGAAACGCCCGTGACAACCTTTTGTTGCATATGCAACAAAAGGTTGTCACGGGAATTTTATGCAACGTTAGGGGAAATCATTCATTCCGGCCGAGCGTTCCGCTTGCGTTTCCGGCCACGGCTGAATAAATACGACCTATGAATGAACACATTCTGGTGGTGGACGACGAAGTCCCCACACGGGAATTGTTGTCCATCTTTTTCAAGCGCCAGGGCTGCACGGTGACAACCGCGAGCACCGGCGCCGAGGCGCTGCGACGGGTCACCGAACTGCCGATACATCTGGTGATTCTTGATATCAACCTCGACGAGCCAATGAGCGGGTTGGACCTTTTGGAGCCGATGAAGAAAACTCGTTCCGCCCTTCCGATCATCCTTTTTTCCGGAATCCGGCTGGACGAGAAAACCCTGCAGGAGGCGCGCCAAAAAGGGGCCGACGGTTACCTGCACAAGACCCAACCGCTCGATCAGGTGTGGGCCGAGGTGCAGCGCGTGTTGCAAACCTGAACAGATTTATGAGCACCATTGTTGATATTCAGTCGCGCGAAATCCTCGATTCGCGCGGCAATCCGACGGTTGAGGTGGACGTAATGTTGGACGATGGCGCGGCCGGGCGCGCTGCGGTCCCGTCCGGCGCCAGCACCGGCGAACACGAAGCTCTGGAATTGCGCGACGGCGACAAGGAGCGTTACCTCGGCAAAGGCGTCTCCAAGGCGGTCAGGAACGTTACCGAAAAGATCCTGCCGGCGCTTCGCGGCGTGGACGCGCTCGACCAGCTCGCGGTGGACCGCGCCATGCTCGATCTCGACGGCACCGAGACCAAATCCAAACTCGGGGCCAACGCGATTCTGGCGGTGTCGCTGGCCAACGCCAAAGCCGCCGCCGCCGCCGTCGGCCAACCGCTGTTCAAATACCTTGGCGGCCCGAATGCGAAGGTGCTGCCCGTCCCGATGGCCAACGTCATCAACGGCGGGGCGCATTCCGACGCGCCCATTGATTTCCAGGAATTCATGATTGTGCCCAAGGGCTTCGACCGTTTCTCCGAGGCCCTGCGCGCCATCACGGAGGTTTTTCACTCCCTCAAAGGGGTGTTGAAGAAGAAAGGATTGTCCACCGCCGTCGGCGACGAAGGCGGGTTTGCGCCCAAGCTGGAGAGCGTGGAGGCGGCGATCGAAGCGATTCTCCAGGCGACCAAAGAGGCCGGCTACAAAGCGGGCCGGCAAATCTTCCTCGCCCTTGACGTGGCCAGCTCGGAATTTTACATCGACAACGGCAATTACCTTCTCAAAAAGAGCACCGGCCGCAAACTCACCGGCGACCAACTGGTGGGGTTCTATGCCGACCTGTGCGGCAAATATCCCGTCGTCAGCATCGAGGACGGCTGCGCGGAAAGCGATTGGACGAACTGGAAGAAACTCACGACCAAACTGGGTGACAGGATCCAGTTGGTGGGGGACGATTTGTTCGTGACCAACGTGAAATTTCTCCGCCAGGGGATCGAACAGGGCGTGGCCAACTCAATCCTGGTGAAGGTCAACCAGATCGGCTCGCTCACCGAGACGCTCGACGCCATCGAACTGGCGAAGGCGAACCGTTATACCGCCGTTATCAGCCATCGCTCCGGTGAAACCGAGGACGCGACCATCGCGGACATCGCCGTGGCCACCAACGCCGGCCAGATCAAGACCGGCTCGCTCAGCCGCACCGATCGTGTGGCCAAATACAATCAACTGCTTCGCATCGAGCAGATCCTCGGCCGCAACGCCGTTTACGCAGGCACGAGCGCACCGGCGAAAGGGCGGTAAACCGGACTCGTGCGGCCGGGGCAGGGGCAAGGTGGATCACCGCCTTTGATGGCCCCAGGACACAGGGGCGGGACGCCCGTGCCACTACCGTGCGGCGATCCCTACTGGTCCGAAAAGTGACCTTGCGTGCAGATACCATCGCGCAACGACAATACCGGGCTGTATAACCCGCGACGCTCGCGGCGCCACCAGGCGCCGGTGGCCCGCCGCGTGGCCAGGTCGGTGAACCGATAATCATACAACACCGCGCGAACGAATCGTGGCGGTTTGTCCGGAAACGGGTTTCGTCTCAGCAACGCGAGCACGTCCGGTGAACTGCGCAGGAGGCGAAGCAGGAAGGAATGGAACCAGGGCGTGCTGTGGTAGTAGTTCAGCGCGGCGAACCACATCTGCCAGTCCAACCGCGGCTGGTGCGGCGCAACGAAGCGCGGCCGGCGGTTTGCCTCGCCCGGTTTCCATTTGAATTCGTAGGCGTGCCAGGCGACCCCGTCATGACTTCCTTCGACAATGATTTCGGGCCGCTCGGTTGTCATCACCGCGAACAAACCATAGCCATTGACCAGACGAAACGGATCGAGCCATTCGATGAGTTGTGCCAGCGGCTTCGGCCAGCGGGTCATTACACGAAAGAGGCGCCCCATCGCTTCCGCGGATAACAGAGCGATAACAATCGCCACGGGAATGGTCGTCCAACCGGGCCAACCGGTTGAAATGGATGAGGCGGCCGGGAATCGAACGCCTGCCAGAAACCGTTCCGCCAACCGCCACCAGACGGCATCGTCGAAGAGCAAAATGGACAGGGCAATGGCGAGCAGGTTGAAGAAGCAGTAATTACCCGTGGCCATGATGAGCAGCATCAGGAACACGAACGCGGCGCCGGCAACATAACAGCCCGGTGGCGGAGCGAACACGAAGGCCGAGGCGCCCAACTCGATGGCAAACATGAGGAGAACCGACAGTTTGTGGAACCAACCGGGCAACTGATGCACATACCAGGCTATCCAGGTGGGCAGCGGCTGGGTCTCATAATGACAACTCAACGCGGTGAGGTTGCGCCAGGCCCGATCGCCACTGCGCAATTTCGCGAACCCGGAGGAGAACATCAGTCGAAACGCCAGCCACCACAGCAGCCAGAGAATGATTCCCGAGGGCGCGGTCGTGGGCGGAAATGCGGGCAGCAATTCGAACGGGGCAACGAAGATTGCCAGAAATCCGGTTTCCAAAAGCAGGATGTCCCACTGGTATCCCAGAAAAATCCGGCCGGCGTTGAACAACGAAAGGTAGCCGACCCAAAGCAAAATCAGGACGGGAATCGGGGCGACGCCGGCCACGAGCAGCAGCGACAGCGCGGCGCCGGCCCAGCAGAGCAGTTGAAGAAAACCATCACTCGCGTTCCACCAGCACAGCGTTGGAATTTGCAACCAGCGGGCCGGCCCCCAGCCCTGCCTGGCCAGCAGGAAGTCGCGCGCGGGCAAAATGCCCTGACTGCCCGCCAACCCTTTAATTTGCGTCCCCAACGAAACGAACGCCGCCAGATAGATCAATCCGAGCAGGCGCAGAAAAAGCCAACCGGACAGAACGTAAGTTCCCGACGCCGCATGCGGATTGGTGAGTTCCCAGTGTTGCATAGCGACGGACCGAGGTCGAACCCGGCGACGGAAGCCGAATTCAGTTGCGGCTATTTTGCCTCAAAGAGATTTCCGGGCAATACAGTCCTTTGCGCTCCCGCCGCCACCATTGCCCGGTCGCGCCGCGCTCGGCCAAACCTGTGAAATGATATTCGTAAAGCACGGCGCGCAGATAGCTCGGCGGTTTGTCCGGGAACGGGTTCTTTTCGAGCAACGCGAGCACCTCCGGCGATCCCTGGAGCAGACGCAACAGGAAATTCATAAACCACGGGTTGCCGCGATAATCACCGAGCGCGGCGAACCACATCTGCCAGTCCAATCGCGGCTGGTGCGGCGCGACGAAAGCGGGACGCCGCTGCAAATCGCCCGGCTTCCATTTGAACTCGTACGGCAGCCAGGTGACGCGATCGTTGCTGCCTTCCACGACGATTTCCGGGCGGTTCGTCGTCATCACGGAAAATAATCCGTAGGAATTTATGGTGCGCAGGGGCGAGACCAGTTCCAACAGCGCCACCAGCGGTCGGGGCGGGTTTTGCGCGCCGAACAGGCGGACGGTCGTTTCCGTGCCGCTGACCAGTAAAATGAGCGCGGCCAGTATCGTCAGGCCGAAGGTGCGACCCGTTTTCCATAAACCCAACCGTGTCCTCGGTAGCAGGGCAGGCGTCCCGCCTGCCAATGGGGCGTCTCGCCCTTGAGACTCTTGCGGGCGAGACGCCCGCGGTGGCAGCCGGGACGGCTGCCCCACCGGCTCGAAGCCCGGCATCGGGTTGATGCCGGATTCTGCCCGGGGAATCAGCCGCGTTCTCACGAACGCCGACAGAGCCTCGGGCACCCATCGCAGCAGGAACGGGTCGTCGAGCAGGAGGACGCTGAGCGCCAGCGTGAGCAGGTTGAAAAAGCAGTAATTGCCGGTGAGAGAGATCAGCAGCATCAGCAGGACGACCGCGCCGCCGGCCGTCTGCCGGGCGCGGCGTCCGCAAACAATCAGGAAGGGCACGGCGAGTTCGATGACGAACATGACGGCGACGGAGGTTTTCTGAAACCACACCGGCAGTTGGTGCGCATACCAGCCGATCCAGGTGGGCAAGGGTTGGGTTTCGTAGTGAAACGTCAGCGCGGTGAAGTTCCACCACGTCAAGTCGGCGCTCAGCAGTTTCACCGCGCCGGACATGAACATCAATCGGAACAACAGCCAGCGGCAGAGCCAGAGCACAGTCAGGGAGGGCGCGGTTTGCCGGGCAAATTTTGGCAGCCATTGGCGCGGGGCAAGAAAAATGGCGAGAAAACCGGTTTCCAGGAGCAGGATGTCCCACTGGAAACCGAGAAATTCCCGGCAGATGGTGGAAAGCGAGAGGTAAAGGGTCCAAAGCAGGATCAGGTCGAGAACCGGCGCCACACCCACGAGAAGCAGCAACGACAAGACAACACCCGCGGCGCATTGGCAGTGCAAAAAGCCATCGCTCGCGTCGAACCAACAGAAGGTCGGAAGCCACCAGTAACGTTCGGGCCCGACCTGCTCGCCGGCGGCTTTCAGGTAATCCGCGGCGGGCAGGATTCCGTTATGGCCGACCAGGCCGTCAATTTGCGACCACAGTGAAATGAAGGCGATCAGGTAAATGATTCCGAGCAGGCGGAGAAACAGCCAGCGGGAAAGGAACGCGGCCGAACGCTCGCGCTCGAGGGCGGCGCCGATTCTTCGCAGAAACAATCTAACCTTTCCTTTTGAAAGCAATGATGTGCTGCCAGGGCAACGTATCAATCGTCTCTATCCATTCGAGCGGCTGGGCGGACATCTCTTTGCGCACCTGGGCTTCGAACATTTTATGGACTTCTTTGATGGGCACCTTCGGATCTTCGGCGCGAAATTCGACCAAGACCACGCGGCCGCCCGGCTTGAGCGCCTGGCAGATGGCCTGCATCATTTCGTAAGGATGATCGAACTCGTGATAGACGTCCACCAGCAGGACCAGATCGACGGAATGGGCGGGGAGCTTGGGGTCCGTGATCGTTCCGAGCACGCCTTTGACGTTGGTGATTTTCAGCTCCGCCATTTTGCCGGCGAGAAGGTCGAGCATCTCCTGCTGAATATCGACGGCGTAAACCAGGCCCTTTTCGCCGACCTCCTTGGCCAGGCGCCAACTGTAAAAGCCGGTGCCCGCCCCGATGTCGGCGACGACTTCACCGGGCTTCAGCTTCAGCGCTTGCAGCAGCCGCTGTGGCTTTTCCTCTGCTTCCCGTTCCGGGCGCTCCAGCCAGTCGGCGGCCTGATGGCCCATGACCCGGGCAATTTCGCGACCCAGGTAAAATTTGCCGATGCCGTTGGGGTCGTGTTGCTGGCGGTATTCGTAGCGGGAGGGGCCGGCGTCGGTCTTCGCAGCAACGTCGGCGGCACGGCCGGTCGTGGCCGGCGAAACGACCATCAGCAGCGCGAGGCAGGGAGACGCCGCGGCGATTCCATAGTTCATGCGGTCATGATAAGAAGGTTTTGATCCCGTCGTCATGCTGTTAATTGCCGTCCGGTTCGAGGAGGCGGCAGCCGACGTGAACGGACTTTGATCTTCAGGACCGCCTTACCAATTATTTGAACGTACGTTCAAAATTTAGGTCAAGACGCACTGACGGCATGATGCCAAATCCAGTTGCGACGCCGCGCCCCGTCAGGGCTGACACAGCCGGCAAAAGTTGTGCATTGGTGTTTGTTGCTGTCCGGTTCGAGGAGGCGGCAGCCGACGTGAGCGGACTTTGATATTCAGGACTGCCTTACCAATTATTTGAACGTACGTTCAAAATTTAGGTCAAGATACACTGACGGCATGATGCCAAATCCAGTTGCGACGCCGCCCCGTCAGGGCAGTCGCAGCCGGTAATACCGTTGTCCATTGGTGCCGGAGTCGGAGACAACAATGTTGGTCGCCGTCGGTTGAGCGGTGACGTTGGTGAGGACCGACCAGTCGGTGGCAGAAAAAAGCGCGTCGCGGTGTTCGACCGCGTAAGCTTTGCCGGCCTGCGCGGTGAATGAGAGGATCAATTGAGAGCCGCTCGATTGAATCCGATCAATCCGGGGGGGCTCGTATTCGATGGCGAGCTGCGGCGCGTTCTGCGGGTCTTCACGCGAGCCGAAGCGGCACGCGGTCCAGTTGACTCCCTCGTCGTCGCTCATGAAAATCCACCCGAAGTTGAATTCGGGATGATCCAGCCACAGTTGAACGTCGGCGACCATCGCCGGCGTCGATTCGAACGTGTAGGGCGAGTTGACGCGGCCATAGATGAATTGGGAGGAACTCACGACCGGCAGGTAATCGTTGGTGGCGGCGGCGCCGGGAGTGGCCCAAAGGTTGGTGGTGAAGGCAAACCGCGCGTTCCAGGTCGCCTCGTTCGTGGTCGCCGGTTCGCCCAATCCGGGGCTCGGGCTGCTCTGGGACGGGCTGTTGGTTTTGTCGCCCTCGCCCCAGGGCACAAGCAACCGGCGCAAGTCAAACAGGGCAGACGTGTAGCCGTCTTTCGGCGGCTCTTGCACCACCTCCAACGCCAGGTCCGCGCGCGTGATGGTCGAGCCGGCCGGCACCTGCGCGGCAATATCGAACCTGAAAAGGCCCCGATTCGTCGTGTAATTCTGTGTGACGCCCGCGTTGACGAATGTCTGGCCGCCGTTGTTATTGTCCGGCGCCGCGCCGATGAGCGTCGTGTCGGCCACAGGGTTCAGGATGGCGACATCGGCGCGCACGGCAGGAATCCCGATGGCGAGGACCAGGATGCCCGCGGCCCACACCGAAATGAATGGCAATAGAGGCGCTCGCACCCGGCGATGATACCGATGGACACCCGAACCTAGACGACACTCGGTTCGCCGACGATGGAGGTGCCATCGACACTTGACGGTCCGCCCGTTTGGAGATGTTCGCCGGTCACGGCGTAGCCGGGGATGATCCGGTTCAACTGGTTTTGCGTGGCTCCCAGGTGATCGCGAATCAGCTTGCCGAGCACAGAACGGTAGTCGTAGGCGCGCTTCAAATAGCGGCTGCTGACGCCGAACATCGAGCCGGTCTGGCCGGTGACCCAGGGAACCGTGTCGTTCGGGTGACAGCCAAAGACGCCGTAGGGATTGCCTTTGCCGTAGCCTTTGACCGCGCCGCCGGCGACGAACATGACGCCGGCTTCGGCATGGTCGGTGCCGACCGAGGTGTTTTGGACCGTGGTGCGTCCGAATTCGGAAAGCGTGAGGACGACCAGGTTTTCCCATTTCGTTTTGTCCGGATAGAGCTTGAAGTACTTTTTGAGCGCATACATCGCCCAGCCGATGCGCCGCTGCAGATTGGCGTGCGCGCCGGTCACGCCGCCCTGGTTGTTGTGTGTGTCGAAGCCGCCGAATTCCACGCCGGCAACAATGGCGTCGGTCTTGTTCAAAACCAGCGCCGCCGCCTTGAGATTGGAGAAGAAACCGTAGGCGCCCGTGTCCACGACATACTTGTTCGGGTTGTTGGCGTGGAAGGCGTATCCGCCGTTTTTGGCGTTGGAAGTGGGGAACAGGTAATAGGGGGCGTCGTTGTCGGTGTTGCCGTCGTCCACAAAGGTGTTGCCGGTATCGGTGAAGTTGATCCCGGCAAAAATCTGCAGCGTATTGGCCATGTTTTCATACTGCAAACCCAACAGCTCGCGATTTTTTTTGTCGGGGAAGGGATAGGCGTTCGCGGCGTTGATAAAGCTGTCCGCTTTGGTGTTGCCCGCGGTGTTGTTGGGGATGCCGAGCAGATTGTACCGGGTCGGGTCGGTCAGGTTGGTCATCGCCGCCGCCGAACCGCGCAGCGACAGCGGCAGGGCGGAGGCGATCGACACGCCTGTCAAGGGTGATGTGTTGGCCAGACCGGACTCAACCATGGCCCGGTAGAAGATGCCGTTTTTGACCAGGTTGTTGTTGGGCGTGCCGGTTTCCCAATAGTTCTGCGAGTCGAAGTGCGAGCGCGACTGTTTCGGATACGCCACGCGATGGACGAACGCGAGATCGCCCGCATTGTAAACCGGCGCCAGGAATTTCAACGACGGATGCAGCGCGGCAAAACCGTTGCCCAACCGGAGGGCAAAGCCGTAACTGAAAGTGGCATCCGCGGCGCCGCGGGTTGTTCCCCCGACATCAGTGTATTGGGTCGCGTCGAAGCAGGGACCGCTGGCGCCATAATCGAATCCCGCCGTGGAATCTTTGGGGATCATGATATTGGGGCGATTGGTCGTATTGTAAGCCGAATCACCCACCGGGATCACCGAGTTCAAGGCGTCATTGGCGCCGCGCAGAAAGATGAACAGCAGCTTTTTGACTTTGCCGTCCGGGCCGGGCACGCCGATGTTGCCTTCGGCCAGCGCGCGTTTCATGACCCAGGGAATGTCCGCCAGCGTGGCGAGCGCGGCGCCCAAACCGATCTTGAAGCTGCGGTCGAAGAAGGTCCGGCGGGTAAGGAGGTTGATGTTTGGCATAGGCGTTATTGTTCGTGGAAGCGTTGCAGGGTCATCAGCATGGCCACCATGCCGCGGACGCGCGTGTCGTAGGTCGCGGCGATGTTGTTCAAACTGCTGAACGGCGAGGATGTGACGCCGTCATCGGCGGTGTTCAAATAGTTTATCGCTGCGGTCCGGTAAAGATCGAGGTTGGCTTTGCCTTCGGCGGGGTAAAGAATGCCGAGGAAATAATCGGCCACGGTCCCCGCGTCGTTCCAACTGGCGCCGGGCAGTTTCAATTTCAACAGGCTGACCGGGTCCGCCGTGCTGCTTCCGGAATCGGAGGGTTTGGCCACACCGCCCGCTCCGGCCGGATTGTAAAGCAGGGACTGAATATAACGGAGGCGCTCGGATAACGTGCCGGCGCTGATCCAGGGCGGACCGGCTTCCGGATAGCCGTCGGGCTCGGCGCGATCAAAGAGGCTCAAGGTGCCCATCCGGCCCAGGGGCGTGCCGATGGCGGCGCTGCCGCTGTCCAGGGTGGCGGTAAAGGTTCCATTGGTGTTGGCCGCCCGGAGCGCGCGAATGGCGCTCGCCAGATATTCCAAAGGCGTTTTCACTTTTTGCATCGAGGTGCCATGGCCGCGGAACAGGTCGGAATTGAAGATCGTATTCAGCACCGCGCGAATCTGGCCTTTCGGATTGCTGTTCTCCCACGCCAACATGCATTGGTGCACCAGGTCCGCTTCCGGCGAGAGATTGCCGGCGGCGTAATTGTAAAAGCTGTAATTGCCATTGTTCGGATCGTTGCTCGGGTTCGGAAAATCGTCGTGAACGAACAGCCGACAAAGTTTGATGCTGATGTATTCCTCGGTGAACGGCTGGCTGGCGATGTGCCGGATGACGTCGTAGCCGTCCTGGATTCCATTTGTGCCGCTGCGGGCGGGGATGGAAAGAGAGTAGTTCACGCCCGCCCAGGGCGGCCCGAAACGGGCCGGAACGGTCTTGGGCGTCGTGATGTTCCCGTTGGTGTCGCGGTTGTAAAAAATGTACTTTGCGGTGGTGTTGTGGTAGGTGGTTTTGTAATTAAACGCCCACACGCCCACCAGGTTGGTGTAGGACCCGTTGGGGGCGCCCGGCACCTGGTTGGTGGTCTTCGCCGCGATCGGATTGAATTCGTTGACCGCGTCCACCAGCTCCAGCCTCCAGCCCGTCCAACAGCGCGACATGATCGTGATGTCGCTTTGGTCGTATCCGTTATCGACGCCGAAGCCGAAAAGTTCGAACAGTTCGCGGGCGTAGTTTTCATTGGCGATGTTGCTGCCGTCGCCGCGGCTGCCCACGGTGTCGAGATAAATGATCATCGCCGGACTTTCGGCGCTGATCTTGAGCAGATCGTAGAAAGTGCACTGCGGATTCATGAGCGCCTGACGCCAGCGCTGGTTTTCCTTGAATTCAAGCTGGGCGGCCAATTGGCCCTGCAGATTGCCGTCGTTATAGAAGGCGTCGAAGTAATCGCTTGATTTGGAGTATTGGGTGACGAAGTGATTCTCCAGAAACTGATCCAGGACTTCGAGCAATTGGCGCCGGGATTGCACCGCGCGCTGGACGTGCCAGGCGCGCAGGTCATCGATGCTCCCCGCGCCGTAGTTCAGTTTCGTGTAAGACGACACGGGATAAGGTGTGCTGGTAATCCAGCTCCCGGAGAAGCGAACGGTCAAGCTGCTCAATTGATTGTTGGTGCTGGGAAGAAACCAGTAACTCAAGGTGTATCGCGCCCCATTCGTCAACCCGATCACCGGCTGCCAGATAGCGGATCCCTGCGTGGTTCCACCCACGCTGGCAATCATGTGCAAACTGGCCGCGCCGGAATGACTCACGCCGGTCGCGATCGCTGATGCCGCGTGATTTGGAGAAACGATCCAGTCGGTCGTGGTTAAGGGCACTTCGAAGTCCCCATTGCGAACCAGATTAACTCCAACGCCGGCATTGTTTCCTGCGACCACTTGGATGTCGTCGATGAAGCAGTCGCCCGGAGTGTTGAGGTAGAGATAGAAGTTGGTGCCTGTCCCTGAAGTGTTTGCGGTTCCGCTTGCCGTGAAATACTGCCAGCCGGAGCCGAAGTTAGTCGTGATCGTTTCAAACGGCAGGTTGTCCGCGATCGATTCCGGCGCCATCTGCTCGTCGATGTAGGCTTGCGGCCCCATCGCGCTCACGCGCTCCAATTCGTCCGGCGTCGGACCGTAAGCCATACGATTCAACAAAGCGCAGGTCAGCAGGGCGTTGGTGTCCATCGGCATGACCTCGAGGCGGTAGAAGCCGTTGGGTGCCAGATTATCCGTCCTGCGCCATTCATAATAGGATAGAACGTTCGTGGTCACGATGTTGGAGCCGTTGATCACGTTGGTGAAGACGTTCGTGAGGTAGGGGTGCGCGGTGAGCGCAAAGCCCGCATCCGGGAGAAACGGGGAGTTCAGGTCCGGCGCGCTGAGGATCGTGTAGTTGGAAGCGCCAGGGTACAAAGGGAACTGAAGATTCAATTGCGTCCCCGCCCAGTGGATGTTGGTTATCGCGGGCGGCAGGGGATCATCGGCCAATACGCCGGATTCGAAAAAGGCGGAAAGACAAGCGGTTGCCAAGAGGGCGGAGAATCGGTGAGCAGTCATATAGTTGCTTGTTTTGGT
>DASPXS010000140.1:0-3081 GCA_035637175.1 Haliangiales bacterium | reverse complement strand
CCGCTCGAAAAACTCCTGGCGAACGGCAGAACGGTCGAATCGCGCCTGGCGGCATTCTGGACGTTGCACGGTTCGGAACTGCTCGACGAGGCGGTGCTGGAAAAATATGCGGACGACCGGGAACCGGCCATTCGCGCGTGGATCGCGCGGTTGACCGGCGAACGCGGCGATGACTCCCCGCCGGCCATGCGGCGGCTGGAAACGCTGGCAGGCGATCGCGATCCGTCCGTCCGCCTGGCCGCCGCCACGGCGGCGCGACGATTCGTGTCCAGCGCGCTGACCGTGGACCTGCCGCCTAAAAACCCCGGGGCGAATGTCGGCCGCGTGTTGACGGCCGTGGTTGAGGCGTCGGCGGACGCCAAAGACCCGCTCATCCCGTTCATGGTCTGGATGGCGGCCGAACCAAAAATCACGGAAAATCCGCAAACGGCATTGCACTGGCTGCGGGATCACGGGATGGCCACCATGCCCTTGAGCGGCCAACTGCTCGTCAAAACGATGCGTCGCATCTGCGACACCCGCCGCCCTGAGTTTCTCGACCTGGCCGTCGATTTTCTTGGGTCGCTGCCGGCCGATGCCGCGCCCCTCGCGCTCGCCGGCGTCAATGGCTTGATTGAAGGCCAGAAAGGGAAGGCGCTGCTGCCGGGCAGGCCGGCCCCGGAAATCCTCGCGAAACTGGCGGCCAGCGCCGACAAAAACCTGGCGGCCCGCGCCCAGGAGTTGGGCGCGCTCTGGGGCGACGCCGCCGCGATGCAAGGCGCGCTGAAACTGGCGGGCGATTCGCAAGCGAGTGTGGACGAGCGGATCAATGCCATTCAAGTCGTCCGGCAGGTGAAAAACGACGATACCCGTCACGCGATGCTGAACCTCGTTTCGCAGTCCAACCAGGAGCGCATCAGGATTGAAGCGCTTCGCGCACTGAGCGAGATCGGTGGCGACAACCAGGTCGCCGAATCGATTACGAGCCAGTGGTTCGATTTGTCACCGGCCACGCGCCGGGCCGCCGCCGAAGTTCTCGCGTCGCGCGACAACTGGGCCAAAGTCTTTCTCAGTGCGGTCGAAAACAAAATAATTTCCACGTCGGAAATTCCCCCAACAGTCATCCGGACGTTGTTCCAGTCGAAGGACGCATCGGTTCGCGAGCGCGCGTCCAAAGGGATCGGCCGGTTCCGCGAGCCGGACGCCGACAAGCTCAAGCTCATTGTGGAAAAACGCAAAGTGGTTTTGAACGGCCCGATTGATTTGAACCTGGGACACGAGGTCATGAAAAAAACCTGTCTTGTCTGCCACAAATTTTACGGCGAAGGCGCGGAGGTCGGGCCGGACTTGACCGGCGTTGGCCGTTCAACCCTCGACGCGCTCTTGCACAACGTGATCAACCCGAGCGAAGTCGTCGGCAAGGGTTATGAAAATGTCGAGGTCGAAACCAAAGACGGGCGCAGCGTCAGTGGCCGGCTCGTCGAGGAGACGGACACGCGCCTCAAATTGCTCGCCGCGGGTCCCAAGGAGGAAGTCGTCGCCAAATCGGACATCGCCAGCCTGCGCGTCAGCGAGTTGTCGGTCATGCCGGAAGGCCTGGAGCAAATGCCCGACACCGATTTCCGCAATCTGATCTGGTACATCCTCAACCCGCCGCAGGACAACCGTCCGCTGACACCGGAGCGACGCCGGGAGTTGATCGGCGACGAAAAGTGACGGTTCCGAACTCCTGCCAGGGTGGTGTGCGGAAAAAACACGCATATGCGTGTTTTTTCCGCACAGCCTTCCTGTTTTCCAACTCCGTTTTTCCCTGCCCGTCGATTGCCGGGAGTCCCCGGGCTCGACTCGTCATGTGGCCGGCACGAACCGCTGAAACAGCAGCGCGACCACAAAAAGCAGAACAAAGGCGACACTGGTCCAGACCGATTCTCCGCCCGCCACCGCGAGCCAGTCCACCAGCACGATGCCCGCGAGCAGGCCGCCGACGGCGCGTCCGACATTCGGGTCCGACACCGGAAAGGCGTGGCGCAGGCAGCGAACAATCCACAGGCCCAAAACCGCCGAGAGCAGAAGCGCCCGCTGGCGGTAGCTCCCCGCGTTGACCAGCAACGCGAGCAGCGTGGGCACCGCCAGCAGGTAGCAAGGCCACGAATTCAACGTGCCGCGGGTGCTTTCCTGCCGCGCCAGATAGCTCAAGCCGGTGATGTAGGCAGCCAGCGCGAACGCGGACCAGACGGCCAGCCCGCTCACGCCGTGAATCGCACCCGAAGCGGCGACGAGGTAAAGAAAAAACCGGCATGCCGACATGAGCAACGGCGACAAGCCGACATGCTTGTGGACCGCGTCATACAGCACGATGCAGAGCAGCAGGATGGCGGTGAGCGCCCCGGTGGTTTTGCCCAGTAAAACCAGAATTACCGTGCCGGCGCCCAGCCAGCTAAAGCCCCAGCGCCAGACTTCGTCAACGGTGATCTGTCCGGAGGCAATGGGACGCTCTCTGCGATATTCACGGTCAAACTCGACGTCGAATGCGTCGTTCAAAAACATACCGCCTACGTAAAGACAAGTCCCGCCGAGAGCGAGCAGGATGAATTTCCCCACGCCCCCGCCGCCCCCAAGCAGCCAGCCCGCCAGGCAATTCGACCAGACCGTGGGCAGGTTCGACACCCGCCCCAAAATCAGCAGCGTCCGCCAATACGGCGTGGTCTGGATTCCGGTGAGCAACAGCATGGTGCGCGATTAAGAAAGCAGGAGGCCCTTGAAAATAAAACACCAAAAACCAAAAACCAACACCAGACATCAAACACCAAACACCAGACAAATCCCAATCTCCAACTTCCAAGGCACGTTGATTTGCGAGCCGCTTCGCGCGCCGAGGCCACACTGGTAATTGGCGCTTAGGGTTTGGAGCTTCTTTGGAGTTTGGTGTTTGGTGTTTTTTGGGAGTTTGGAGCTTTCACTGCGCCAATCCTCGTTCCTCCAGTCGGGCCAGCGTCCATTGGTACTCTGCGACGAGTTGATCCACGACGTTGCGATTCTTCAATTCCGGCGGCAGGACTTCCCAGGTGTATGTCTCCATCTCAATATGCGAACAGAATACAG
>DASPXS010000139.1:0-27257 GCA_035637175.1 Haliangiales bacterium | reverse complement strand
AGGATAAACCGCCTTTTCATTTGCTTCCTGATTTGCCGCAGTCGCAGCGCCGGCGGGTCTTGAAATTCCCAGGTCTGGTTTAAATGAGTCAGCGCATCCGCAACCGGCTTGCCCAGGCCGGCCCCCAGGGATTCACCTGCGCCCTGGCCTGATTCGCCAGCCGCGCGGAGGAATCCTTTGATGCCTTGGCCCAAACTGCGCCGAGCCAGACCGCGCGTGAACGGGGGAATCCTGGTCGTGCCGAACAGGACCAGGAGGGTCACCAGGAGCAGGACCAGTTCTCCGCCGCTCAAACCGAGAATGCCCAGCATCACTTCCGCCGTCGCCGAGCCTTTCATGCAGGCAAGGTTAATTTACATGTCGTTCAGATACAATCCGCGATTGCGCCAGAGATAAAGCAACCCTGAGGTGAAGGTGAGAATCACCGTCACCGTAAGGGCGACTTGTGCCAGCACCGGCACCCACGGTTTCAACACGACCTGGGCCCAGTGTCCCCATTCGTCGTAGCTCTCGGCGATGAGCAACACGATGATGGCGACAATCTGCGAGACGGTCTTGTGCTTGCCATACCCTTCGGCCGCCAGCACCACGTTTTTGGTGGCGGCCAGCAATCGCAGTCCGGTGATGGCCAGTTCGCGGGCGACGATGACGATTGCCATCCAGGCCGGCACCGTGCCGCGCCCGACAAACGCGATGAACGCCGAGCAGGTCAGGATTTTGTCCGCCAACGGGTCCATAAGCGTGCCGAAGTTGGTGATGAGCTTGTCGCGGCGCGCGATCATGCCGTCGTAGTAGTCCGTCAGACCGGCCAGGCAAAACAGCACCAGCGCAATCGTGTCGTTGAATCGCGCGCGCCAGAGCAGGGCGGCGAGAAAAAAGATTGTGAGAACAAAACGGCCCAGGGTCAGTCGGTTCGGCAAATTCATTCAATGGTGGTCAGGTTATCAGGTTGCGGCTGATCAGGCCATCCTGATCGGGTCGAACGACGGCAGCGCCGCGAAAATTTCAATCGCGCGCCGGTTCGGCCATCAGGTCATAGTCGGTGTGGCCGATAATTTTGACCCGGGCAAAGCGACCGGGCGACAGTGGACCGCGCACGTAAACGCGCCCGTCAATGTCCGGCGCGTCGGCTTCGCCGCGGGCCACCAGGAACGGTCGCGCAGCGCGTTCGTTGTTTCGCCTTCCGGCCTGGCGGATCAATCCGTGTTCCCAGGAAAACAGCTCGGCGCCTGCCGCATACCTCGCCTCTTTTTCAACCAGGACCTTGATGGTCCGGCCGACAAATGACGCCGAAATCCGACGCGCGACCTTGAGTTGTTCGGCCATGGCCAGATCCCGGCGCCGTCGCTTGACGCGGTCCGGGACTTGATTCTCCATTCTCGCCGCCCGCGTGCCTTCTTCGCGGGAATAGCTGAACACGCCCAGTCGCTCGAACTTCGTTTCCCGGATGAAATCGAGCAGCGTCCGGAAGCAGGCTTCGGTCTCGCCCGGAAAGCCGACGATGAAAGTGGTGCGAATCGCGATGCCGGGGACGCCCGCGCGAATCCGGCGGATCAAGTCAACAATGTATTGTTGCGACGTCTCACGGCGCATTCGCTCCAGCATGATTTCGTGGATGTGCTGCAGCGGCATATCGACATAGCGGGCGACTTTCGGGCACGCCGCGATGGTCTGAATCAACTCGTCGGTCCAATGCGCCGGATGGGTGTACAGCAGCCGGATCCAGAAATCTCCCGGCAACGCGTTCAGTTCGCGTAACAGCGCGCAGAGCGTCGGCGCGTCGGCGGGCAGCGTTTTCGCCGCGGCGCTGAATTTTTCCGGCGACGCAATTGCGCCGGCGCGGTTCGGTCGCCGATCGAGACCGTAGTAGGTCGAGTCCTGCGATATCAAATTGAGCTCCTGGACGCCATCGGCGATCAATTGACGCGCTTCGGCGACGATGTCGGCCAGGGGCCGGCTGCGATGACCGCCACGCATGCGCGGGATGATGCAGAAGCTGCAGGGGTGATTGCAACCCTCCGCGATTTTGACATAGGCAAAATGCGGCGGCGTGAGGCGAAAGCGCGGCGTGGCGTAATCAGGGATGTAGGCGGGGCGGAGGTTCACTTCCACCGCGGCCGGGGAGATGTGTTGCGTATTGCGTTTTGCGTGTTGCGTGACGGGAGGAGGCGCGGGGAGGGTGCCGGGGCGCCCGACCCGTTCCGTGCCGCGAAGATTTTCCTTTTCGTCGGGCGGAGCCGGAGGCTGGTTCCCTCTGAGTTCGGCGAGGCGCGCGGCGATGTGGGATTGGGATTTCGGCGCGGGGCGTTGCGCGTTTCGCGTTCGTTGCGCCCGGTGTTGCAAGGCCTGTTGAACAATCTGGTGAACCTGGGCCACCTGGTCGATGCCCATGAAGGCGTCCACTTCGGGCAGCAGCTTCGGCAGTTCATCGCGAAACCGCTGCGGCAAACAGCCGGAGACGATCAGCGCCTGGCCGCGGTTTTGCGTCTCGCGCACCGCGGCGGATTCCAGGATTGTGTCCACGCTCTCCTCCTGCGCGGCGTCGATGAACGAGCAGGTGTTGATGATGAGCGCGTCGGCGCGGGCGGCGTCGTTGACGATTTCCACGCCGTCCTTCAGCAGCGAGCCGAGCATGATCTCGGCGTCCACCAGATTTTTGGCGCAGCCGAGCGAAATCAACCCGACGCGCAAGGGCCGTTCAGTTATCAGACCGTTTTTCACGGAGTGGAGAAGTTACGCGAACGGAATCCGGCAAATCAATCATGGAAACGCGCGCCGCGCGAGTTTCCGCGTCCCCCGGCGAGCCGCGATTAAGACTTATTAAGACTTAAGAGACTATTTTCTGGGCTGCGCGGGCGGCAGCGGCAGCGTGTCGCCCGATTGTTTCTGCGACGGTTGATAGAGGCCGGGACCGAGGTTGCTCAGCGGGTCTTTGGAATGATGCCGGCGCCAGGCGCGATAGCCGAAGATCAGCACCAGCAAGGCCAGCGCCGCGCCCAGCGACGGCAGCGCCACGCGCCAGTTGACCTTGGACAATTGCAGCATGACCACATCGACGAACCGGCGCGGTTCGTCGCTCAGCGGCGGCGGTTCGTGGAACCTCTCCGTCCGGCCGAGTTCCCCATCGAGCGCCGCCATCACGGACGACACATCGAGCTTGAGCAGCGTGGCGTAAGTGCGGACGAATCCGCGGATATAAACCGGCGCGGCGAAAGCGGCGTAATTACCCTCTTCTAGCGCGCGGACGTGGTCGGTCTTGATCTTGGTGATCTCGGCAACCTGATAAACGGTGAGGCCCTGAGCCTCGCGCGCTGCGCGGAGTTGTTCAGCCACTGTGAGCATGAGCACCTGCTTATAGCCGCTTTCCAGGAGCAAAGGCAATCAGGGAAAGAGAAGAAGACCGGAGAAACCCACGGGGAAGCCGTCGTGTCGCGGGACCAAAAAAAAACGCATCGTCGGGTTGTCGGCCGGGAGTTTGTGAGCTACTTTGGTCGAACTGTTTCAGGCAGTACCAAACTTCGAAAGGCGAAATATGAAAACTCTGATTCGTTACTCGTTTGTGGCGATGCTGGCGCTGGCCACAGGTTCATCGGTTACCGAAACTCAGTTGGGTTCGACTCGAAATGCGTTTGTTCTGGTGCCGATTCCCTCGGACGCGGTGCATCATCATCAACAGGGTGCGCCCCATATTCGCAATAAAAACGGGACCAGCCAGAACTGGGGCGGCTACGCGGTGGAAAGCGATTTGAGCGCCCCGTTGAACGGCGCGGTCAGCGACGTGGTGGGGACGTGGGTGGTGCCTTCGGTTTTGCGAAGCGATTCGGCCAATACGTATTCATCCGTCTGGGTCGGCATCGATGGTTATTCGGACAACACCGTGGAACAGACCGGTACCGAGCAGGACTTCACACCGACTGGGCCGGTTTACTACGCATGGTTCGAGATGTATCCCAAGTTTGCTTATCGCATCCTGAATTTTCCGGTCGCGGCGGGCGACACCATCTCCGCGGAAGTGCGCTACGTCGGAAACGACCGGTTCACACTCACCATTGCCAACCTGACCCGGAACGTTTCATTTTCCACCACACAACGCAGCCACAAAGCCAAAAGGCAATCGGCGGAATGGATTGTTGAGCCCCCTTATTCGGGCGGGATTCTGCCGCTTGCGGACTTCGGCACCGTGACACTGAGCGGATGCATGGCCACGCTGAGCGGAATTACGGGAACCATCAGCGATGCCTCCTGGCAATATGACACCATTCTGATGGCCTATCCGAACGGCACCGTCAAAGCCCAGCCTTCAGGGCTGTCGGAAGACGGGAAGAGTTTTTCGGTCACGTGGCAGCATGAATGAACCGCGACTGCGCCGGCGGACGCTGCCCCGGAAAGAATGGCCGACGTCCCCGGCCGACTACTGTTCCATCAGGACACAGCGGAAACCGATGTCGTCATAGCGCGTTCCGGCGGCCCCGGCGTAGCGGAAGGAAATGGCCAGATAATCTTCGAACGTCCGCCAGGAACCGCCGCGCGCAACGGGAGTGGAACACCATTCCCAGACATTGCCGCGCACATCGTGTAAGCCAAATTTGTTGGGGCCGAGTCCGCCGACGGATTCGGTATTCCTGCGGTCGCCCAAATGACTGGTGATGGCGTCCTTCAGCGCGGCATCGTCCACGTAGTATTCCCATTGGTCTTCGCTTGGCAGGGCGTAGTAGAACGTCTTCGGCAACTTGCCTGCGGCCTGCTCTTTTGCAGTGAGCTTCTTGCAGAATTCGGCGGATTCCTCCCAGGTGACGTTTTCCACCGGGCGACTGTCTCCTTTGAATTTGCTCGGGTTCGATTTCATGACTTCTTCGAAGTCGCGCTGAGTTACTTCGTAGCGGCTGACGCGATAACCTTTGGGCACCCAGACCATGACCATATTCAGGGTGTTCGTGATCGGCTCCTCTTTCTGGAACATCGCCAGAAGCTTGGCCTCGGTGTCTTCCTTGGAGGGTTCGGCCGCCTCCTTCTTCGGTTCCGTCGCGGCTTTTTCTGCTGGCTTGGCCGGAGCGTTGTCGGCTTTCGCATCGTCGGCACGGGCGGTTGAAACCAACCGGGTCGAGAGTGACAGCAGCAAGAGGGCAAGTGGGGCCACTGGAAGTTTGGTCCTTTTCACGGCGCTAATCCTTAGCAGCGTCATTCAGCAGTGGAAAGCCAAATTTCGAGCAGTTGGTCGGCCCTGGCGGCGCCGGCAACCTACCAGCGCAGTTGAGCGGGAAAATATTCGGCGATCAGCGCTTCGTAGAATGGGCGCAATTCCGTCACGTCGGGACGCTGATGGCTCTTGGTGTAGAGGTCATACGGGTTGAACGCCTGCACCCCTTTGAGCATCTCACGGTCCTTTTCGTTGCAGAGATGATCGTATTCACCTTCCCGGTGCCAGGGATAGAAGGAATGGTAGCGGAGCATGTAGAGGGCTTCCTCGGGCAGGGAATCCTTGCAGACGTGATAAATGTATTCATCGTGGCCCCAGGACAGGAAAACGTTGTCCAGGCCGCAACCCTCCTCATACACACCATTCCGCGTCTGAAAGCGGGGATCTTGGCTGTCCGGGTTATCGGCGAAAAACTGCGGGAAGACGATCTTTTGTGAGTAAGCGCAACCGGTGGGAAACGTGTCGCCCACCACGGCCCACTGGGGCTCGCCCCAGAGGCAGAGGATTTTGCCAAGATCATGCACGAACCCGGTGAGGACCATCCAACGCGGCCGGCCATCGTGTCGAAGTTGCTCGGCCGTCTGAAGCAGGTGTTCGAGTTGCGACACGTCCGTGTCCGGATCGCTGTCGTCCACCAGTTGGTTCAAATATTCGGCCGCCTCCCAGACCCCCATCTTCATGCGGTTCAGACCGAGAAACTCCTTGCGTTTTGCCTGAACGAAATCGTAGGTCTGATGGCGGTGATTGAGCCGATAGAATTCCCGGACAGTCGGTCGCGCGTCCGCTTCGTAATCTCTGAATTCTTCCTTCTTTTTGTCGGGGGTCGGGAACGCGGCATCGGCCGCAGGCTGCGGGTAGCGCTCTTTTAAGAAGTCTTCCCATTCCTCGAGATTTTGGAGCGGGGCATTCAGGTCGGTTGTGTGCGCCGGGTCAGCCATAAGATGATATCGATAGTCAACGTTACACCAGCTTCGGCCCGGCACGTTTCACTTGCAAGTCAAATAGTTGAACCGTCCGATTGAAGGGGCAGGGTGAGTTCAAGAATCGTCGCAAAAGCCGTAGCCGCCGAGGTTACGAGGCGGAAGTGTTTTTCGTGCCAAAATCCGCCTCCTTACCTCGGCGGCTGCTATTCTTGAACTCATCCTCCCGTGAATCCGCACGCCGGTAAAACGTGCTCGACATGGTTATCAACCATGCGACAGAATTCGAGAATCGATCCAAAAGATTGACGTTCCTTTATGTGGGTTCGTCCGAGAGTTCCGCAGCGGAAGAGACGATGCTCTGACAGAGGCCAGGTGCGGAACAGGATTTGTCTGGCACTTTCTCCCGCAACCATTGTGTAACCGGCAACAAACCGGCAATCAACCTCTTCGAGGTTACGGCGATCAGATTGCAAGCGACGACAAAAAAGAGCGCCCTGGCTCGCGAATCAGAATATCTGGCGACCCTTCTGGTGTTGCTGACCGTTTATTTCCTGGCGGGCAAGCTCGGTCTGAAGCTGGCCTTCGTCCATGCGAACGCGACGGCCGTGTGGCCGCCCACGGGAATCGCCCTCGCGAGCTTCCTGGTGCTGGGGCATCGCGTTTGGCCCGCGATTTTTCTGGGCGCATTCCTGGTGAACATCACGACGCCCGGCCTGGTTGCAACATCCGCCGGCATAACCGCTGCCAACGGCCTCGCAGGACTGGGGAACACGTTCCTCGTCAACATCAGCACGGTCAACTCCGTCGCCGCATCCCTGGGCATCGCGACAGGCAACACGCTCGAAGGACTGTTGGGCGCTTGCCTGGTGAACCGGTTCGCCGGCGGTCGCAACGCCTTCGATCACCCGCGAACGGTTTTTAAATTTGCGCTTCTCGCCGGCGTGATGAGCACGATGGTGAGCGCCACGATTGGCGTCACGAGCCTTTCGCTGAGCGGGGCTGCGCGTTGGGCCGACTACGGAGCCATCTGGCTGACCTGGTGGCTGGGTGATGCCGTGGGCGCCCAGATGGTCGCCCCGTTTTTCATCCTGTGGAGCGCGAGATTGCGCCCGCAATGGAGCCCGGGCAAGACCGTCGAGGCGGCCCTGTTTTTTCTGGCTTTGGCTCTGATTTGCCGGGTGGTGTTCGCCGGCCTGCTGCCGCCCGGCATCCAACGTCATTCGCTCACATTTCTCTGTGTTCCATTCGTCGTCTGGGCGGCGTTCCGATTTGGCCCGCGCGGGACGGTGGCCGTGAGTTGTCTGGTTTCGGGGATTGCCCTCTGGGGCACGCTGAACGGCTACGGGCCGTTTGCGGCAGACACACAGAACGAGTCTCTGATTCTGTTGCAATCCTTCATGGGTGTGATCGGCGTGATGGCCCTGGCAGTCGCCGCGGTTGTCTCGGAGCAACGGAGGACGGAAAAGGCACTGCGGGAAGCGCGCGACGGACTGGAATGGCGCGTGAAGGAACGCACGGCCGAACTGGCAAAGGCCAACCAGGCATTGCAGGCAAGCCGGGAACAGTTGGCGGAGGCCCAGGAGATCGCTCAGGTCGGCAGTTGGGAGTGGGACCTTGCCAGCAACAGCATAAACTGGTCGGACACGCTGTATCGCATTTACGGCCTGAAGCCGCACGAGATTCCGCTGACCTACAAGAACTTCCTCGAATACATGCACCCTGATGACCGTTCGTTTGTCCGCGACACCGTTGAAAAGGCCATTCGTGACCACAAACCGTTCAGTTTCGATCACCGGATCATTCGACCGGACGGCCGGGAACGGATGCTGCACGGACGGGGCGAAGTGATCGTCGATGAGGCCGGACAGGCCATCCGCATGATCGGCACGGGCCAGGACATCACGGAGCGGAAAGAGGCGGAAGCGTTAATGGACAAGGCGCGCAGCGAGTTGGAGAAGCGGGTGCAGGAACGCACCGGGGAGTTGGCCGCCGCGAACGAAGCGTTCCTGGCAGAAATTCTCGAGCACAAGCGGACCGCCGAGGCGCTGCGGGACAGTCAGACCAAATTTCAAGCCATCTTCGAAAACTCGATCGATGCGATCGGGGTGTCGAAAAACGGGATCCAGGTCCTGGCCAATCCTGCTTATTTGAAGATGTTCGGTTACAGCCGGGTCGAGGAAGCGGCCGGCCGGCCGGTTCTGGAGTTGGTCGCACCGGGCCAACGGGAAATGATCCGCGAACGAATTCAGCGCCGGGCGGCCGGCGACTCCCCCCCCTCGCATTACGAGACGCGCGGTCTGCGAAACGGGACCGAATTCGATCTGGAGGTGGAGGTCTCCTCATACAAGTTGAAAGGGGAGGTCTTTTCGCTGGTCATACTGCGCGACGTCACCGAACGGAAACGGGCCGAGCAATTGGTGAGAGAAAGCGAGGCATTGAAAAGCGCCATTCTGGAATCAGCCATGGATGGCGTCGTCGCCATCGATCACGAGGGCAAAATCATGGAATGGAACACGGCAGCGGAGAAGACGTTTGGTCTTTCCCGGGCGGACGCCTTGGGCCGGCCGATGATCGAACTGATCATACCGCCGTCGCTGCGCGAGACGTACCGGCAGGGTTTTGCGCGTTTCCAGGCCACCGGCGAATCCCGTGTGTCGGGCCGGCGCGTCGAAATGACGGCGATTCGGGCGGA
Source organism: Haliangiales bacterium (assembly GCA_035637175.1). Classification (GTDB taxonomy): domain Bacteria; phylum Verrucomicrobiota; class Verrucomicrobiia; order Limisphaerales; family AV2; genus AV2. Next base: position 18,445 of record DASPXS010000139.1, on the reverse strand, counting down.
TGGCGGCGAATTTCCCGTCGAATTGACCCTCACCGCCATCCCTCGCGAGGGTCCGCCGGCGTTCACCGGTTTCCTGCGCGACATTACGGAGCGCAAACGCGCGGAAGAAGCGCTGCGCCAGAGCCAGGCCCGCAAAGGGGCGATCCTCGAAACGGCGTTGGATGCCATCCTCAGCATTGATCGCGGCGGAACCGTGCTGGAGTGGAACCCGGCCGCGGAGAAAATATTCGGTTACCGCAAAGCGGACGCGCTGGGTCGCAAAATGGATGAATTGATCATACCGCCGTCGTTGCGCGAATACTATCACGACAGCCTGGCGGAGTATCTGACGACCGGGGTCGGCAGCCTGCTGGGGCGGCCCGTTGAAGTGACGGTGATGCGTGTGGACGGAACGGAATTTCGCGCCGAGTTGGCCATTACCTGCCATTCGCCGGACGAACCGTCGCTTTACACCTGTTTCATTCGCGACATCACGGAACGCAAACGGGCCGAGGAAGCGCGCAACCAACTGGCGGCGATCGTCGAGTCGTCCGATGACGCAATCATCAGCAAGACATTGGACGGCACGATCGTGAGCTGGAACGCCGGCGCGCAGAGGATTTTCGGCTACTCCGCCGAAGAGGTCGTCTCGCGTTCGATCCTGTTGTTGATCCCTCCCGAGTTACCCGACGAGGAAAAGGAAATTCTCGAAAGGCTCAGACGCGGCGAACCATGCGAACATTATGAAACGGTCCGGGTGCGCAAAGATGGATCGAGGATCGATGTGTCCCTGACGATCTCTCCGGTCAGAGATGCGGCGGGCCGGGTGATTGGCGCCTCCAAGATCGCCCGCGACATCACCGAACGCAAACGGGCCGAAGATCGCCTGCGCCGGGTGGTCGAAGCGGCGCCCAACGCCATGCTGATGGTGGACAGTCAGGGCCGCATGACGATGGTCAATTCGCAGACCGAAAGGCTTTTCGGCTGGTCCCGCCAGGAATTGCTCGGGCAGCCCGTTGAGTTGCTGGTGCCGGAGCGTTACCGGGCGCAGCATCCGGGGCAACGCGCCGGCTTTTTCAAAAAGCCGGACGCCCGACCGATGGGCGCGGGCCGCGACTTGTTCGGCCTGCGCAAGAACAGCACCGAAGTGCCCATTGAAATCGGCTTGAACCCCATCGCCACCGCCGAAGGCACGTTCGTCCTGGCCTCCATCATCGACATCACCGAACGCAAAAGGGTCGAAGCGGAGATCCGGAAACTGAACGAAGACCTCGAAGAACGGGTGGTGGAACGGACCGCCCAACTCGAGGCAATCAACCGGGAACTGGAATCGTTCACCTATTCGGTCTCGCACGATCTCCGCGCGCCCCTGCGGGCGATGCAGGGCCTTTCCAACGCGTTGCTGGAGGATTACCTGGACCGGCTCGACAACACAGGCAAGGACTACTGTCGGCGCATTGCAACCGCCGCCGCCCGGATGGACACATTGATTCAGGACCTGCTGGCCTACAGCCGCCTGAGCCGGACGGATCTGGAATTGAAGAACGTCGAGCTGGCGGCTGTGCTGGCCGACGTTAGGCATCAACTGGAATCCGATTTGCGGGAAAGACAGGCGGAACTGGCGGTGCATGACGATTTGCCGGCGGTGCGCGGCCATCGTGCCACGCTGGTGCAGATGCTGGGCAACCTGGTTTCCAACGCCGTCAAATTTGTCGCCCCCGGCGCGACGCCCAGAGTGCGGTTGTGGGCTGAAAAGAGGGGCGAATTCGTCCGTTTATGGATTGAAGACAATGGCATTGGCATCGCCAAGGAACACCAGGGACGCATCTTCCGTGTCTTCGAACGGTTGCACGGCGTGGAAACCTATCCGGGCACAGGCATCGGCCTCGCCATCGTGCAAAAAGGAGCGGAGCGGCTCGGTGGCCGGGTCGGGGTGGAATCAACGGAAGGAGCGGGCAGCAAATTCTGGATAGAACTGAAAAAGGTTAGCCCATGAACACGAGGGAATGTGTCATTATGCTTGCGGAGGATGATCCCAACGATGTCCTGCTCTTTCAGCGGGCGTTTCAAAAGCTCAACCTCGCCAACCCGATCCAGGTGGTGCGCGATGGCGAGGAGGCCGTGGCCTACTTGAGCGGACAAGGCGAGTATGGCGACCGGGAACGACATCCAATGCCGGTGTTGCTGCTGCTGGATTTGAAGATGCCGCGCCGATCGGGTTTCGAAGTGCTGCAATGGTTGCGCCAGCAGTCCGGACTGAAGCGTCTGCCGGTCGTGGTGTTGACTTCCTCCAATCAGCATCCGGACATCAACCGGGCATTCGATCTGGGAGCAAACTCCTACCTGGTGAAGCCCGGCGGATTTGACAGTTTATTGGAGCTGGTGAAAGGTTTGGACATGTACTGGCTGATTCTCAACGAAAAGCCGGAACTGCGGGGCGGATAATCAAAATGGCGCGCTTTGCCTCAAAGGAGGTCTCGTGAAAGAGCAGTTCCGCCTGCTGCTCGTGGATGACAATCCGGACGACCGCGCTCTGGCCATTCGGGAGTTGCGACGCGATTTTCCCGATCTCCAAATCGATCAAGTCATCGACGCAAAGAGTTTTGCCGTGGCGCTCGAGTCCACTGCCTGCGACCTGGTCATCACCGATTATCAATTGCGCTGGTCGGACGGGTTGGCCGTGCTTCGGGCGATTAAATCACGCTGGCCGGACTGTCCGGTCATCATGTTCACCGGCACCGGCAGCGAGGAGATCGCGGTCGAAGCCATGAAGTCCGGGCTGGAAGACTATGTGCTAAAAACGACCCGGCAATACAGTCGTCTGCCCGCTGTGGTGCGACTTGCGTTCGAGCGCAGGGCGCAGTCGCGCGCGTTGCAGGAGTCGGAAAGCCGTTGCCTGGCGCTGTTCAACGACGTTCCCATCGGGCTTTGGAAATCAACTCCGGAAGGCAGGATCATCGATGTCAATCCGGCCGCGGTCCAGATGCTGGGCTATCCTGACCGCGACGCGTTGTTGAGCGTCAACGCCGCCGACCTTTATGTGGATGCGGCCGATCGGATGCGGTGGGAAATGTTGATTGGCCGCGACAACGCGGTGCGCCGTTTTGAATCGCGGTTGCGCCACCACGACGGCTCCCACATCTGGGTGGAAGAAAACATACGCGCCGTCCGCGACGTCGAAGGCCGCGTGCTTTACTTTGAGGGCAGCGTCGAGGACATCACCGAACGCCTCAAGCTGGAGGCCCAACTCCGCCAGGCGCAGAAAATGGAATCCATCGCCCAACTGGCCGCCGGCGTGGCCCACGATTTCAATAACATCCTGACGATCGTCAAAGGGCACACGGACTTGCTGCTGACGAACAGCAATCTGCCGCGCGAATTCCAGGAGCCGTTAAAGAAAGTTTCCGCCGCGGCCGATCGCGCTTCCAACCTCACCCGTCAATTGCTGACCTTCAGCCGCAGCCAGATCATGCAGCAGCGCGCGGTGGACTTGAACGAAGTCGTCGGCGACGTCGTGTCCCTCCTCGAACGAACGCTGGGCGAAGACCTCGAACTGAAATTTGATTTCGCGCCGGACCTCCCGGCGGTTTACGCCGACGCCGGCATGATGGAACAAATTGTCATGAACCTGTCGGTCAACGCCCGCGATGCCATGCCGCAGGGCGGGCGACTCAACATCCGCACCTCGTCCGTGGACATCGACCTGCAGTACGTTCAACAAAACGCCGAGGCGCGCGTGGGGCGGTTCGTCTGCCTCAGCGTCGCGGACACGGGTGTGGGCATGGACGCGCTAGTGTTGGGCCGCATTTTCGATCCGTTTTTCACCACCAAGGAAGTCGGCAAAGGCACCGGTCTGGGGTTGGCCACGGTCTATGGCATCACCAAGCTGCATCGCGGATGGATCGAGGTGTCGAGCCAGATGGGCAGCGGAAGCGAGTTCAAAATTTTCCTGCCCGCGACCTCCCAGTCGGTGGGGCCTTCCAACAACAAATCGGCCGAGGGTGAAGTCCGCGGCGGCAACGAAACAATCCTGATCGTGGAGGACGAAGCGGAATTGCGACTGTTGGCGCGGCAGATTCTGGAGTGTTATGGCTATCGTGTTTTTGAAGGCGCCAACGGAGCCGCGGCGCTGAAGTTGTGGCCGCGATACGCCCAGGAGATCGATTTGCTGTTGACTGACATGGTAATGCCCGAAGGCATCACGGGCCGGGACCTGGCCGAAAAACTGCGCGCGGATAAACCGAACCTGAAGGTCATTTACACCAGCGGCTACAGCATGGAGTTGGCCAAAACAAATTTCGACGCCCCCGACGGAATGAATTTTCTGCAAAAGCCGTTCAGACCGCGGATGCTTGCCCTGGCCGTGCGGGAATGTCTCGATGCGTGAGATGGCGGCCGGCGGTTCGCTGTCCGCTTGATGACGCCGCGCGGCATTTATTCAGCGCGCGCACCCGGACCCCACCCATTCAAACGACGACGCTTGACACGAAAGGCGGATTTCAACAGCCTCCGGCTGTCCCGGTTCATCGCGATAAAATTCGGAGCTTGATGAAAATTATGCATTCGAAATTTTTCCCTGTTTTCGCTGTTTTCCTCGCGGCCGGCGGTTCGACGGGCTGCATTTCCACCCCGGGAGACACCGGGTTCGTTTCCCTGTTCGACGGCAGGAGTCTCAACGGCTGGAAGCTCGTCGGCAAAAAGGGCGACGGCTACGGCGTCACCAACGGAGTGATCTACTGCGCCCGCGGCGGCGGCGGCAATCTGTTCACGGAAAAGGAATACGGAGACTTTATCCTCCGGCTGGAATTCAAACTGGAGCCCGGCTCGAACAACGGCGTCGGCATTCGGGCGCCGCTCGCCCAGGACGTCTCTGCCAGCGGAATGGAAATCCAGATCCTGGATGACAGCGCGCCGCAGTATGCGGACCTTCGTCCGGCGCAATACTGCGGGTCCATCTACGACGTGGTTCCGGCCCGGCGCGGCGCATTAAGAAAAGCCGGTGAATGGAACGAAGAGGAAATCACCTGCGTGGGTCGCCACGTGAAAGTGAAGCTCAACGGGCACCTGGTGGTGGACGCCAACCTGAACGACATTACCGATCCGAAAATGCTGACGAAACATCCCGGTTTGCTGCGCGAGCGGGGCCGGATCGGTTTTCTTGGTCACGATGACTACGTCGAGTTCCGCAACCTGCGGCTCAAAGAGCTGCCTGGCTTTCCGCGAAACAACGTCGCGCCGGAGGGTTTCGTCCGGTTGTTTGACGGCGTGAGCCTGGACGGCTGGAAAGGACTGGTCGCCGACCCGACGAAGCGCCCAAAAATGTCGCCCGCGGAGCTGGCGGCCGCCCAGGAAAAGGCCGACCAGTTGATGCGACAGGACTGGCGGGTGATCGACGGCGCGCTGGTTTATCAGGGCAAAGGTTTTGACAATCTCTGCACAACCAAAGATTACGGCGACTTCGAACTCCAGGCGGACTGGAAGATCAACGAGGGCGGTGACAGCGGCATTTACCTGCGCGGCAGTCCGCAGGTGCAAATCTGGGACCCGACCGGCGGCAAATCCAACGTCCGGCACGAAGGCTCCGGCGGTCTGTTCAACAATCAGAAGAACCCCAACGGCCCGGCGCGATTGGCCGATTACTATCCCGGTGAGTGGAACCGTTTCGATATCCTCATGATCGGCGACCGGGTGACGGTCTATCTGAACCACGAGGTGGTGGTGCGCGACCTGACGCTGGAAAACTACTGGGAGCGCGGCAGGCCGATCTATCCGTCCGGCCAGATTGAATTGCAGGCGCACCAGAGTCCGGTCTGGTTTCGCAACATTTATATTCGCGAATTGCCGCGACCCTAGCCATACTCCCCCGGCAATGATGAGCCATTCCATGAATCGCCGCCAATTTGTCAAACAAACCGCCGTCGCCGCGGCCGGCGCGTGGCTGGCGAGCCTCCCAACGCGCGGGCGAACGCTCTCGCCCAATGAGAAGCTGAATCTTGGCATGATCGGCGTCGCCAACCGCGCCGCCGAGGACCTCAAGGAAGTCAGCGGCGAAAACATCGTCGCGCTCTGCGACATTGACGACAACTATCTTGCCGCGGCGAAACAAAAACATCCCAAGGCAAAAACGTATAACGATTTTCGGCGTCTGCTCGACCAGCGGGACATCGACGCGGTGGTGATCGGCACGCCGGACCACACGCACGCCGTGGCGGCTGTGGCGGCGTTGCAGAGCGGGAGACACGTTTATTGTGAGAAACCGCTGGCGCGGACGGTTTCGGAATCGCGCATCATCACCGAGACCGCCCGAAAACACGGGCGTGTGACCCAAATCGGCACGCAGATCCACGCCGGGTCCAATTATCGGCGCGTGGTCGAGTTGGTGCAGAGCCGGGCAGTCGGGCCGGTGCGGGAAGTCCACGTCTGGGTTGGCGCGACTTACGGCGGCATGGATTTGCCAAAGGAAACGCCGCCGGTACCGCCGAACGTGCATTATGATTTGTGGCTGGGGCCGGTCGAATACCGGCCTTACAGCCCGCACTATTTGCCGTTCAAATGGCGCAACTGGTGGGCGTTTGGCGGCGGGACCCTGGCCGACTTTGGCTGTCATTACCTCGATTTGCCGCACTGGGCGTTGGGGCTGAGCCGGCCCCTGACCGTTGAACCGGTTGATGGCCCGCCGGTCCATCCGGAATCGACCCCACCCTGGCTGATCATGCGCTACCACTATCCGGCGCGCGGCGAAAGCCCTCCCCTCCAACTCACCTGGTATCACGGCGGCAAACAACCCGCCCTGCTTTCGACCGAACAAGCAGCCCAATGGAAAAGCGGCGTGCTGTTCGTCGGCAGCAAAGGAATGTTGCTGGCCGATTACGGCCGGCGCACGCTGCTGCCGGAGAAAGATTTTGACGGCTTCACCCCGCCGACTCCGTTCCTTAAAGATTCCATCGGCCATCACAGGGAATGGATCGAGGCCTGCAAGAACGGCAATCCGACAACTTGCCCGTTCGATTATTCCGGTCCCCTGACGGAGGCCGCGTTGTTGGGCAACGTTGCCTATCGCGTCGGAAAAAAGCTGGAGTGGGACTGGAAACGGTTAAAGGCGAGCAATTGTACGGAGGCCGACCGATACCTCCGGCACCACTACCGCAACGGGTGGAAAATCTGACCGTCGCGGGAAGCTCTCCTGGGCTGCATCAGAAGTTCGTTGGATGCCCAACCGGCGGTACTTGCCGGATTCCGCCCTGCCCCCGTCTTTTTTGTCCGCGCCGCGGCTCCAGTGGCCGAGCGAACGGTGCCAACCCTCAAACGACGAAACGGACGATGAGTCCGGCCTCGCCTCTCCCCGGCGCGCGGCTTTCGGGGCGACCGGCGGCGAAGGGACCGCCCGGTTTCAGCGCGTGCGCAGGCGGCTTTGCCAGGCACTCAACGATTGACCGGCGGGCCGGATGCTCCGCTCGTAGAATGTCCTTTACAATCAACGGCTGCCTTCGGCATAACCAATCATACGGGAAGACGGCAGCGCAATTCTCAGGGAGTTGCGTGGACGTCATTCCGGATGATTTATCCAAAAAAGAACACCGTGAAGCTCGATAGCGGATCCGACGCCACCGGGCATTGATATGAGCGAATTCGGACATCTGCCCTTCAAATGGAAGTTGACGCTGATCCTGATGGCGACGAGCGTCTTCTCCTTGCTGGTAGCCTGCGCGGCGTTCGTGTGGTACGACAATTACCTCTTTCGGCAGTCGATGATCCGGGGACTGCAGGCGGACGCGAACATCTTCAGCATTAACAGCCGCTCGGCCCTCGTCAGCGGCAACAAGGAAGATTTGCACAGCGCCCTGAAGGCGCTGGGCGGCAAAGACATTGTCGCGGCGGCCGTTTATTCCCGCGACGATACGCCCCTGAGCCGGTACGTCAAAGAGGGCAGTGGCGAAGTGATTCCGTCCAGACCGTCCCGGTGGCAATACAACATTGCAGGCGATTATCTGGTGATTTTTCGACCGGTTGTCTCTGGCGGAATGAAAATCGGCACGATCTATCTCAAGTCCGACATCGGAAAACAAGTGCAAGGACGCTCCTATCGCTACGCCAATATCGTGGCCATGGTGATGTTGATTTCGTGCCTGGTCGCTTTCCTCACTTCCTACAAATTGCAGCCGCTCATTTCCAAACCAATCATGGACCTGGCCCAGACGGCGAAGTTGGTCAAGGAACAAAAGGACTACCTGGTGCGCGCCCGCAAGACCAGCCATGACGAAGTCGGTTCCCTGATCGACGCGTTCAACGAAATGCTGGCGGTCATCCAGCAGCGGGATGCCGAGTTGCAGCAGGCCAATGACATGCTCGAGGTTTACAACGTGAACCTGGAGAGGAAGGTCGAAGAGCGGACCGCCGAACTGGTCCGGGCCACCGCCGAGGCGCAGGAAGCCCGCAGCACGGCGGAAGATGCCAATCGCGCCAAGAGCGCGTTTTTGGCCAACATGAGCCACGAACTGCGCACGCCGCTGAACGCGGTCATTGGTTACAGCGAAATGCTCGAGGAGGACGCCCGGGACCTGGGTGAAGAAGGTTTCGTCGCCGACTTGCAAAAGATTCACAGCGCCGGCAAACACCTGCTCGGCCTCATCAACGATGTGCTCGATATTTCGAAAATTGAAGCGGGCAAGATGGACCTTTTCCTGGAGACGATCGACGTGCCCGTCATGGTTCAGGACGTGGTGAACACGATCAAACCGCTGGTCCAGAAGAACGGCAATGTGCTCAACCTGGAGTGCGGGAATAACCTCGGCCCCATGCGCGCCGACGCGACCAAGGTCCGGCAGGCGCTGTTCAACCTGCTCAGCAACGCCTGCAAGTTCACCGAAAAGGGAACAATCACGTTGCAGGTCGCCCGGGAACGCGGCAATGGCGCGGGACATTTCATCTTCCGGGTCCGCGACTGCGGCATCGGCTTGACGCCGGAGCAGGTGAACAAGCTGTTCCGGGCGTTCACCCAGGCGGATGTCTCGACCACGCGCAAATACGGCGGCAGCGGCCTGGGTCTGGCCATCACGCGTCATTTTTGCCAGATGATGGGCGGCGACGTGGCGGTCGAAAGCGAGTTGGGAAAAGGATCCACCTTCACCATCCGGCTGCCGGCGGTGGTGGTGTCGTCCCGACCGGAAAAACAGGACACGGCCCCGGTCGCGCCGGAGAGGCGTGTGATTGAACCGCCGCCGGGCGCCACCACGATTCTGGTCATTGACGATGACCCGACGGTCCACGATTTGATGCGCCGGTTTCTGACCAAAGAGGGTTACCGCGTCGCCATTGCGCCCGGCGGCAAGGAGGGCGTTCAGATGGCCAGGGAATTGAAACCCGATTTGATCACGCTCGACGTGATGATGGCGGAAATGGATGGCTGGTCGGTATTGACAGCGCTCAAGGCCGACCCGGAAGTGGCGGACATACCCGTCATCGTGCTGACCATGTTTGACGATAAGGAAATGGGTTTCGCTCTGGGCGCGACCGACTATATGACCAAGCCCATCAATCGCGATCGGCTCGTCGGCGTGCTCCGCAAGCATCAACACGGTCCCTCGCCGTTCCCGGTGCTGGTGGTCGAGGACGAACCGTCCATCCGGCAAATGGTCCGGCGCGTGTTGGAGAAGGAAGGCTGGACGGTCCGGGAGGCGGAAAACGGAAAGGCCGGATTGCAGGCGGTGGCCGAAAGCAAGCCCTCCGTGGTCCTGCTGGACTTGATGATGCCGGTGATGAACGGGTTTGATTTCATTCGAGAACTGCGCAAGAACAAGGATTGGCAGGACATTCCCGTTGTCATTTTGACGGCCAAGGACCTCACCGTGGAAGACCGCCAACAACTGCGAGGCAACGTCGAGCGAATCCTGCAAAAAGGCGATTATAATCGCGAACAATTGCTCAGCGAGGTCCGCGACCTGGTAAAACACCGGGTTCATCCGGTTACCCCCGCCAAGCCATGAACCGTTTTTACGACCCAGCCGCCCGAAAGGAGATCCAGGATGGCCAAGATACTGTTGGTTGAAGACAACGAGATGAACCGGGACATGCTTTCACGTCGATTGGAGCGGCGCGGCTACGCGGTGGTGATCGCCGAGGACGGCGCCAAAGGAGTGGACATGGCGAAATCGGAGTTGCCGGATATTATTTTAATGGACATGAGCTTGCCCATCATGGACGGCTGGGAGGCGACGCGCCAGGTCAAAGCCGCGCCGCAGACTAAAGGAATACCGGTCATTGCCTTGACGGCGCATGCCATGGCGGGCGACGAGGAAAAAGCGCTCGCCGCAGGCTGTAACGATTACGAAACCAAACCGGTGGACCTGCCGAAGTTGCTGGCCAAAATCGATGCCCTGTTGCAGAGTAAGGGTGCATCGTGACCGGCAAAGAATCCAAAATACGAAAAAACATCGCGCCCGGCACTTCCGCAGGTGGTCCCCGACCGCGCGCGAAGGAGTCCGATACCAGTCACGACACCGCTCTTTCCAACATTCGCCACAGTTTGCGCACGCCGCTGAACCAGGTCATTGGCTACAGCGAGATGCTGCAGGAGGAGGCGGAGGATCTCGGGTTGGACGCGTATGTCCCGGACTTGCAGAAAATTCACGCCGCCGGCAGCCAGCTCCTCGCGCTGATCAACGATAACCTTTCGCAAGCGCGCGTCGAATCGGGCAAGCTGGAGCTGGAATCGTTGCAGCGCGACAGCCGCACCCTCCTGGATCTCATCATCGGCTATAGCGAGTTGTGCCAGGAGGATGCCGACGGCAAAGAGCACGTCACGTTCGTGGCCGATTTGAAGAAGATCCAAAATGCGGCCAAAACGATGCTCGGTCTTTTGAACAGTGTTGAGTTTCTGCAGCCGCTAATCGCCCGGGCTGGAAAATCCCACCTCGGCGCCCCGCCGGACTTCGCCGGCGTGATGACTTCCATTCGTCCGTTGAACGAATCTATCCCGGAAACGCAGTCACTGGCCGGCTTTATTCTGGTCGTGGACGACAATGAAATGAACCGCGACATGCTCTGTCGCCGGCTGGAGCGCCAGGGCCATACGGTGCTCGAAGCCGAAGACGGGCGCAAGGCGTTGGAAATTCTCGAGAGCGTGAAAGTGGACCTCGTGCTGCTCGACATCCTTATGCCGGAACTGGACGGTTTGCAGACGCTCGAGTTGCTCAAGGCCAACCAATCGCACCGCCACACTCCCGTCATCATGCTTTCCGCGCTCGATGAGTTGGACAACGTCGTGCGTTGCATCGAGATCGGCGCGGAGGATTATCTGCCCAAACCGTTTAATCCCGTGCTGCTCAATGCCCGCATCAACGCCTGTCTGGAAAAAAAACGGCTGCGCGACCAGGAGCAGGCCTACCTCGACCAGTTGCGCATCGAACGCGAGAAATCCGAACGGTTGCTGCTCAATGTCCTTCCCAAATCCATTGCCGACCGCCTCAAACAGGGCGAAAGCACCATTGCCGACAGTTTCCCGGACGCCACCGTCCTGTTCGCCGACCTGGGCGACTTTACAAAGATGTCGTCGCACGTTCCGGCGACCGAACTGGTCCAGATGTTGAACGAGATCTTCTCCAAGTTCGACTGGCTGGCCGAACTGCATCACCTGGAAAAAATCAAAACCATCGGCGACGCCTACATGGCCGTCGGCGGTCTGCCGACGCCTCGTCCGGACCACGCGGAAGCGGTGGCCGAAATGGCGCTCGACATGCAAAAAGTTGTGTCGCGCATGAACACCGGCGATGGTCGGAAGTTCGAGCTTCGCATCGGCATCAGCAGCGGGCCGGTCGTCGCCGGGATCATCGGAAGCAAAAAATTCATCTACGACCTCTGGGGCGACACCGTGAACATCGCCAGCCGCATGGAGTCGTTGGGCCAGTTGGGAGCCATCCAGGTTTCCGCGGCCACCTACGAACACCTCAAAGACAAATATGCCTTCGAGCGTCGCGGCAAAATCGAAGTGAAAGGAAAGGGGAAAATGACGACTTTTTTCCTCACCGGCAGAAAGTCCGGCGCCGCCACGTAGCTGCCGGTGCCCCGCCGCTGGTAATCTCCTGAACAATTCAGACGTTCGCGCACGGGCCCAGTTCGACCCTTGGCCCTGCGGAAATTTCCCGTATATGCGTAAAATTTCCGCAGGGCTGACAGCCGGTGGTGTCGGGCAAACTCCACGTTGGCCAGGATTTCGCGCTGGCTCATCCAGGGCAATTCTGGGACAGTCCCGGCCAGCTATGGCCACCGCTGAGTATCTCACCGCGCCGTTGAAGACCGACAAAATGCCCCCGGGCATTCCCTACATTGTCGCCAACGAGGCCGCCGAACGGTTCAGTTTCTACGGCATGAACTCGATCCTGGCAACGTTCATGACCAAATACATGCTGGACTCGAGCGGCGCGCCGGACCGCATGAACGAAGCGCAGGCGAACGAGTGGTATCACACGTTCGTGACCGTCAACTATTTCATTCCCGTGTTTGGCGCGATTCTCGCCGATGCGTTCTGGGGCAAGTACCGGACGATCTTTTATCTGTCGATTTTCTATTGCCTGGGCCACTTCGTGCTCGGGTTGAATGAAACGCGGCACGGACTCGTGCTTGGCCTGGCGCTCATCGCCCTGGGCGCGGGCGGCATCAAACCTTGCGTGTCCGCCAACGTGGGGGACCAGTTCGGTACCGCCAACCAGCATTTACTGCCCAAGGCATTCAGTTGGTTTTACTTCTCGATCAATGTGGGTTCGATGTTTTCGACGCTGCTGATCCCCTACTTCCTGGAGCAGTTGCCCAAAGACTTTTCACTGAATCCACGGTGGGGACCACACATTGCCTTCGGCACGCCCGGCTTGCTCATGTTTCTGGCAACCGTGATTCTCTGGCTGGGACGAAGGCGATACGTCCACGTCCCGCCGCGGGGACGAGAGTTCTTCCGGGACATTACCAGCCGTGAAGGTTTGAAGGCGCTCGGGAACCTGGCCATCCTCGTGCCCTTCGTCGCGGTCTTCTGGGCGTTGTGGTATCAAAACTTTTCCGAGTGGGTCCATCAGGCTGAGAAGATGGATCGCCACTGGCTGGGACGCGAATGGCAAGCCGGCCAAATCCAAACCGTGAACCCGCTCTTCATTCTGCTGTTCCTGCCGCTGTTTTCTTACTGCGTCTATCCGGCGCTGAACCGGTTCTTCCGGCTCACTCCTTTGCGCAAAATGGGCATTGGTTTCGTTCTTACGGTTCTGGCTTTTTTGATTCCCGCGTGGATTGAAACCCGCCTTGCCGCCGGCCTTAAACCGCATGTCGGTTGGCAGGTGCTGGCCTACGTGTTCATCTCGGCCGCAGAAGTGATTATCTCCGTCACCTATCTGGAGTTTTCCTACACGCAAGCGCCGCCCGGCTTGAAATCGGTCGTGATGTCGCTCTATCTGGCAGCCATCGCCCTGGGCAATCTGTTCACGGCCCAGGTAAATCATTTTATCCAAAACCCCGATGGCACCGCCAGGCTCGCTGGCGCCAATTACTACTTGTTTTTCACGGCCGTGATGGTCGGCACAACGATTCTCTTTGCGATCGTCGCGCCGTTCTACAGAGGAAAGACGTACCTCCAAACGGATACGCGAATGCAACCCGCGTGAGTGGCCCGGCGAAAGGGGGACCATCTTGATACACCCCCATCGCTGAAGTGGCCCCTCTCCCTGCGAGGCACGAGCGGGGAGAGGGAATCGCCGCTGGCTTGGTGGCCGTATTAGATGCGCCCGGAGAGAAGTCGCCCTTCACAGCAATGGCGGAAACCGTCCGCCTCCCAAACGCGCGCACTACCGCGGCCGGCTCAATCGCGCGCGAACCAACTCGGGCAGATATTTCACCGGCACGGACCCGTGGTCGAGCACCGCCTCGTGAAATCGGCCCAGGTCAAATGGGTCGCCCGGTTCGTGCTCCATTCGCTGGCGCAGACGGTAGTGAGCCATGCGTCCGACAAAGTAGGTGCTGAGCTGCACCGAACTTTGTTTCGCGCGGATGATTTTCAGCCGGGCTTCGCCCTCCGATTGAAACGCTCCTTCCATCAGAAACTTCAAAGCCTCTTCATCCGTCATCGTGGCGCAGTGCATCCTGTGGTCGAGGATGGCGTTGGCCACCGCCCGCAGATAAAACTTGAGTTGTGTCAGCCGGAGCGCAAGGTCGCGGTCGCCATAACCCTGGTCGAGCATCATCTGTTCCGTATAGACCGCCCAGCCTTCAATAAACACCCCCGATTGCAGCACTCGCCGAATCAGCGACCGACTTCGATTGGAATACTCCAGTTGCACGTAGTGTCCCGGATAGGCCTCGTGAAGGGTGAGAATTTGCAACATAGGGCGGTTGTATTCCTCCAGAAAACTCTTTACTCGGGACGCATCCCAATCTGTCGGCGGAGGACTGATGGCGTAGAAGCTCGCCGCCTCGGGATCCAGGGGCGGCGCAGACTCCAGATAGGCCACCGAATTTCCCCGCTTGAATTCGGGCATTTCGATGACCTGGCAACGATCGGGATCGGGCAGACGAAGAATATCGTTCTCGCGGATGAATGCCTTGATCCGTTCGACGGTCGCCCGCCCGTCTCGAACCAGGTCTTCCGGCCGACCGTGTTCCTGTCCGATGGCCTCCAGCACCTTTCGGATGACGGCGCGACGACCCTCCGCGTCATCCGGCGGCAAGGGCGTTTTGGGGAAATAGTTGCTCCAGAGCTGGCGGGCGATGACATACATGTCCCGCTCCACGCGGGTGAATTCGGCTTGCGCGTCCGCCAGCACCTGGTCCGCGGTCAACCCCGCATCGAGCACCAACTCCAGCTTGCGGGCAAACTTCTTTCTGCCCAGACGCCAGTCACCGCTGGCGCGCGACATCAATTCTCCCTCGAGAAATTTCTGGTACTCCTTCAAGAGCGCCGCCACTTGCGCGGCCCGCGTTTTCAGAGCGTCCCGTTGTCTTGTTTCTCCCGCGAATCCAAAAATGCCTTTCTCATAGAAGGAAATCGCGCCGCGGTTCTGTCGGATGGCGGTCTCGAGGATCGGGCGCGGAGGATTTTGCAAATTCTGTTTCGCCGCCGCCACGACCTGCGGAATTGCTGCCATGCGGGCGAGGCAGTTGGCCATGTTCGTTTCCATCGGCTGCGTGGATTGGGTCAGGAGCAGGAACACGCTGTCATTGAGGTAGTCGCCATAGATGCGCGGGTCTTCTTCAAACGGACGGGTGTTCTCCGCCAGCCAAATCGTGGTTTGCAGGTCGTGCCGGAAGATTTCAAAATCAATCTGGCCGTCGCGAGACAGTTTCGTGTACTCCACCCGCTGCGGCAGTTTCCTCAAGGTCTCTCGCGCAAGCGCCCTCCAGCCGAGCCGGGCTTTTCCTGAGAGATCATCGAGCAGGTGGTCAAATCGATGGTCGCCCAGCCGCGTCGCCTGGAGAGGTTGCTGCCGGAAGTGTTCGTCGAGATACTCCTTGAAGAATGCGTTGAGCCCGGCATCCGCTTCTTGTGCCCCGGCTGATCCGCAACGCGCAAATGCCAGGCAGAGCACCGCTGCGATTTTCGACCACGTTGTTAATCTCATAATGAACTTGCCTTGTGCAAATCTTCGCTCAACAACTCCGCAACGTCAGGTAAACGTTGCCAAGCCCGCTGTCAAACCGTTAACGTCAGCGGCGTGGGCGCTTGGCGCAGTGGTTAGCGCGTCTCGTTTACACCGAGTAGGTCGGGGGTTCGAATCCCTCAGCGCCCACCAACTCGTCTGAGGGCGGCGAAAAATCCTGACGCGGAACGACCGCCGGTTTCACAGAAACCTTATTTGGCGGTCGTGTCGTTGTTGGCAACGCCGGCGGCGATTTCCTTCAACCGGGCTGCCGAGATTTTGTCTCCCCCCTGCGCGGTGCTTTCGACGACGCGTTTCCAGACTTGTTCGTCTTTGAGCGCCGCGAGAAAGTTTCGACCATCCGGCGTGATCCTTTTCAGCATGACACTATTTACAGATCCGTCGGGGTTCTTGATCGACGTCCCGTCCACCAGGCCGGCGTCGATCAGCATCGCCCAGTGAAAGTTCTGCGCGATTTTCGAATAAGGATCGAGGTTTGGCTTGGGTTTTTGGCCGTCCAGATCCAGAAGGAGCAACTTGACCAGTTCGAGGTTGAATTTGACGGGCTCCGCAGGCGCGCTGCCGGCCTTGAGCTGCGACGCCCGGCGATTGCCTTCCCCAAGTTCGCGCATTTGTTTCTGCCAGTCTTCGGTGACCTTCTGCCGGCGGGCGTAATCGGCGGCGGCTTTCCTGGCGAGTTCCTGGTTCGCCTGGTTGGCCTGGGATTCTCTTTCCGCGGCGACCTGCCTGGCGGACCGGACCAGGAGCTTCTTCGTGCGGATGTGGACGATGATGTTGTTTTGTGTGCCCCGCACCTTGGTGACCCAGTCCCGGTTGGCAGTCTGACCGGGGTCCAGGCTGATCGAGTCTTCGAAGGCTTCGGAGATTTCGTCGTTGTAAAATTCAAATTCGACGTCCACCACCATGGTTTCGTTGGTCCTGTTGACCAGTTCCATCTGGTAATGGTATTGGCCCCCGATGAGAGGAGTGTCTTTCTTTATCTCGACGCCACGAAGCGTGACGTTTTTTTCCTTCAGCGATTCAACGCGCTGCGCGAAAAGCGGCGGAGCCGCGGCGGCGCAGCCAGAAAGCAGGAGGACGACCGTTCGAATGAGGGATTGCGTTGAGTGTGTCATAAAGGTTCGGGCCGCCGGCGGGAAAGCGGCGGCGGTTCTGTTTACATCCGCGCGATGGAATGGTCGGGCACGTTATTAACCTGAGGTCGAAATCGTTTTCAGGTCGGCGCGGACCTGTTCGTAGGTCGTCGAGTAGGCAAGCACGTCGGGATCGGGTTCGATGCCCCAGTGATTGCAGGCCTCGCGATACGCCTCCGGCCACCAGTTGCGATGCCGGGTCAATCCTTCTTCGCGCCATTTGCCCCAATCCATCAGGACTCGCGACCAGCACTGATCGCCATACTGGACCGCCTTCCTGGGATCGTCGAATTCTTTCAGGTACCAATCCCGCCCGATGCGCGCGTGCAACACTTCATCGGCCCAGTCGTAATCCTGAAACAGCGCCGACAGGGGATTGCGCGATGCGAGGCCGACTTCCCATTCGAAGCGTTTGCCATTCTTGGGCATCAGCCCCTGTTCGATAAAATAAAGCACGGCGTGCCGCTCAATCGGTTTGAGTTGCGTGTTCAGCGCCAGCGACCAGGTAAAGTTCACCATGACCTTCCGCGGCCAGTCGATGCCGAGGTTGGCGAAACCGACTTCGCCCATCATCGCGTGGCGCGCTTCGTCCCAGAGCTGTCGGCTCATGTCGCGGTAATAGCCCCAGGGTTTGTCCGGAGTCTCGGTGATGATGCTGGCCATCATTTCCGGCACGTCAACTTCGCGAAGCCGCTTGTAAAACATCATCAGCGTCTTCGGTTGCGGAGAGAACTTTTCGTCGTAAAGAAAAACTTCGGCGTTCACGCCCATATTGTAAGGGTCGGGGAAACGCTCGTCCCGCGTCGGCCGGCCGTCGTATCGGTATGGCTTGAGCGAATGCATCCGGGAAATTTTTTGGCCGCTCGGCTTTTCCGTGCCGTCCAGAGCGCCCGCCGCTGCCATGCAACCGTCGAGCAGGGAAAGCCAGGGACCGGCGTGTCGGCGAAATTTCTCGTCGATCAAGCCCGCGATCGTTTGCGCGCCAAACCGCCGCAGATCGTCCAGTTCGAGCAACGCGAAACGGCAAAGGCGGACCGACGGCTGGTCGGCCAGCGGATTGGTGTCGGCGACATGTCTTTCCAATGCGGCATTCAGAGCGGGCAACGCCTTGTAGTAAAGACCGAGCACGAGTTCCCCCGTGGTGGGCGCGCAGAGAATTTCATCGAAGAACATTCCCAGGTTCGCGTCGGGGACGGTTTCAAGGCCGAGCGGCGGTTCGCGCATTTCGCCCACCCGCCGTCTCAGCGCGGTGACATGTTCGGCGCAGAGATGGGCGTGCAGGCTGAAGCCCATTTTCAGTTCGTAAATCGGTTCCGCCGTGATGCGTGCGGTGAAAATCTGATGCAGCCGTTTGAAGGCGTAGTGGTAACGCTTGAGCCGGCGGACGCATTCCTCCACGGACAACCCCGGTTTCATCGCCTCTTCCATCAAACAAGTGCCGGCAAGAGCGGGCAGATTTCGATAGGATTTATAGGTGTTCATAAGGGCAATCCTGTTACGAAAACAATCTAGCATCCGACTGCCAAAACTCGACACCAAATTTGTTTGGGCGATTCGCGGGCGGGACGGCGGCAGGATTCGGCTCACCTGGGGCGGGAGGGAATTTGCTTGCCACAGAATTCGGGTGGGCATTAGCTTGACCGCTCGTTGGACGCCACGTTGGACGCCAATGTAGCTCAGTGGTAGAGCAACGGTTTCGTAATT
>DASPXS010000138.1:0-2254 GCA_035637175.1 Haliangiales bacterium | reverse complement strand
ATGCTCAGCATGGTGGCGCAGTAAAACGCCATCCACGCCGTGCCATCGGCCTGCTGCAACGTGCCGCCGGTCGGCAACGGTTTCGAGCGGTCGAACGCGCCGATGTTGTCCAGGCCGAGAAACCCGCCGGAGAACAGATTTCTGCCGTGCGCGTCTTTGCGGTTCACCCACCAGGTGAAGTTCAACAGCAATTTCTGGAAAACGCTTTCCAGAAAGTCGCGGTCGCGTTCGCCCGGTTTGCCGGAAATCTTATAGACGCGCCACGCGGCCCACGCGTGCACCGGCGGGTTCACGTCGCCGAACGCGAATTCATAAGCGGGAATCTGGCCGTTCGGATGCAGGTACCATTCGCGCAGGAGCAGGATGAGCTGTTCCCTGGCGAACTGGCCGTCCAGCCGCGCGAACGGGATCATTTGGAAGGCGAGGTCCCACGCCGCGAACCAAGGATATTCCCACTTGTCGGGCATCGAAATGATGTCGCGACTGAAGAGATGAGACCACTCGGAGTTGCGGCCTTGCCGCCGTTCCTTCGGTGGCGGCGGCATGCCCGGATCGCCGTCCAGCCAGTCCTGCACCACGTAGTGATAGAATTGTTTGCTCCACAACAGGCCGGCGTAACCCTGGCGCACGACGTTGCGTTCGGCGTCGTTGAGCTGGCGCGGACTGATGGCGGCATAAAATTCGTCGGCTTCGCGGATGCGCGCGGCAAAAATGCCGTCAAAATCCGGCCCAAGCGGGTGTTCCGGCGCTTCGGCTTCACTGAACAACCGCAGCCGGATCGTCTGCGTTCCCGCGGTCGGAACCTGCAACCGGTAATGGGGCGCGGCCTTGGTGCCGGTCCCTTGCGGATTGATCGCGTCGTTGCGACCCCGAACGATGTATTCATGAAAGGCGTCTTTGGCGAACGCGCCTTCGTCGCCCGCGCCCCGCAAACGGCGGGTGTTGTCTTCGTTTTCTGTGAACAACACCGGCGGCTGGCGTCCGTCCGGGTCCGGCCCGATGGCCAACCGAAAATTGCCCAGCGTCTCGTGCGTCATCGTGAGCAGGTTCTCGTCTTTTTCGCGACGGATGCGCGGCTTGAGTGCGCATCCTTCGTGAGTGCAGCCCCACGACCAGGTATTGCGAAACCAGAGCGTCGGCAACAGATGCAGCGTCGCCGCCTCCGGGCCGCGATTGGCGACCGTGATGCGAATCAAAATGTCGTCGGGAGAGTTCTTGGCGTATTCCGCGAAGACATCGAAATAGCGGTTGGCGTCGAAAATTCCGGTGTCGGTCAACTCGAACTCGGATTCGAGCCTGCCGCGCCGGCCATTCTCCTCGAGCAAACGCGCGTAGGGGAATTCGGTCTGCGGATATTTATAGAGCGCCTTCAAGTAGGAATGCGTCGGCGTCGAATCGAGGTAGAAATAGTGTTCCTTTACGTCCTCGCCGTGGTTGCCCTCGCCGCTGGTCAGGCCGAACAACCGCTCTTTAAGGATCGGGTCCTGGCCGTTCCACAGCGCCAGCGCGAAGCAAAGCCGGCACTCGCGGTCGGTGACGCCAAGCAGGCCGTCTTCGCCCCACCGATAAGCGCGGCTGCGGGCGTGATCGTGGGGGAAGTAATCCCAGCAGGCGCCGTCGGGCGAATAATCCTCGCGCACGGTGGACCATTGGCGTTCGCTCAGGTAGGGTCCCCAACGCTTCCAGTTCTTCGTGCGCGCAGCGTCCTCCAGCAGGCGGCCGGTCTCGACAGTTCGCGTTTCGTTCATGTTCGTGCAACTCGATCCGAAGTTGCCGGCTTCGATTTATCCAACACCGCGGCGGTCCGGTCAAAGCTTCTTGTCGGCCGGCCCGGCAACAGGGCCCGGCTGGAGGGTGGGTTGCCGAAACAATGACAATGGCGCGCGGGCCGTCTCAGCCCGCAGCGGCACACAGTGCCTGACGACGCCCCCGGCGCTCCCGCGGGCTGTGGTTGAAAACCGCCGCGCATCGGCGGAGCGGGCCCCTTCGCCGCCGGCGAGGCGCATCTTCCAAGTAACACGCAAAGTTACTTTCTTCTTCCGTCGCCCTAAGTGACTGAGTTGCTTGATACGACCACCAAGCCAGCGGCGATTCCCTCTCCCGCCCTTCGGGCACCCTCTCCCCCTCGGAGGGGGAGAGGGATGGGGTGAGGGGTCGCTCGTAGGTGCAGGGGCGCAATGCGCGCACAAAGTTCGGGGAGTTCTCTCCCCGCTCGTGCCTCGCAGGGAGAGGAGCCACTTCAGCGATGGTGGGT
>DASPXS010000137.1:0-3415 GCA_035637175.1 Haliangiales bacterium | reverse complement strand
GTTTTCGGATGTTCATTGTTGTGGGTGTGGTTTCTCAATCGCCGAATCGGTGCCCGGAAGACTCGTCAGTCCGACAACGCGCAGTTCCGTCGGGTAATGGCGCTCCCGCCAGGCGTCGATCCCTCCCAGCAATGGACGAACGCGCAGGATGCCGTTTCGGTGAAGCAACAGCGCCACCCGTGCGCTGGTCACCTCGTTCGGGCAGGAACAGTAGAGAACGATGTCGCGGTCGCGGGGAATCTCGTGCTGGCGCAGCGTCACCTCCTCCATGGTCATGTGACGGGCACCGCGAATCAACGAAGGGTCCCGTTCGAGTTCCGCGTGGGACCGTAGGTCCAGAATGATTGGGTTCTCGCCCGTCTCCAGCTTTTGGTGCAGTTCGTCCACGGTGATCCGCGCCATCCGCAGTTCCTTCAACAGGCGACGTCGCTGATAATACTTGTAGCCAATGTAAAGCACAGCCAGCCCGACGACCACTCCCAGTGCGCCGCTCCCAAGACTGGCGAGCGCGGCGATGACCTGCTCCAACTGGTGACTGAACAGGACGCCGACAAGGATGAAACACCCCGCATAAAGCACCGAACCCAAACCATCGTAGAAAAAGAACCGAGGAGCGCTTACGCCCGAAATGCCCGCCAGGGGCGGCGCCAGGGTGCTCAGGCCGGGAATGAATTTCGCCGCCACGACGCCGCGCATTCCGTATCGCGTGAAAAGATCTTGCGTCCGACGAACGCAGGAGTCCGGCTCCAATGAGATTCGGCAGAGAATATTCAGCACGCGGTGGCCGCCAAAGCGTCCCAGATAAAACCAAATCAAATCGGCAACCGCCGAACCAAAAGTGGCAGCGCCAAGCGCTACAGCCCAATTCATCTTGCCGGTACCGCTCAAAGCGCCCGCCGCCAGCAGCCATGGCGCGGCGGGCAGCGGAACGCCCATTTGTTCGACGAATACCGCCGCAAACAGAACCGCGGCACCGTGCCGAACCAGGAACTCAAGGGTTTCATTCATACTCGCGGCCGGCAGCTCGGC
Organism: Haliangiales bacterium; assembly: GCA_035637175.1. Classification (GTDB taxonomy): domain Bacteria; phylum Verrucomicrobiota; class Verrucomicrobiia; order Limisphaerales; family AV2; genus AV2. The sequence continues at coordinate 2,386 of DASPXS010000137.1, read as the reverse complement.
AGCGGATCAGTGCGACAATGGCAACCGTGATCATAGTCGTCACCCGGCATGCTGAACGTCATTGTGCTGGCTGACGGTGTCGCCGTCATCATTTTTCAATTCGCGGAAGACAATGGCGGAGAGAACCGTCAATCCGCCAAGGACAAGGAACGCCTGGTGGATGCCGTGGATCATTTCTGGCGCGCTGCTGTGAAAGCGGTCGGGAATGAAGAACGCCGTGGCCAACGACGCCGTCGCCACGCCGAAACTGATCGACATCTGCTGCATCGTGCTGGCGCTGGTGCTGGCACCGCTGGTCTGTTCCTCGGTGACATCGGCGTAAGCAAGCGTATTCATGCTCGTGTATTGCAGCGAGGTGAAGAACCCAAAGACAAACGCCTGCGCGACGATGAGCCACACCGGTGTGCCCACGCCGATGGTGGCGAACAGGACAATGAGCAGACCAAGGATCAGGGTGTTGAATATCAGAACGCGGCGGTATCCAAAGCGCCTGAGAATGCCCGGCATCGTCATCTTGAGGCTCATGGCGGCCACCGCCTGGGGCATCATAAGGAGGCCGGATTGAATCGGCGTAAACCCAAGGCCCACCTGGTAGAGGAGAGGAAACAGGAAGGGGATTCCGCCGATGCCCAGCCGGGTGAAAAAGCTCCCGCTGACGGCCGCGCGAAAGGTCCGAATGCGAAACAACGCCAGCCGGAGCAAGGGAAACCTGGTGCGGGTCGCTCGCAGTCCGTAGCCTGTAAGAGAGGCGGCGGAAATCGCCAACAGCCCCAGCATGGCGCGTCCGCTCAGCGTGTGTTCACCGAACACTTCCAGCACATACGACAGCAGCGCGATGCCGCAGTTGCTATATCTTTCGCCAAGTGTGGCATGACGCGAATCGCCTGCTTTGCAACCACCGCTCGCAGCGCTATCCGAGTCCATCCGTGGTTGAACTGAATTCGAGTCCTCACCCCGGCCCTCTCCTCGCTCGAGGAAGGGAGAATTATTTTGCAGGACGTTTTCCCAGGGTAGCTCGGTCCGAGCCGGACGGGCCACCTCGCAACCCTGGGCTGAATGGTCACAATCCCGTTGGGATAAGGCACAGGCTCAGCTCAACTTCACCACCATCTTGCCAACATTTTTTCCTTCGAAGAGGCCGATGAACGCGCCCACCGCCTGGTCGATTCCTTCCACCACGGTTTCCTTGTTCTTCAGTTTGCCGGCTCGAAAATAGCCGCCAACCTCCTTTTCAAATTCGCCCAGACGATCCAGCCAATCGCGAACAATAAAACCCTTCATCGTCAACCGTTTGGCAATCATGTTAAATAGATTGGAAGGGCCGGGCTTCGGCTTTTCCTCGTTGTAGCCGGAGATGCCGCCACAGGCGATGATCCGGCCATGCACCCGCAAAGCCGAGAGCGCCGCTTCGAGCGTTTCGCCTCCGACATTATCGAAATAAACATCAATCCCGTCCGGCGCCGCCAGATTCAGTTGTTCGAGCACCGGACCGGCTTTGTAATCGAAAGCGACATCGAATCCGCATTCTTCCCGCAGAAACTTCACCTTCTCCGCCGAACCGGCTGATCCGATGACACGGCACCCGCGCAATTTCGCCAGTTGCCCGGCCACATTGCCGACGGCGCCGGCGGCTCCCGAAATAAAAGTGACGTCGCCGGCTTTGACCTCCACCAGATTCAACCCGACCCAGGCGGTCATGCCTGTCATACCGAGCGCGCCGAGATAAACTGAGAGTGGATGAATCTCGCGACTGACCGGATGCAGCACTTTCGGCGAGGCAATGAAGTATTCCCGCCAGCCCAGGTTGGAAGTGCCGGCGTCGCCCGGCTTGAATTCCCTGGCGCGCGACTCGACGACCTCGCCGACGGCGCCGCCTTCGAGCGGTTTACCCAACTCGAACGGCGGAACATACGATTTCCCGTCGTTCATGCGACCGCGCATATAAGGATCCACGGACATGAAGAGATTACGAATCAGCACCTGCTGGTCTTGCAGCGGCTCCAGTTCGATCTGATCGAGGGCAAAGTTATCTGCGGTTGGAATTCCCTTGGGGCGGGAGACCAGCCGGATTTCGCGACTCATCATAGCTGCCATAATTGTATCTTCATTGTTTGGGGAATTCCAACAACGCGGCATGGAATTTCTTTGATTGCTTCCTGAGATTTTACGCACGCCACGCTCGTGAATCCATCTTATGGCGCCGTTCGGTCGGACGATGCGATATTCCATATTGTGATAATTGACCTGCTCACCGGCGACCCAGCTTGAAAAAATGCCGGTCACCCGTTCGCGATCGTCCGGATGAATCGCTTCAGTCCAAAGGCGAGGATTCTCGTAAAGGTTTCCAACCGGATGGCCCCAGATACGCTCGAAGCTCGGGCTGACG
>DASPXS010000136.1:0-2651 GCA_035637175.1 Haliangiales bacterium | reverse complement strand
GGGAAGTCTTGGAATTCCGGCGCGATTGGCACCTGCACTTTCCGGCGGTGTTCCGGCCAAGGACGCTGCCATCTCCCGGCAGCAGATCGGCTCTCACTCGTTGCCCGATGACGAACTCTGGATCATCAGCCGTTCGACCAGCGACAACGGTTCGCGCAGCGAAGACGCTCCCGGCAGCGGCGCAATGATGGCGAAGTTGTCGGATGCGCCCACAGAAATCCCGCTTCCCTTGAAGCATACGGACGTCAAGGCCTTCATCAGCGGCTACATCGCCACGGTCGAGGTCACCCAGCAGTTTCAGAATCCGTATGACGCCAAAATCGAGGCCGTCTATGTCTTTCCCCTGCCCCACAACGCCGCGGTCAATGAATTCCTTATGACGATCGGAGAGCGACGCATTCGCGGCATCATTCGCGAACGCCAGGAAGCGGAGCGGATTTATCAAGCCGCCAAAAGTCAGGGTTACGTCGCTTCGTTGCTGACCGAGGAACGGCCCAACATCTTCACCCAGTCGGTCGCCAACATCGAACCGGGCAAGGAAATTGGTGTGAACATCAAATATTTTCACACGCTCGCCTATGTGGACGGCTGGTATGAGTTTGTTTTCCCGATGGTCGTCGGGCCGCGCTTCAATCCACCGGGCCCGACCAACGGCGTCGGCGCGGTCGCCCGCGGGCAGCAGGGCACTTCCGGCCACACAACTGAGGTGCCCTATCTCAAACCGAACGAACGCAGCGGGCACGACATTTCGCTGACAGTCCATGTCAACGCAGGCGTGGGCGTCGAAGAGTCGGACTGCCGGACACACAGGGTATCGAAGGAAGCCGTCTCCCCGGAACGGTTCGTGGTCGGGCTCAGTCCGGACGACCGGATTCCGAACAAGGATTTCGTCTTGCGCTATCGCGTCGCCGGCGAGCGCATCAAATCCAGTCTGCTGACATACCGCGACCAGCGCGGCGGGTATTTCACGTTGATGCTTTATCCTCCGAAAGACCTGCTGGCCCTTGAGCGGCAGCCGCTCGAAATGGTTTTCGTCCTCGATTGCTCCGCCAGCATGTCGGGACGCCCGCTGGCGCAGGCAAAGGCCGCGATCGAACAGGCATTGCGCCGACTCCAGCCGCTCGACACCTTCCAAGTCATCCGTTTTTCGAACGATGCCTCCGCACTCGGACCCGGGCCGCTGCCGGCCACGCCCGGGAACATTCGCCGCGGCCGGGAGTATCTCAGGTCCCTCAACAGCGAAGGCGGCACGATGATGATTGAAGGAATCAAAGCCGCTTTGGACTTCCCGCGCGATCCGCAACGCCTGCGCTTTGTTTGTTTCCTCACCGACGGTTACATCGGCAACGAGGCGGAAATCCTGGGCGAAGTTCACCAGCGCCTCGGCGTTTCACGAATTTTCAGCTTCGGCGTCGGTTCGTCGGTCAATCGTTATCTGCTCGACCACATGGCAAAGTTGGGCCAGGGCGCCGTCGCCTATCCTGGCCCGGACGACGACGCGACCCGCGTGATGAATGACTTCTTCGATCGCATCAGCCATCCCGCGCTGACCGATATCCGGATCGAATGGTCCGACATGCAGGCCGCCGAAATTTTCCCGCAGAACGTTCCCGACCTGTTTGTCGGCAGGCCGGTGATTTTGACCGGCCGATTCAACGGCCGCGGCAGCGCGGCCATTCGCGTCGGCGGCAAAGTGGCCGGGCAACCGATCGCTTTTGACGTCGCCGGGGAGCCGGAGGATTCCCGCGCCACGCACCGGGGGTTGCCGAGCGTCTGGGCGCGGATGAAAATCGCGGACCTGGCAGACCGGATGACCTGGGAACCGGGCGAAGAATCAGCCGAACAGATCAAGCAGGTGGCGCTCAATTACGGGCTGATGTCGGCCTTCACGGCGTTTGTCGCGGTCGATTCCACGCAGCGCACGGAGGGCAAAGAAGGCACGACGGTTCCGGTGGCCGTGCCCGTGCCCGAGGGCGTGAAATACGAAACGACGGTGAACGAGAAGTGATTGCCCGGTTCTATCCACTTATTATGAAAAACCATCAGATGCTATTTCTCGCAGCGGCCTGGGCCCTGTTGGCCGGCTGCACTTCAACCCGCTCCATATCCAATTCCAGCTACCGCGACGCCCGACCTGCCTCCGGACGCGCGCCCGGTCAGCCCACGGACCCGGGTTTCGAGTATCGCGGCGAGCTGAGCGAGTTCGACGTGCTGGGCGTCGCCCGCGACCAGACCGCTTTCGACGAAGACATCCAACAGGCGCTGGAAAAGGCGCGCCCGATTCGATTGAAGCCGCGCAGCGCCATTCTCCTGATCCAGTCCGGCGCGATGTTTCCCGATGGACCCATGGTCGTTGAACTGAGCAAACACTTCACGGTCGTTCCTTTTTCCGGTGTGCCGCCGGGAAAAGATTTCCTCGGAAGTCAGGAGACCCGGGATTCCGCCGGTTTTTCCAGATCGTTGCGGCTGGCCGCGGCGCGCGCCGGGGTGGAAACGATCCTGTGTTACTGGGGCGTCCTGGAGTCGGCACAGGAAAAAATCGCCACCAAAGCCGTCTCGTGGGTGCCGGTGGTCACCTGGTTCGTGCCCGATGAACGCGAGCACGTGCGCCTCCGGCTCAAGCTGGCGTTGATCGATGTGCGCACCGGCGA
>DASPXS010000135.1:0-9940 GCA_035637175.1 Haliangiales bacterium | reverse complement strand
TTCCAGCAAACCAGGCCTTGATAGGTCAGGCCGCAGAGAATGCCGGCCAGCCATTCGCGATGCGAAATCCCGAACAACGCGCTGGTCACCACGAATGGAGTCCAGGCGAAACGGCCGAGCGGCACGGATTGAAAGTCGGGCTTCAGAACATAGCGGTAGAGGAAGGAGCGGTAAAAAACCTCCTCCAGCGGCGGCACCACCATCGAAGAACCAAGAAGGCGAACGCCGATCAACATCCAGGCCAGCACGCTGTCCTGGCCAAATTGGGTGTGGGGATTCCATCCTTCCGAGGCGAGTTCGGCGCCCGATTTCGACTTCGCCAGACCCCTATAGGCCAGCAGCCGGTCCAGCGGGGGATAGAAGTCATCAATGCCAACCCACATCGCAAACACCGCGACGCCCACCAGTACGGCTTCCCAACTGCACTTCCACTTCATCTCCGCGACGAGCGGCCGCACCAGCCAGATCAGCCACCCGCCCACGAGGATCTTGCCGAAGTAAAACCAATAACGCGACGCCTCGCCGAATTTCCCCTGACAGACCGTCAGCGCGGCAAACACGACGAACGGCCCGACGCGCGCCGCCACGGGGGAGACTTCGAGCCTGTTGATAAAGGAGCGCATGCCGTGAGGTGAACTCGCGCCGAGATGGTCGGGCAATCGTTACAACCGCGGCAGCCGCAGCTCGTTGGTCTCTCCTTTGCGTTCGACCGTGACCGACTGCCGCTCGATTCTGACGACGCGCGCTCCGCGAATTTCCTCGCCGACCAACAGCATCTCGCCGTTGATGAGCGCGGCCGGTTTCTCGTCGCGAAAAATGATGCTTTGCAACTTCAAATCGGCAAAGGGCCCCGGCGCCGGGACGGGCGCATTCGTCGGCGGCGTGCCCGGCGTTTCGGTTGGCGGTTGGGCCGGCGCGATAAAATTCGTGCGCCGGACGATGTTGGTGCTGACTTTGATCACTTGCTTTGGCCGGGCGGGTTTGACGGGCGCCGTGGTCATCGCCGCCGTCGCTGTCGTTGACCCGCTGGCGACGCCGGCGGCCCGCTGAGATTCGTCGCCGGTTAGCCACCATTTCCAGAAAAACCAGCCCGACAACGCGAGCGACGCCAACACCAGCAGCCCCATGACCGTTCGGAAAAACCAGTTCGGCCGCGCCGCGTAATCCACCGGCTGCAGCGGCACCCCCGGCTGGCCGTCGAAAGGATTTTGCAGCCGCGCTTGTTTGGCCCGTTTCAAGGCGTCGTTGATCAGGCTCATACGTTTATTTTGCCTTCCAGCTCGCGGATGGCGCGGCCGGCCATGCGATAGTCGATGCCGTTGCGTTGTTCGACGTATCCGGCGAGGAGACACTTGTCGCAGACGGCGTTGATCAAACGCGGGATGCCGCGGCTGTAACGGAAGATTCGCCACAGCGCTCCGGCGGTGAAATAAAAAGTGCCGGTCGCGCCGGAGACCACCAAGCGATGTTCGATGTAGGGCCACAATTCGGCCCGGTTTAAAGCCGGCAGGTGGTAACGCACGGTGATGCGCTGCCGCAACTGGCGCATCGCGGTGTGGTCCAGCCGGTCGCGCAGCTCCGGCTGTCCCATGAGAACAATTTGCAGGAGCTTGTGGTCTTCGGTTTCGAGGTTCGACAACAGCCGGATGTGTTCGAGTTGGTTGTTGCTCAGGTTCTGCGCCTCGTCGATGATCAAAACCGAATCGCGGCCGGACGCGGCCTGTTCGATCAGGAACTCGTTCAGCATGGCGCGCGTGCCCAGCGAGTCCAGTCCGGCGACTTTGAGGCCAAACTCGAGCGCGACGACCTTCACCAGCAGGTCGGGGTCGGACGGCGGATTGAAGATGAGTGCGCTGGTCCAGGAATCGCCCAGCGCGTCGAGCATCGCCCGGCAGACGGTGGTCTTGCCGGCGCCGACCTCGCCGGTCAGTTGCACGAACCCTTTGCGCTCGCGAATGCCGTAAAGCAGATGGTTGAAGGCCTCGCGATGTTTCGCGCTGAAAAAAAGAAACCGTGGATTCGGTGTGAGGTCGAACGGCGGTTCCTTCAGGCCATAATATTCCAGATACACGCCGATGATTTAACGAAGAACCCGAACCGAGAAAAGGAAAACGTTCCGCCGCCGTCCCGGCAACGGATCGACCCCTTTCAGAACTGACATCTACACGCTGGTGCGCGATCAGCTCGAAGGCGAGGATGAGAAGGACATTTTGTGGGACGACGAAATCACGCAGCGGTTGGCGGATTTCCAGAAGGTGGCTGTGCGTCAGGCGGTGCAGATTGTAAAAGATTACGGCGGGGCGTTCGTGTCGGACGTGGTGGGCCTGGGGCTTCTTCATCCAGTTCAAAAAGGCGCCGCGCGATCTCGCAACGTTCGGCCTGCCTCAGCTTGAGCAGTTCTGAGATAATTTCAGTGGCGCTCACACCGTTACTCTAGCGACCGGATGGAAGATTTCGAGCTGGAAATTTGGCGCCCGGCACATTTCGCTCACATTTTTTCAATTTCGACCAGCCTTCTTTCGGCGACATGAACGCTCTTGGGCCAGCCTCACGCGGAGGCCGCCAGCCGCGCCAGGGAATTGGCCAACTGCGCTACGGCGGCGGGATCGGGCAGGGTCACGGTCAACTTCAGTTGGCCGCGCTCGTCTTTTTCCAGGCATTGACCGAGTTGCTGCCGAAACAGTTCGCTCAGGCGCCGCGAAGCGTCGGTTTCCGGCTGGTTTGGAATCAGTTCGCCCAGGAAAGCAAAGGCGGAACTGAGCAGTTGTCCGCCCGCCGCGGCAATGCGCTCGCGTTGGGCCTGCTCGCGAGCGGCTTTTTCCTGCACCGCTTTTGCGCTTTCGTCGAGCGGCGCCTCCGGTTTGGCGCCGAGCAACACTTCCAGGCGCCGTTTCAATTCCTCCATGCCGCTTTGCAGATCGACCGAATCGACTTTGGATTCAACGTCCAGAGCCGCCAGGGCGAGCTCGTGCTTAGCCGAGAGCGTGGCCAGAAGATTCTCTTCGATGGTCTGTTCGGTGATCAGGACGAAGACCTGGACTGGCTGTTTTTGGCCCATGCGATGCGCGCGGGCGATGCGCTGCTCGAGCACGGCCGGATTCCACGGGAGATCGACGTTGATGACGGTGTTGGCCGCCTGGAGGTTGAGGCCGGTCGAGCCGGCGTTGGTGGTCATGAAGGCCTGGCAGCGCGGATCCTGCTGGAATTCGTGCACGAGCTGCTGCCGCTTCCTTTGGGGCACCTGGCCGTCAAGTCGCACGAAGCGGAGGCCGTGCTTTTCGAGGAGCGGCGTGACCAGGTTCAACATGGTGGTCCACTCGGAAAAGAGGATCAGCTTGCGGCCGTTTTCCTGCGCCAGTTGCCCCAGCACTTCGTTGAGCTTCTCCAATTTGCTCGAGAATCCGGGAAAGTTTTTGTCCACCAGGCCGGTGCCGTCGGCAGCCATCCGGCACATCAGCAGCGCTTTCTGGAGGCGCAACAGATCCATTTCGCTGATGAATTTCTTCCGGACGATCGTGCTGACGATTTTCATGTGGGCCGAATGAAGCTCAAGTTGCTCGTCCGTCGGGGGGATGCGAACGATTTCGGTGGTTCGGGGAGGGAGCTGTTGCATGACCGACTGGCGCGTCCTCCGCAGCAGAACCGGTTTGAGCCGCTCGCGCAGGGTATCCAGGTTTTTGTAGCCGAGCACCTTGCCCTTTTCATCAACCAGCCGGTGCCGATTATAGAAGTGGAATGCCGGGCCCAGGCGCCGGTCATCGATGAATTCGACAATCGAAAACAGGTCATCCAACCGATTCTCGAGCGGTGTGCCGGAAAGCACCAGGGCAAATCGCGATTTCAAACCTTTGATGACCCGGCTCGTTTTGGCTTCCCAGTTTTTGATCCGCTGGCCCTCGTCGAGGATGATCAGGTCCCACTTGACCTGTTCAATGGCCAGGATATCGCGCAGAACCTGTTCGTAATTGCAGAGGGTGAAGAACCGGTCATGGGCATATTGCCGGGCGCGCAGTGCCATGCCGCCGATGACCTGCTGGCAGTCGCGTTCGGAGAAACGCCGGATTTCCGCTTCCCATTGCGATTTGAGCGACGCGGGGCAAATCACCAGTACTTTGCGGATATCGGCTTCACGCGCGAGAAACTCAGCCACGCCCACCCCCTGGATCGTTTTGCCCAGGCCCATGTCGTCGGCCAGAATCGCCCGTCCCCGTCCGGCGGCGAAGGCAATCCCATCCAGTTGGTAAGGCAGCAATTCCGTCTTGAGCAATTCCTTGCGGAGCGGATGTGCCGCGGGGTTGGCGCGGATGGCGGCGACTTTGGCTTCGATGTTCTCCTGGAACAGACGCTGTTGAAGGTATTCCTCCGCGTCGGGATAGATCTGAACGGAATGCCCTTGCTGTTCGAGTTGCCGAATCCGGCGCAACAGGTCTTTGCAATCGTTGATTGCCCGATTTTGAATCGGCGCCACGATAGGCACGGCTGTGCCATTCAACCTGGGAGGAAGCGAGAGCCTCAATTCGAGTTCTTTCCCGTACTGCAAATAAACCGCAATGTGTTTCGGCACGTACGGTGCATGAGCCCGATCCGTTCCAAAGCGCCGCTTCAGTTTTCCCAACGCGTTCAGAATGTGTTTGCACGTGCCCAACGTATTCTTTCGGAAATCCGGGCAGGAACAAAACGATTGTCCGCGCTCCCATCCTCGCAGGGCCAACCGATAGGTCTTTCCCGAAAGAGCGCTCGTGACGGTGTAATCGGTCCAGAGCGCGTTGGCATCCGTTGAGCGCAGGACCATTTTTTCTGAAGCGGCCCGTTCCATTCGTTCCTGGAGAGCTTGCGCGATGAGTTGTTCATCGCCGAGGCTTTCAATGGGAACACGCTCCGGCGGCGCCGCCGCCAGGCCAAGCGCCATTTTATCCTCCAGAATGAGGGCGAAGGCGGCGCCGACATGCTCGCAAGCGATTTGGCACGCGGTGCACTCCCAGCGCAGGTAGTCGCGATGGTCCGCCGCGGGTCGAATTTGAACCTCGACGCCGGCCGGTCCGTGTCCATTCCCGGTCGCGGTGGGAAACCGCAACTGGAACCGGTCCTCGTTAAAGGTCACCTGTTCGGCGATGTCGATTTCGTATCGGCCTCCGCGTTGAATCAATTGTTCGCCTCCTTCGCCCAGGAGCTTGCAAACCTGCCTGAAGTTCAAACGCGAAAGACGATCGGCTAACGTCAGCTCGTGGTTCTTTTTTGTGATCGATTGCATGGGATGAGGCCGCTGTCGGTCGAGTGGTTCTGTTCGTACTGTCGGTTGATCTTCTCATTGCGTGGATTCGACACCCTCGGATGCACGCGTTCGGACGCGTACTCCCGATTGGGCGCACCTTGAGAGTTGCCGGCGATGGAACGCGTGTAAAGGAACGGTTATTCGAAGTTATCAACCGGTCCTTAACAGGTTATTGAGCCCTTTTTCCCTGAACCGTCGGACGGGCTGCCCTCAAAGAATGGGCCAACAGCACGAAATGATTCCGGCGATTATTATGCCAATGCCGATGCGCCATTTCCTGTAGCGCAAAACTTTCATTTCCTTATCTCCGGCAAACTCGCCGCCGCGACCGCCTGCCCGACGCGCTTGCTCTTTTCGTCCGGAAGATGCAGCGAGAGCTGCTGCGCCAGTTCGGGAAAGTCGGCGCGCAGGACTTCTCTGGCCTTTTGCACGATGAGATCGCCGCCGGCGCCGGACGTCACGCGGCCCAACACGAGCAGGTGGCGGAAATCATACATCTCGGCGTAGTGCGCCAGCGCGTAGCCAAGATAAACGCCGATGGTGGCAAAAATTTTCGGCGGACGCGGATCGCCCTGCCGGTGCAACTCCTGGACGAACTTGAGTTGTTCGGCGGCATGACCGGCGGGCAGCTCGATGCCGGCGGCGGGCGCGAGGCGCACGACCGCCTGCTGCGAAAAATACTGCACGCCGCAGCCGATGTCGCCAGACCATTCGTCCGCCACGGCGCGCGGATGGTAGTCTATCGGCGCAAAGGCCAGTTCGTTGAGCCAGCCGGTGATCCAGCCTTCGCCGTCCAAAAACCCCGCCGCCTGGCTGGAACCCATGGCGACGCCGAGCACGCCTTTCTCGCGCAGAGACATCGCGCCGGCGAGCGCCGTGACGTCGCCGTCGTTCGCGACTTCGAGGGGCACGCCCCATTCGCGGCGCAGGTTCAGGAACATCGGTTTGATCTTCCGCGCGAAAAGGTCTCCCGGCACCGCGCGAAAGAGCGACGCGACCTTCACCTGGTTGTCGATGTAAATGCCCGCCGAACTGCCGCCGATAGCATCGACGCGCGGCAGATGTTGGGCCGCCAGTTTCAAGCCGTCGTTGATTTTCCGGTAATGCCAATCGGGGTTCGGTTCGTTGCGCGGGTCCCAGGGAATCTCGGCCGTGAAGACCGCTTCGCCTTCTTTCACCGCGGCGATCTTGTAATCGCTGGCTCCGAGGTCAAAGCCGAGGCGGCAACCGTCGAGATGACCCCCGAGAGCGACCGCGGATTCGCGCGACGCGGGAATCTGCGACAGATCGGCGATCTCGACGGTGAAGGATTTCTCGTAAACCTGTTCCATCAGTTTCACATCGAATGCCCGGGCGCCGGCAGGCGAGTAGATTCGCGCGAGGTACTCGCCAATTTCGCGCGGACCGCCCAGAGTGATTTTCCAGCCGCCCATCTGCCATAAGCGAAACTTGACCAGACGCTCGAGATAGAGCCGCGTCGCCGCGTCGTGTCCGGAACCGGGTGGAAGGATGTCGGTGTTGAACACGGAGACATGGCGGTCGTTTCGCTCCAGCGCGATGGCCAGCGAACACTTTGCTTTCGAGGCCGAAGCGAGTTTGCGGTAGGCGCGGTTGCCCAGCGAAATCGGGCGGAATTCAGGGTCCAAAGGCGGTGGGACCGTCGGTTTGACGAGGAGTGTATCTGAGGAGTCCATCATCTGGTGTCAGACCATAAGAGCAGGACACGACAACGGGCAATTTTTTTATGCGCGGCGTCCGGCTGCGAAAAAATAGCTTTTATTTGAGCTCGGGTTCTCGTATTGGTGCGGCGGTTCCCAAACCGTTCGATGAGCCCGACCAGTTTCAGCGGGTCGCCGAGTCGCGTCGGCAAAGCGCCCGCACCCAAACTCAGCGAGGACTGGCTCGCGCTGATGATCGGACTCTTTCTTTTCCTGGTCTCACTGGCGGGACTGGCCGGCGCCGATGTTTTCGGGTGGGCCATCAAGACCAACGTCTGGACAAGCGTCTCGCAAATCATGACGCCGGTTTCCAGGAATTTTCCTCAGGTGAAAGGCATCGCCGCGTTGATTCTTACGTATTTCTTGTTGCTGGGGATACTGACGGTAGCGGCCAAGGCGGTGCTGCGGGTCCGATTCAGCAAATTCGTCAACGGGTTCACGCTGGTCTTTTTCATCAGCTATCTCTGCTTTGCGGTCGGCCACTTCGCTTACCTTGCGGCGACGCCGGTGGAGCTGAAAAAATTCGGCATTTCATGGTCGTTGAACCTCACCGGCGAAGCGGGATTCATCGTGGCGCTCATCGCCGGGTTGGTCGTGGGAAATTTTTTCCCGCGCCTGGCCAACGTGATGAAGGATGCGATCCGGCCGGAACTGTACATCAAAATCGCCATCGTGCTGCTGGGCGCCGCGCTCGGGGTGAAAAGCGCCGAAGCGATGGGATTGGCCCGGGCCGTCATGTTTCGCGGCCTCTGCGCCATTGTCGAAGCTTATCTGATCTACTGGGCGTTGGTGTATTTGGTCGCCCGAAAATATTTCCGATTCAGCCGCGAGTGGGCCGCGCCGCTGGCGTCGGGGATTTCGATTTGCGGCGTTTCCGCGGCCATTGCCACCGGCGCGGCGATTCGCGCCCGGCCCATTGTGCCCGTCATGGTTTCCTCGCTGGTGGTGATCTTTGCGGTCGTCGAACTGGTTTTCCTGCCGTTCGCCGCGCAACGTTTCCTGCACCGCGAACCGATGGTCGCCGGCGCGTGGATGGGACTGGCCGTAAAGACTGACGGTGCCGCCGTGGCCGGCGGCGCGATTGCGGATTCGTTGATCCGCGCCAGGGCGATGGCCGACGACGGGGTGAAATACCAGGAAGGTTGGATGACCATGACGGCGACGACCGTCAAGGTCTTCATCGATATGTTCATCGGCGTCTGGTCGTTCATCCTCGCGATCATCTGGTGCTCCCGAATTGAAAACCGGACCGGCGAGAAAGTGCGCGCCGTCGAAATCTGGCAGCGCTTTCCCAAATTCGTCCTCGGCTACGGGCTGACATTTTTGGTCCTGCTCCTGTTCTGCCTGGGTTCACCCGCGCGGATCGGGACCGCAAAAACCGTCACGGCCGGGCTGGACGTCTTCCGCGTTTTGTTTTTTGTGCTGACCTTCTTCACCATCGGGGTGGTCTCAAATTTCAAAAAACTGTGGGAAGAAGGCATCGGCCGGCTGGCCGCGGTCTATCTTGTCTGCCTGTTCGGGTTCATCATCTGGATCGGCCTGGGCATTTCTTGGCTCTTTTTCCATGGTATGAAACCGCCGCTGGCGACCGGCTGAAGCCAAAGCAACTCACGATGCCCGACCAACCCAAATTTTCCGAGGAACTGAAAAAGATGGAGCATGAGCCGCTTTTGCCGGTCGAGAAAAAATTGATTGCCGGCAGCTTGGTCCTCGGCATCGTTCTGCTTGGACTGCTGATCTGGTTGAGCAACAAATTCTTTCCCGGTTGAGGCGACAGCAATCGGGGAAGCCAATGTCATCGTCGCGAACACACAGAGAACTCAACATGAGCGAAGTAGCGCAAAACATCGGTTGGGCGGTCATCTTTTCGTTTGTGGGCGGGCTGGTCGGTGTCGGGCTCGTGCTCGGGGCGTCGCTGGCGCTGCCGCGATTGATCGAACGCTTGACGCCGAACCTCGACGAAGAAAAGGAAATCGCGCGCGGCAACATCGCCGTCGCCCAGTATTTCGGCCGGGTCGTCGCCGGCAGCGTTGTGGGCATCAGCATCGTCGTGGCGGCCGCGGTCCTGGGCGGCATTCTCGCCGCGTTGCACTGAGTTGCCCGCACTCCGCGCGCAAATGACCGCCCGGTTTTGGACTGCGCAAGACCACCGGCCCTTTTCGATCTGGTCTTGGGGCCCCAAAAGCGGCAGAGGACTGCCGCAGTCCAAGACGCTATCGCGACCGACGCACTTTCCTCCGCGGTTCAGGGTCCCAATGCATGCGGAAAAACGAAAGGGGGCTTTCCAGGAACCGACCAAAGGACCGCCAGGTTTTGGACTGCGCCAGTCCCCAGGCGCTTTTCGATCGGGTAGGGACGCAAAAGCGGCAGAGGACTGCCGCAGTCCAAGACGCTATCGCAACCGACGCACCTTCCTCCGCGGTTCAGGGTCCCAATGCATGCGGAAAAACGAAAAGGGCTCTCCATGGACCAGCGCACCCCCTCACCCCGTCCCTCTCCCCCACTGGGGGAGAGGGTGTCCGAGCTTTCCGCCGTAACCTTGGCGAAGGCGGACTGCCGAGGGCGCTGCCGACAAGCCTGTCCGCCCTCCTTTCCAAACCGGCAACGGCGTGTAATCCGCCAACCGGATTGTAATCGGACTGCATCTGAGTCGGTCCAAGAATAGCGCTATGAAAATGCGGTTGGCATTCGCGGTCCTGCTCGCGCTGGCCCTGGTTCAATCGGCCTGGGGACGCGGTGGCGGCGGTTGTTTCGAGCAAGGGACACGCATTCTCACGCCTGCCGGTAATGTTCCCATCGAACGATTGAATCCGGGCGACGTGGTGCTCACCGTCCGTGACGGGCAGCTTCGACGCGCCACGGTGCAGGGGTGCGTCCAGGTTCAACCCGCGGACTATTTGGAACTGGCCGTGGCCGGGCGCAAACTGCGCGTAACGCCGGAACATCCGTT
>DASPXS010000134.1:0-12260 GCA_035637175.1 Haliangiales bacterium | reverse complement strand
AGGGCCTTCCATTTGGCAAGCCATTTGCCGGCGCCTTTGTGATCGCCCAATTCCCAGGAATAACAGGCCAGGAAGTAGGGGATGGCGCTGACCTGCGGAAATGTTTCGGCGCGATGAACCAGTTGAAGGTACGCTTCCACGGGTCGTTTCAGTTTATAGAGGCTATAGGAAAGACAGAGCCAGCCGCTGGGACGATCCGGGCAGACCCGGCTGAAGATGTGGGCCAGGTCGCGGGCCGTCTCCCACCTTCCCAGGTTGCTGTGAATCCGCCACCGCACGATGAACACCTCCGGATGAAAGCGGTTCAGCCACGAGATCTGGTCTGTCTCGGCCTTCGCTTCGGCCGGGTTGCCAAGCTCGAGCCAGCCGAGTGCGGCGTTCAGATAATGCCTCTCCGGATAATCCAGTTCTTTCATGCGCTCGCCCTTGCTAATGGCAGGCGCCGTGCCAACCAGCGCATGGCGACAAATGGGCCGATATCAATGAATTCCAATGAAGTCACATTCCGCCGTCAGACGGGGCACCGCCGATTTCAATGCGTGTGCAATGTGAATGCACGGCAACAGACAGTACCCTTCCTTGTTTTCCCGGCAGCGTTGCCGCATGCTCCGAACATGGACCTGGCCGAAAACTTGAACGCGATTCGAAATCGGATTGAGGCTGCCTGCGCCCGCGCCGCAAGAAACCCGGACTCGATAACTCTGCTGCCCGTCAGCAAGAGCCAGCCCCCCGCCGCCGTGCGCGCCGCCGCCGGACTCGGCTTGAATCGGTTCGCTGAAAACAAGGTCCAGGAAGCGAAGGCGAAAATTCCCCTTTGCCCCGACCGTTTGCGCTGGCACATGATCGGGCACTTGCAATCCAACAAGTGCCGGGACGCGGTCCGCTTATTTGAAATGATACAAAGCGTTGACAGCCTGGCGCTGGCGGAGGAAATCAACAAACGCGCCGGGCAGACTGCCAAAACGATGCCGATTCTGCTCGAGGTCAACCTGGCCGGCGAAGCCAGCAAGTTTGGCTATCAACCGGACAGGTTGTTGGCGGAGCTGGCACAAATCAACGCGCTGCAGCGCATCGAGATTCAAGGCCTGATGACCCTCGCACCCTGGACGCCCGAGCCGGAAAAAGCCCGGCCGATCTTCCGGCAGTTGCGGGAATTGAAAAAGCGTTGCGAACAAATCCTCGGCGCGACGCTGCCTCTGTTGAGCATGGGCATGAGCGGCGATTTTGATGTGGCCATCGAGGAAGGGGCGACCCTGGTTCGCATCGGCACCGCCCTCTTCGGTCCGCGACCGCCGGCGAAGAAAACGATGGCGGCGGAAAAAATCAACTGAATTCGCCGCCCACGCACCTATTGCACTTCGCGGGCGGACTCTTTAACTTCTGTGCTCATGGATCTGACTGTCGAGATGTTCAAGCCGGAGATGGTCGAGGCGCTCAAGCGCTACGAGAAGCACATCGTCTGCATCGACAAGACTCCGGACGAATGCCAGGAGTCGATGGTCCGGTTGATGGATAAGGCCATCAAAGCCTATCTGAACCGCGGCCCGCATCTCCGCCACGGTATTGCGCTCGATCGTCAACTCACCATCATCCTCAGCCAGACCGATTGTGAGCGTCCGCTCTGCGGCATTTATTTCAACCTCCACTCACCGTACCAGAAGAAACACGCCCACCGGAAATCGGATGTCAAAAGCCAGAGGTCGGAGGATAACTGACCTCGTCCGCGCCGCCCTTCAATGCTCCCTCACTTCGTCGCCCACTTGCGCGTCGCCGGCCGTGATGTCGCCGGCGATAATGGTGTCGCGCATCGGCCCCGTGACTTTGACTTCACCGACCTTTTGTCCGTTGCGATACACGTTCAATCGTTGGTCGAGGGCGGGCATCTTGAAAACCGGGAAATCCATGACCACAAACCGCAGGACAGGCTTTACCGACACCACTTTGCCGGACAACTCTTCATCGGGGGTGATGGTCGGCTTCGAAGCGCCCTTTCCCGTGGAGAACGAGGCCGGGGCTGATGCCGCCTGGCGCGCCTTTTTTCCGGCAGCCCCCGCGTCGGGACCCGCGGCTTTGTTTGTGGAGCAACCCGACCCGAGTAACGCCAGCAGAGCGATAAACACCCATTGCATGAAAGCAGTTAATGAATTCGGCAATAAAAGGTCAACTGTCGGGAAGGGAGGAGAGGGCCTGGGAGAGGAGGCGCCTTTTATCAATTTCCCCTCTCTCCGACTCTCTCCCCGCTCGTTCCTCGCGGGGAGAGAGAGGCAAAACGCGGCAAGCGTTTTGCGTGCCGAACACAACTGGCCGGACACCTGCCCACTGCCTGCCGGTTCATGGGAAAAGCGTTCGCGAATTTGGAGGGCACGCCCCGGTAATCCAGGATACTACTTTTTGAGCTTGCGGGCTTTCTCTTGAATTCTCTTCCACCTGATCTCCCAGTCTGCCCAGCTCTGCGCCCAGGCCTCGCCCGTGAATTCCTTTCGCGCCTTCGGCAGCAGTTCGTCGCTGGCCCGCAACTCGCGCTGGATTTTCTTCCGATCGCCCCATTTGAGATACGCTTCGAGCAGGCAAAGATGGTTCTCCGGGTAGCCGGGTGCCAGTTCAACGGCGCGCTCCAGATGTTTACGTGCCTTGCTCTTGTCGCCGATGCTGATAGGCCAGCCGGGCGCCTGGAAGTAGAGCAGGCCGAGATTCCGGTCCGCTCCGGCGTAATCAAACTTCGCGTCCAGATCAGCGGTTAATTGGAATTCACGTTCCATTTCCTCGACGATCCTCAACGCGCCCAGCGTTTTGGTCTGCGCCAGTTGAGCGAGGTCCATCGCCAGATAGTAGTGACCGGGCGCCGATTTCGGATCGCGCGCGGTCAAGGAACGGCAGGCCGCGATGCCCTGAGTGGCGATGGCTTCGCGCTGGTCATCGTCTTTCGCGAAATCGGCCCAGTCGAAGCAGGCGCGACCGAATTGCCAGGCGGCTTCGGCGTCGTTGGTGTTGTTCTCAAATCGTTTTCGCGCCTCCTGATAATTCTCTTCCGCGCGTCGGGCGAAGTTGGAATTGTCTTCGCCGCAACCGAGCCAGCCGGCCATGAATAAACCGATGAGGCCCAGGCACCAACCAAGCCGTTGCGGCATCGGTCCGCAGTCTCCCGGCTCGCTCATGACGGGCCTGGAGCGCTTCCTTTTGACCGCAGAATTAGTTGTTGCCATCATATGGACCCGACCTATACTGGCCCGGTGAGAGTAAATTGGAATTCCCTGTGGTTGGCAATCATTCCGGTCTTTGTGCTCGTGCTGGGCGCGGGCTGCAGCGGAATCAATGCCACTGGCAGTGTTTCGCCGGCAACCTTTTTCCTTCCCGGTTTGGGACAACAAGCCCGGCCTGAACCAGTCCAGCCTGCAGATCCAGTTCCCGCCCTTTCCGAGACCCCTTCCCTGGTGGCTCAATCTCACTAAAATCCTATGCGATTCCCTCTCGCGCTGACGGCGAAGATCGCCGGCCATATCATCAGGCATAAACTGGCCCGGACACCCAAGTTCGCCATGGTGCTCCAACTGGAGCCCTTGCACACGTGCAATTTAACATGCACCGGCTGCGGCCGCATTCGTGAATATTCCACCAGCCTCAAAGACATGATGGACCTGGAGGATTGCCTCGCTTCCGCGCAGGAATGCGACGCCCCCATGGTTTCCATCTGCGGGGGCGAACCGCTCATCTACCCGAAAATCGAGGAACTGGTTGCCGGCCTGCTCGATCAGCGCCGCATCGTTTATGTCTGCACCAACGGTATGTTCATGCGGAAAAAGATGAAGGATTACCTCGCGGCCATTTACACGCCCGCACTGGAGCCGACCCTGACAACATTGCTGGAAGAAAAATTGATTTCGGACAAGGACGCTGAAGCGATCCGCCAGGCGGACGACAAAGCCCGGGCGAAAACCGTCATTCGCCCGACGACCTGGATGTATTGGAACGTCCACATCGACGGCCTGGAATACACGCACGACCTGATCGTCGAGCGCGAAGGCGTTTTCCGGGAATGCGTCGAGGCGATCAGGCTGGCGAAGATTCTCGGTTATCAGGTCGCGACCAACACGACCGTCTATAAAGAGACCGACATGCAGGAAATCGAGGGGATGTTCAAATTCTTCTCCTGGCTCGGGGTCGATGGCCACACGATTTCACCCGGATACGATTACGACGCCGCGAAGAAGGACATGTTAAAACGCCTCGGCAGGGACCCGAAAGACTTCTTCCTCACCCGCGAGATGACGCGCAAGAAGTTCGCGAAGATTCTCGACTGGGGAAAGGCGTTCACGATTTTCGGCACGACCGTCTATCAGGAATTCCTGGCCGGCAAACGCGAGCTGACCTGCACTGCCTGGGCGATTCCCACGCGCAACATCAAAGGCTGGAAGGCGCCCTGCTACCTGATGACCGACGGTCACTACGGGCGCTACCAGGAGATGCTGGAGAAAGTGGACTGGAACAAATATGGCGTGGTCAACGGCGTCGCCCGCGACTCCCGTTGCGAGAACTGCCTGGTTCATTGCGGCTACGACCCCAGCGGCGCGCTCGGCACAAACTACCAACGCGGCGATAACTGGAAGAATTTCAAATACAACTTCTGGCCGAAGCCCAAGCCCTCTATCACCGGCCGCGACGTGCGGGCCTTCAATGGCGCGAGCATTGGCAAGGGCCACCTCGCGGAGGCCAAGGCGGTCATCAACGCCGCCGCTGCACAGGCCACCACCGGCCATGGGTGCGGAAGCGGTGACACGGCGCAGCGGGATCCGTTGCGGGCGAAGATCGCAAAAAACCCGGCTGCCGGGGCGGAGTAAGCCTCCCCGACGCGCGGAAGAATGAATCATTCTGCGAGCGTCTGATTATTTTCTCATGAACAAAACCCTTTTCCTTTCTCCACCCGGCTTCGACGGCTTCGACGGCGGGGCCGGCTCGCGCTACCAGGCGCGCCGTGAGATCACCAGCTATTGGTATCCCACCTGGCTGGCGCAACCCGCCGCCCTGGTGCCGAACGCAAAGCTGCTGGACTGTCCGCCGCACCACATTGACATCCAACAATGCCTCGCAACCGCGAAAGACTTCGACCAGGTCATCATCCACACCAGCACGCCCTCGCTGAAGAACGATTGCCGCGTCGCCGAGGCCGTCAAGCGGAACCGGCCCGAGACGAAGATCGGTTTCGTTGGCGCGCACGCCGCGGTGCTTCCGACAGAGACGTTGAAGGCGTCGTGGGCCATTGATTGGGTGGGTCGCAAGGAATTCGATTTCACCTGCAAGGAAGTTGCCGAAGGCCGACCGCTCGAAACCATCGACGGCCTCTCCTTTCGCAACCAGGAAGGCAGGATCGTTCATAACCCCGAGCGGGAAATGATCCAGAACATGGACGTGCTTCCCTGGGTGGCCGACGTGTACAAGCGCGACCTGAAGATCGAGAACTATTTCATCGGCTACCTGCTCCATCCCTACCTGAGCATGTACACCGGCCGCGGCTGTCCCGCCCAATGCACCTTCTGCCTCTGGCCGCAGACCATCGGCGGGCACAAATATCGCGTCCGCTCCGCGCAGAACGTCGCCGACGAAATGGCTTACATGAAGAAACTCTTTCCGCAGGTCAAAGAGTTCTTCTTCGACGACGACACCTTTACCGCCAACCTCCCGCGCGCCCGCGAGATCGCGAAAAAGCTTGCGCCGCTCGGCCTCACCTGGAGCTGCAACAGCCGAGCGAACATCGAATACGATACGATCAGGTTCTTCAAAGACTCCGGCCTGCGCCTGTTCCTGGTGGGCTACGAAAGCGGCAACGAAGACATTCTCACCCGCATCAAGAAGGGCGTGAGCCTGGAGGAGATGCGCCGTTTTACCAAAGCCTGTCACCGGGCCGGCGTGGTCATCCACGGCACCTTCATCCTGGGCCTCCCGGTTGAAACCAGGGAATCGATCGAGAACACGATCCGCTTCGCGCAAGAACTCGACGTCTTCAGCATTCAGGTCAGCCTGGCGGCGCCCTACCCGGGCACCGAACTGTTCGAGATGGCCCGCCAGAACGGCTGGTTCGTCAAGAAAGACAAGACCGATCTCGTGGAAGAAGACGGGTTCCAGCAGAGTTCACTGGAATATCCCGGCCTGGGCAAGGAAGAAATCTTCGAGTCCGTCGAGCGCTTCTACCACCGCTACTATCTCCGCCCGAAACCGATTCTCCGCATCATCAAGACGATGCTGGAAGACAAAGACGTCTGCGTGCGCCGTCTGCGTGAGGGCTACGAATTCTTCAAAAGCATGGCCCAACGCAGGAGTGATCTGGAAGCGGCAAAGAGCGCCGGTGGCGTCGCGTCTTCAGCGACTGCTTGAATCGCGAACGAACCGCTTACTTCATCTTGTCGAAGTTTTGCTGCAGGATTTGCCAGTCCTTGAGCCCTTTGACCTTTTCCCGCGCCTTCGCGTCGATGTCCGCTTCCAACTTGTTCTTCGTCGGGCGGTTGACCCTGTAGAAAATGCCGAATTTGCCGGGGAACGGCTCATCCGCCAGTTTGTAGGCCGCGATTTCGTCGGTCACGTCGTGGCTCTCCGGCACGAGGTTGAAAGCGCCGCCTTTGCGCGGGTTCGACGAATCAAATGCGCCGGGGTAAAACTCGACGCATTCGCTGAGGCACTCGATGAAGCCGAACCCGTCGTGGTCCATCGCCGCTTCCATCATCTGGAGGACGTGGTTCGGATTGGTCGAGGTCGTGCGCGCCACGAACGTGGCGCCGGCGGAGATCGCCTGTTTCATCGGATTGATCGGCTGATCAACCGCGCCCCAGATGTCGGTCTTGCTCTTGAAGCCGGGAGGCGACGTCGGCGAAGTCTGTTTCTTGGTCAGGCCATAAACCCAGTTGTCCATGACCACGTAGCTCATTCGGACGTTCTTGCGGGCGGTGTGATTGAAATGGTTGCCGCCGATGGAGAAGGCGTCACCGTCGCCGCCGAAGACGAACACGTGCAGGTCAGGCCGGCTCAGCGAAACACCGCTGGCGAAGGGCAGCGCGCGCCCGTGAATGTAATGCACGCCGTGCGCCTGAACGAAATACGGGAAGCGGCTGGAGCAACCGATGCCGGCGATGGTGGTGATTCTCTCGTGCCACAGCTTGCGCTTCTCGATCAGCTTGAAATAAAGCGCGAGCACGGAGAAATCGCCGCAACCCGGACACCAGGTCGGATGGTCGGCCGAGATTTCCTTTTTGGACAGCGGTTTGCGCTCGGTGTCGGGCAACGACGGGACGGCCGTAATGTTGCCGCCGCGGTTTGGAATTTCAATGGATGGCGAACTCATATTCAGTGACTACGTCCGGGAAGCAGCGGTTGAAAATACTTCCCGAGCGGCTTGGGCGAGCATTTGTTTGAAAAAATTGACCGCTTCGTCGAGCGAGGCGAAGCCATGCTCGTGTCCCCCGAAGGGCGGGGTGTTGGGCAGGTTCTCCGAAACCCCAGTTCCTTGGCGAGGCGAGTACTCAAGGACAAAATTGCGGTCGGCTATGGTCACCCACAAAAAGCAAACCCCGGAAGGAAGCGGATCCAACTCCAACTGCGCTGCCGGGTAAGCATGCACGATCTCCGCCACCAGGTCTTGAATTTGCTGTGGCGTGTTCATGATTTTCTTCCGTCTTTGGTCATCACTGTTTTGCGGCTAGGCACGTGAACGATGCTGATCGTGCCATCCGGTTGGCAGTAGATCCGGTGCCGCCTCGTATTGGCAACCACCCCGCCTTCGGGTAGGCGGCGGACCCGATCTTGTTGCGGCGGGTACATGCGACCGGTAAATTTCAGCGGTGGCGGTTCTTCGCGCGGCACCGCACAGAACTCGTCCTCGACCTGTTCGATCAAGCGGCAAACCAGGTTCAAGGCTTCGTCCGCGTTCGTTGCCGGAGCAGCAGCCTCCAGCCGACGATAAAAGATAGCCAGCCGTTCGTGAATTTCCATTGCGTAGTGCTGTCCCTCGCCTGTTCATTAGTCTCGTGCAATTTCCTGGTTCGACTCGGCCAGTTTCTCTTTCACCTGCCCCAGGATTTCCTTCACTTTGAAGGTCAGGCCGTCGGTCTTGTTGATGCCGCGGATTTTCGGGTCGCAATAGCGGGCGCGCAATAATCCGGCCAGTTGCCCGTAGCCGTAAATGCCTTCGTCGTTCAACTCGACAACAAAGACGTGATTGAACCCGGAGAAAATATTTTCAAGGCCGTTGGGCAGCGGGTTGATGTAACGAATGTGCAGCGCCGAAACGCTGTCGCCGGCGGCGCGGGCGCGATCGATCGCTTCCCGGATCGGTCCCTGATTGGATCCCCAGCCGACCAGAAGGACATTTCCCTCCGGGGGGCCGTAAACCTGCGGCGTCGGCAGCGTGGCGGCGAGGGTCTGCAATTTCCTGCGGCGTTTGGCCGACATTTTCATGTGCAGGTCGGGCCTGCCGGTCGGATGTCCCATCTCGTCATGTTCCAGGCCGGTCACGACAGGATATCGGCCGCTGGCGATGCGGGTGCCTGGCGCAGCGTGATGCGTCACCCCATCCGGCGCCGACAAGTCGTAAGGCTTGTGATCCGGCAGCGGCGTCAAATCAGGCGAGATGTTCTGACAAACTTTCTCGAGATTGGGTTCTTCGAACGCCTCGATGCGCGTGGCGATGGCCTGGTCCGTCAGGATGACGACCGGCACGCTGTATTTGCGGGCGATATTGACGGCTTCAATGGCGGTGTGGAAACAATCCTCGACATTGGCCGGCGCCAGGACGACACGCGGTGAATCGCCGTGTCCGCCGAAACAGGCGAGGTTAAGGTCAGACTGCTCGACGCTCGTCGGCATGCCGGTGGACGGCCCGCCGCGTTGCACGTCAATCAGCACCAGCGGCAACTCGGCCATCACTGCGTACCCGAGCGCTTCGGTTTTCAATGAGACGCCCGGACCGCTGGAACCGGTCACCGCCACGCGCCCGGCGTAGCTCGCGCCCAGCGCCATCGAGATGGATGCAATCTCATCTTCGCATTGGACAAAGGTGCCGCCGTACTTGGGCAACTCGCGCCGCAACAGTTCCATGATGTCCGACCAGGGCGTAATCGGGTAGCCGGCGCCGAACCGGACGCCGGCCGCGATCAATCCGTAGCCCAGCGCTTCGTTGCCGTTCATGACCACCTGTTGACCGGCCCGCTTCTGGCCTTCGACAAATTGGAACGTCTCGAGGACTTTTTCGAGCGAGTGACTGTAACCGGCGTGGAAGGCCGTCAAAGCATTGTTCAAAATGCTTTCGTCCTTGCCGCCGAATCGTTCGCCGATGAGCTTCTCGAGTTTGGGCACGTTCAGATCGAACATTTTCGCGACCAGTCCGAGCACAAACATGTTTTTGCCCTTGTCCTTGCCGGTGCCGCCGATCGACTCGACGGTCAGGGACGAAATGGCCACGCCCAGGTGGCGGTATTCCTGTTGCCACTCCGGCTTGGGCTGCACGTGATCGCTGTCATACAAAACGATGCCGCCTTTGCGCAGCGAATTGAGATGGCCTTCGTAGGAATGCTGGTAAAACGCGATCAGCATGTCCGCGTCGTCGCCGGGGCTCAACACTTCGCCGGAACCGACGCGCACCTGGAAGATCGACGGCCCGCCGGAGATGGTGGAGGGGATGGTCATGAAGGTCATGACCTCCTGTTCGCTCCGTCCGGCCAGGCGCGCCAGGAAACCGCCGATGGCCTGGATGCCGTCCTGAGAATTGCCCGCGATCCGTATGACCGCTTCGGATATCTTCGAGACTTTGGGCCTCCCACCCGACGCCGGGGCGGTCATTGTTGCTTCGTTCATGAAAGATTTTAATTAACAGCAGTGATCAGCAGTGATGTCTGTCGGCAGCGTTGCACCCGCACGTGAGATTGTGGAGGGGCCAAGCCGATTGCAGAGTCACACTAACATTGCCCGCCTCACTGTCAAACGTTTATCTGAAGCCGTATCACATTGACAAAGAAACGCTTGCGCCCGATTTGAAATTCGCCGCCAAAACACCGGGCTGCGGGAATTAGAGCGGTTAATACGTCAGGTTTTTGAATTAAGATTTGTTGCGAACCGCGCCGGTGATCCGAGAAAAAATTCCAGCCCGCGCGCCACGCCGTAACCGTGCGGTTCGTCGCTCACGAAACCTTCCTGCCGCCGCACCGTCTGCTTGACCAGTTCAATCGCGTTGGCGGGCGCCACCAGCCAGCGCGCCCGCTCGCGCGTGAGCATCGGCAGATCGTTCAAATGATCCCCCGCAGCCAGAATGTGGTCGGGACCGACGCCCAGTCGCCGCGCGATTTCGGTCAAGGCCGTGCCTTTGCTGTACGCTT
Organism: Haliangiales bacterium; assembly: GCA_035637175.1. Classification (GTDB taxonomy): domain Bacteria; phylum Verrucomicrobiota; class Verrucomicrobiia; order Limisphaerales; family AV2; genus AV2. Next base: position 1,908 of record DASPXS010000134.1, on the reverse strand, counting down.
CGTGGCTGAACCGGGCGTAAACGTCGTTGCGCACCACCGTCAATCCCGGCACCCGGGCGCAATATTCCTTCAAATAATCATGGATGACGTCGGCGTCGCCGTTGTTCTCCGCGATGAGACAGAAAGGAGAATAGGAATCTTCATACACCGACGCGTCGAAGCGTTGGTTCACCCAGGCCACCAACTGCGGCAGGTCGGCACGCACGCGGGCAAACAATTCCCGATGCGCCTGCGCGCAGGAGCGGTTCCAGTCCTCCCAACCGACATAGCGGGCTTTTTCATGGGCGTAAATCTCGCGTTCCACCAGCACCAGGTAGTCCGGCCGCACGCTGAGATGCGCGCGGGCCAGTGCCTCCAACAGGCTCGAAAGGTCGCGACCGGTATTGATTACCCATTTGACCCCGGCTTCCTGCCAAAGGCCAATCAGGCGCTCCAACTCGCCGGGCACCGGCGGGTTTTCAAATTCCGCGAACAGCGTTCCATCGAAATCGGTCGAAATGATTTTGATCTGCAGATTCATTCTGTTTGATGCGTGGTCTGCCATGCCTGAATCCAGTGCAAGCGCGGCCGCACCATACTCGAAAGGGTATCCGAGGCGCAATTTCACTGCAAGACCGCCCGCCGAAAACTAACGGATTCGTTTCGGTTCCTCTCGGGGCTAGCGTGTGCACGGGCATGCCGCGCAGAATGCGCTTCGCGCCCGGCTGCGCCTTTGAAATCGCACTGGGCGACTTTGGCACCGGCGAGAAGTTGTCACTCTCGGTCATGACGGTTACATTCCAGGCAACCGCCTGTGTTCGCTCAACAAGCGTTGCGTGATAGAAGAAGCGGTGGGGACCAGACGGCTGATCGGAAACGCAAACCACCATGAAAACGAAACTGATACAGCGCCGAATCAAGGCGCGCAAGACGCGCTCGTGTGGCATGTGCAAACCTTGGAAACAAGGTTGGGCAGACAAGAAGACCGTGCGCGACATCCGGCACGCCCAACGCGCCGACCAGCAACTTCGCGAGGCCGGTTTCTGACAATGAAATCCAATCCCCCACTTGGAGCTGAACACTTCCAGTGCGGTGAAACACGAGATTCACGCCTCACGGTCGTGACGATTTTATCCACGAACGCGGGTTTCCTTGTGTCCTTTCAGAACATCTCACATGATCCACCGCAAGGACTCGCCGCCAAGCTCGCGCGGCTTCCGCGCTTGCGCGGCCACTGCATTCATGCGATACGATGGGTTGTCAAAGAGATTTATGCCGACGCTACAAGAACGATACGACGACGCGATGTTCGCTTTCAGCACGGGCGATTACGATTCCGCCATCGCAAAGTTGCATGCGATCCTGGCCGAAGACCCGGTGCATTTCGACGCGCAACTTGCGCTCGGCATGGCTTACTGCCGCAAAGGCGACTACGCCACGGCCATCGCCGAAGGGCACAAGGCGGAAAAGCTTCGACCAAACGAACAACTCGTTCACACGAATCTCTCGCTGTTTTACATGAAGGCCGGCGACAAGAAAACCGCCGAGCACCACGGCCTGCAAGCGCGTATCGCGTCGTGGAAAGGCAACATGGCGCCGCCCGGCCAGGCAGCGCCGACCGACCCGCACCTGCAGATGGCGCAACCCCCGAAACAAGACGTCAAGGTGCCGACGAAGTTTCCCGACATGCCGTGGAAAAAGAAACCGCAGGTCGGTAATAGGTAGTCGGTAATCAGTAGTCGGTAATCAGTGATCAGTAATCAGTAGTCAGTCGTGGGCAGACCCGCCGGCACTTATTGCTACTGACAACTGACCACGGACTACTGACAATGCAATCATGAAAACCGCTTATGAACTCGCCATGGAGCGACTGAACAAAAAGTCGCCGGTGACCAGGCTCACCGGGCAGCAAAAGAAGGAAATCGCCGA
>DASPXS010000133.1:0-2851 GCA_035637175.1 Haliangiales bacterium | reverse complement strand
ATGGATGGCACGAACGATGGCCACAAAAAGGCACAAAAGGCGCAAAAACATGCAGCTTTAGTGCTGTTTGTTGCTCACGGTTTTACGGTCTGCTCCAATAGGATCTCCAGTGCGACGCGGTCCACTGCATCAATCTGTCCTTCATTCGCGCCAGCGGCCCCCCCGCTTGATCCGGGCCAGTTCGCCGGGCGTCAGCCAGATCACCTTGTCGTCGGCCGGGGTGGGACGGGAGGGGAAAAAGGCGAGGGCGAGCAACAAAACTCCCGAGGCGATGATTCCGAGTTTGAACGCAGCCTGCCAATTGCGCTTGCGCGAGGTTGACGGCCGTTCTGGCAATTCCTGCTCGGCGAGCATGTTCATACCAAACACCAATGCTGTCGCAACGTTTTGGGGGGTTCCCCGCGTTCGCGCAACGCGCGCAAACTGAGGGCGTCGTGGCGTTTGGCGAGACGGACTCCCTGCTCGTCGATCATCAGCGGGCAGTGGTAAAAAGCCGGTGGTTCCAGGCCAAGCGCGCGGAAAAGCAAAATCTGCCGCGCCGTGGACATCAACAGGTCGGCGCCACGAACGACTTCGCTGATCTGCATGGCCGCGTCATCAACCACCACGGCGAGTTGGTAGGACGGAACGTCGTCATGCCGCCAGACAATGGAATCGCCGAAATCCTTTCCCGCCACAAATTGTTGCGGGCCGCAGCGACCGTCGTCGAAGGAAATGGTCTCGCCGTCAGGGACGCGAAAGCGCCACGAAAATTTACGATTTACGATTTCGGATTTACGATTTGAACGGCACGTTCCCGGATAGACCGGTTCATCGTCACCGTCGTGAGGTGCGCTCAGCGCGGCAAGAATGTCTTTGCGCGAGCAGGTGCAGGGATAAATGAAGCCGCCGGCGCGAAGCTTTTCCAGCGCCGCACGATAAAGAGGCAACCGCTCGCTTTGTGTGTAAGGGCCGAAGGGGCCGCCGCAGTCCGGCCCTTCCTGCCAGCGAAAACCGAACCAGCGCAGGTCTTCGAACAGGGCCGAAACGAATTCCTTTTTGCACCGGGCGCCGTCCAGGTCTTCATTGCGCAACACCAGCGTGCCGCCGCATTGCGCCGCGCGTTCCTGCGCGATCCAGAACGTCCGCGCGTGACCGAGGTGCAGGCAGCCGGTGGGCGATGGGGCCAGACGGCCGCGATACGTTTTTGTTTTCATCCGCGAATTGTCGCGAATTTTCGCGAATATCTGGTTCGCGACAAATACGCGCCAGTAGCGGATGGTATTCGTTGCCGGACGAAGAATCAAAACGGTTCGTTCGGATTCGCCTTCAACCACTCGGCAAGGCCGGGCAGAGGAAAGGAGAGCAGGCGCTGGATTTTGGCGCAGGTGAGCGACGTGTCGCCGGGCCGTGGCGCGCCGGGATAGTCTTTGCGCCAGGCGCGTTCGATGCGCGGATTCAACTGCGGCCAGCGCGCGGCGATCAGTTGGCCCATCTGCCAGCGGGACAATCGTTCGCTGCCGGCGAGGTGGTAGAGGCCGGGTCGGTTTTGCGCCACGAGCTCCCAAATCGCGCGCGCCGTGACCATTGCCGGCAGCGGAGAGCGGAATTCGTCCACAAACAGGTTCAGCGCCCTGCCGGCCTGCCAGGCGCGGCGCATCTCCTCATTGAAGCCGCGATCGCCCGTGGGCGACGCGCCGCCGTTCAGCGAGGTGCGAACGACGCTATGTTTCGGGTTGGCGAGGACGATTTGTTCGGCGGCCACTTTGGTTTCGGCGTAAACGCTCAACGGATTCGGTTGGGCGCATTCGTCGTAGTTGCCGGTGCGGCCGTCAAAGACCAGATCGCTGGAGAAAAGGATGAACGGAATGTCTGCCGCCAGTTCAGCAAGACAGGCCGTGACTTCGACGTTCAGTTTTCGCGCCAGAACCGGATTTTCCTGGCAGGCCGGGCTGCGGCTCAACGCGGCGCAGTGGATGATGAATTGCGGAGGCTGCTTGTGGAACATTCTGCGAACGCCGTCGAAGTCAGTCAATTCGAGTTGCGCGCGGGTCAGACCGACGACTTGCCAGCCCGGGGCGAAACGCGGGGCGGTCTGCACCAGGCAATGCCCGATGAGTCCGGCGGCGCCGGTGATCCAAACAGAATTCACGAGCAACAAGACTAAGATCGACAATGGATCGGAGCAACGGAAAGCGACCATCCTGGAAAATTCGCCTGTGCGCGGATTCTGCGGCTGGCCAACATTTTCAATCACTCTGGAACGCCGCAGAAGCCCCGCCTGAGAAAGAAGGTAGTTCCAGGTTTAATCAATCAACCGTTGGGTTAAACCCTGGTAGGCATCAATCCGACGGTCGCGCAAAAAAGGCCAGTGCGTGCGCGTCACATCCACTATTCCCAGGTCCACCGGCACGATCAGGTTTTCCTCCTTGTCCGTGCTGGCTTTGGCGAGAATCTGCCCGAAGGTGCCGGCGACGAAGCTTTGCCCCCAGAATTCGATGCCGTCGCCGCCCGCCGGCCGTTCCAGGCCGATCCGATTGGTGACCGCGACGTAGCAGCCGTTGTCCACGGCGTGGCTGCACTGGGTCAGTTCCCACGCGCCGTGTTGAAGGGCGCCGTATTCTTTTTTTTCACCCGGATGCCACCCGATGGCGGTCGGGTAAAAAAGGATTTCCGCGCCTTGGAGAGCGGTGAGGCGCGCCGCTTCGGGATACCACTGGTCCCAGCAGATCAGCACGCCGATCTTCGCGCGTTTTGTCTGCCACACCTTGAAACCGAGATCGCCGGGCGTGAAATAAAACTTTTCGTGGTAGAGCGGGTCGTCGGGAATGTGCATTTTCCGGTAGATGCCGAGCAACGAACCGTCCGCGTC
>DASPXS010000132.1:0-3500 GCA_035637175.1 Haliangiales bacterium | reverse complement strand
AGGACGCCATCGCGCGACTGATCAAAGGCCGCACCACCTTTGCTATCGCGCATCGCCTGAGCACACTGCGCAACGCCGCGCGGCTCGTGGTGCTCAAGGATGGCAAGGTCGCCGAAGTCGGCACCCACGAGGAATTGATCGGGAAGAAAGGCGAATTCTATCGCCTGGTCGAGATGCAACAGGAGATGAACAAAATCATCGAGATTACGGGATAGAGAAGCACCACGATATGAGCACGCCTGCCGACGAAAAGAAACAGCAAGAGGACTCCATCGCTCTCGTCGAAGCCTCGCAATTGGCCCTGCTCGACGTGAAGAGGCTGCGCTTTTTCAAGCACGGGGCCACGCTGCGGCTGACGGTTGAAGGAGATCGTTCCTACTTGAAGGTCGGCATCCTGCGCGCGTTCCCGCTCTCCGAACCCAGCCGCTTCCTGAGTGTCCGCGACGACGCGAACAAGGAAGCAGGCCTGATCGTCGATCCGGCGGAGCTGAGCGTCGAGAACCGGAAGCGGGTTGAAGAGGATCTGGAGCGGCGCTATCTCGTGCCGGCCGTCAAACGCATCGTCGCCGCGAAGGAACGTTTTGGGACCGTGGATTGGACGATGGAGACAGACCGGGGCGTGTGCCGGTTCACGACGCGGAACCTGCGCGAGAACGTCCAGCGGCCCGCCCCGGGCCGCATCCTCCTCAACGACGTTGACGGCAATCGCTACGACATCCGCAACCTCGCCGACCTGAATCGGGAGAGCCAGGAATTGCTCTTCCGGCACATGTAAAACGCACGGCGTTATCCCTTGCCGGCCTCTGCCTCTTTCCTCGTGGCGGGATCGTGTTCGGGTTTCGAGGGATCGTAGTTCGGGTTGCGTGAGGGCATCTGCGCGCCGACTTCCTTGCGCCAGGCGTGCAACCGGGCGCGCAGTTCATTGACCTTCGCCGGCATTTCGGCGGCCAAATTACGCTGCTCACCGATGTCTTCGCGCAGGTTGTAAAGCTCCACGCGCATGTCGTCAAAGAACTCGATCAACTTGAAATCGCCTGCGCGAATGGCGCCGTAGGGCGTGGTGCCGCCGAGTTGGTAATGCTGGTAATGCGGGTAATGCCAGAACAACGCCTCGCGGTGCAACTCGCCGTTCTGGCGCAGCAACGGGACAAGATTCGCGCCGTCCACGCCTTTGCGGGCAGCTTCCTGCAAACCGGCGATCTCGAGAATGGTCGGATACAAATCCATGCTGATGACCGGAGTCTCACACACGCTGCCGGGCTTCGTCACTCCGGGCCAATGCACGACGAGCGGAACGCGCGTGCCGCCTTCGTAGCAGGAACCTTTGCCGACGCGGAGCGGATGATTCGAGGTCGTTGGCACGCGGCCGCCGTTGTCGGAAGCGAAGATAACGATGGTGTGATCGGCCAGCTTGAGTTCATCCAGTCTGCGGCGGATGCGGCCGATCGAATCATCCATGCTTTCGATCATGGCCGCATAAATTGCGTTGGTCTGTTTCAGGCCGGGATGCTTTTTCGCGCGGTACTTTTGTATGAGCGCCTCCTTGCCTTGAATGGGCGTGTGGACGGCGAAGTGCGGAAAATAAAGGAAAAAGGGATTGTCCTTGTGCTGCTCGATGAACCGCACGGCTTCGTCGCCCAGCCGATCCGTGAGGTATTCGCCGTTGGGACCCTCCGGCAGCGTGGCGATCTTGTAAGGCGCGAAGTAGCTCGGGGGCGAAGGCGCGGAACTGCCCGCAACATTGATGTCGAAGCCGTGCTTTTCAGGATAATATTCCTCACCCCCGAGATGCCACTTGCCGATGCTGGCGGTGACGTAGCCTGCGGATCGTAGTGCGCGAGCGATGGTGGTTTCCTCGAGCGGCAGATATTTCGTCCACGAAGGGACCAGCAGCTTCGGATTTTCAGGCGGCAAGCCGGGAATCCAATCCGTGACATGAAGGCGCGCGGGATATTTGCCGGTCAGGATTGCCGCGCGCGTGGGCGAACAGACGGTGCAGGCTGAGTACGCCTGCGTGAACTTCATCCCGTCACGCGCGAGCCGGTCAATATGCGGCGTCTCGTACAGGTCGCTGCCGTAACACGACAGATCAGTCCAGCCGAGATCATCCGCCAGAATCAAGACAATATTCGGCGGGGACGGCGGAGCAGCGCCGGAAAGCGGCAGACTCAGGAAACCGGCAAAAAAACAAAGAACGACCCGCCAACATCGTTTCATCGCGAGATAGGTGAGTGGGTTCATGTCTGGAATTCAACACCACCGCCGAACATTTCGCCAGCAGGGAAACCGTTGAAGGACTCCACAACGCCATCGCGGGCGGACGTCCTGCGGGTCTGCAAGGGGTCTGTGACCGGGAGTAGTTTGGCCGCGAGTTGAGTGCCGGATTAAACCCAACGCACCTCAGCACGCGGACAGGCTGCAGCTCGCGAGCTCCGCGCCTTTGGCTGCCGTAGTTCCGTGCCGGGAACTTTCCGGGCGGATCCAAATGTTGCGCCCCTCAAATCGCGGAAAACCGGTGATTTACTGCGTTCGTCCGAATTTCTTTTCCAGCTCGCGGTAATTCATCTCGATCAATGTCGGACGGCCGTGCGGGCAGGTATAAGGCATCGCGCAATGGCGCAGGTCGTTCAGCAGGTTTTCCAGCTCGGGACCGGCCAGAGGGTCATTTGCTTTCACGGCGTGGCGACAGACGGTGCGGGCGACGGTCTGCTCGCCCAGTCGAAGTGAATTCACCTCCTGGCCGGCGGCGATCAGCTCATCGATCAGCTCCAGAACGAAGCGACGGGCATCCGAAACCTTGACGAACGGCGGGAGGCCATCGAGCAGAAACGTGCGTTCGCCGAATTCGCTCAAGCCGACGCCCAGCCGCCCCAGAATCCGCAGGTGCTCGCGCAGAAACTGCGCGTCACGGGGCGACAACTCGACCGTTTCCGGCAGCAACAATCGTTGCGAGGGCGCGTCGCCCTGTTCCAGGCGACGCAGCATTTGCTCGTAGAGGATCCGTTCGTGGGCGGCGTGCTGGTCCATCAACACAAGGCCGCGGTCGGATTCGAGCACGACATAAAGCCGGCCAACGACGCCGATCAGACGCAGCGGCACTTTGAGCAGCGGCACCGCTGCGGGGGAAACCGGCGGCGCCGTTGCATGCGGACCGTGGACCGCGGAATGCGGGGTGTCGATCGCGGGTTGGCGGGGAGCCGCAGCGGAGGATGTGTCCGCGGCCGCGGTCGCGGGCGATGGCCATTCGGCGATTGGCCTGTTCGGCGTCGGCGAGAGGAGATCGGGCAAATCCCGTGAAGACGGAACGGCGGGCTCAGGCTGCTTTGCCGCGGACGCTGGGGGGCCGGACGGCAACGACGGTGGGTTCCCGGTCGCCCCCTTCGAACTCTCAACGGGCAACCCGCCCCTGGCCGGTTCCGCGTGAAAATCGAGCAGCGTCCGCCGCACGGCTTCGGCCAGGCATCGGCGCACTTCCTTTTCCCGGTGGAACCTGACTTCCC
>DASPXS010000131.1:0-5162 GCA_035637175.1 Haliangiales bacterium | reverse complement strand
GATGCCATAAGCGCGGCGCTGCGGACACCGGGTCGGCTGCTGCTTCTCTGCGCAATAGTAACACTGGCCGCAGGAAGTCGTCGAAGTCCAGGTCACGCGGTCGCCGGTTTTTAACGGCTTGCCCGTCCAGTCGTGTTCCAGCCCCTCGCCCAGTTGATCGATTCGCCCGACGGTTTCATGCCCCAGGATAACGGGCAAAGAAATCGGGAGCTGTCCTTTCCACAGATGAACATCGGTCCCGCAGATGCCGGCCATCTCGGTGCGAACGAGCGCGGCACCGGGTTCCAGTCGCGACGGCAGGGGATATTCACGCGCCTGAAGCGGGGCGTTGAACTGCTCGAGGACCGAGGCCCGGGCGATGGTCATGCGGCCCGGACTTTGGATGTCACACCGCCAATATTCAATCTCGAATGTCGCTTTCCCGTCGCGGCGCAGAGCGACATGCGCCTTTAATCGGGCAATTGTTCCTGCGGCGGTTCCGGGAGCCAGAACGACGTGAGAAAGCCAACCGCGTAAACCAGAAAGGCGACGGCGGCGGCGGCGTAGGCGAGTTTGATCGAATTCGTCGCGCCCGGCATAGCGAGCGCAAGGTTGGTGGTAATGAACGCGCCCGATGTGCCAATCATCCGGCCGCCAACGTTTGCGGCGAAACTTTCTCCCGTTCCACGCAAGTGCACCGGATACACGCGCGGCAGATAATTTCCCCAGAAACTGAATTGCGCTATGGTGAAGAAGCCGGCCAGGGCAATGCCCCATTTGAAATACTCCAGGTTGTTGGTGGCCGGAAACAGGAAAACCAAAGGAATCAAAACCAAACCGGGAATCTGGAAAACCCGCAACAACGCTTTTCGTCCGACAATAACTATCGCGAGCCACGCCAATGCAAATCTTCCGGCCAGACCGCCCATCTCCTGGTGGGTTTGCACGTTGCTGATGATCTGTCCCTGCTCTTTGCTGAGTTCCGCGATGCGTTTTTTCATCTCCCGGGTGTCTTCGCCCTTTTGTTGCGCGACGTCCACCTGCTTTCGCAGTTTGGCCAGCTCGGGCAGGCCGGGCACGAGACCGGGCACAATTTGCGGCGTCATTTGGATCGCCCCGAAGGCCGCGCCGTAAGCGCAGGCGAACAAAATCGCCGTGGCAATCGTCGTCCGGCGGAACGCAGGCTGGAAAAGTTCCGCGATCGTGGGGCGTTTCAACGTTCCCGCCGCCCGTCTTTCCTTCCACGCCGGCGACTCCGGCAGCAAGGGAAGCAGAAACATCAAAGGTATCGCCGGGATAAGGCCCGAAATGAGCGTGTAGCGCCACGCAACGTGCGCGCCGTGAATCGCCGGCCAGTGTTGTCCATAGGTCACCGCAAGATAATAGGCGCCCGCCACCATCAGACCGCCGAATGAGGAGAACGCCTGCGTAAAGCCGAGCACCTTCTCCCGCTGTTTGGGATCGGGAAACAATTCGGCCAGCCACGCGACGGCGGCGACGAACTCGACACACACGCCGATGAACGTCGTGCAGCGCAGAACGAGCAGCGCTTCGGCGGATTTGCAGAAAGCCGCCGCCAGAGGCGACAGCGCGTAGAGAAAAATGCTCCACACCAGAACGCGCTTTCGCCCAAACCGGTCCGTCAGCCAGCCGCCAATCAATCCGAAAACCCCGCCGGAAACAGCGCTGCCCCACATCAGGTAGCCGGTCCATTTCAGAATTGCGGCGTTACCGGAAGCCGTCGCGGGGTCCACCGCCAGCAGTTCGGCCAGCGCAGGGCGCGCGATCAATGGCAGCATCAACAGTTCATAGGTGTCGAAGGCAAAACCAAGAATCGCAACAAACAGGATCAACCATTCAACGAGCGTCAGTTTCCTTTGCCCGTGGGAGGATGAATTCATGGGCGCACATTTGACAACATCGGTTCACCGCGCTCAAGCATTTTATACGCACTCGTATTAAACGGCCGGGGCGGGAACGCGGTTCGGCCGCCAAAAATCCGAGGCTTCAGTCGCCAGCCCTTCAACCATGGTTCAGGGATAATGGGTGCGATGGGAGAGTCCCGTCTTGTTAATCCGCATGCATTCGGACGATGAACGCGTTCTTCCTCGTGCTCCTCGTGCTCGTCGTCCTCGTCCTCGAAGCCAAGACATCCGATCGAGGACGAAAGGACGTTCATGGAAAACTTCCACGATTTCAAAATCGCGCTTTGGGACCAGGGACCGCGGAGGTGGGTGCGCCGCCGCGATCACGTATTGGACTGCGGCAGTCCTCTGCCGCTTTTGCGCGCCCAGACCAGATCGAAAAGCGCCAGAGGACTGGCGCAGTCCAAAACCTGGCGGTCCTTTGGTCGGTTCATGGGAAGGGCAACACAGGTGCCGGCCAGACACAAAGCGCGAAGTACTTTCCAAAAAATCCTTCGTTCGCTTCGTTCTCTTCTGTTCGACTTCTGGCTCCTCCGCGGTTAATCCTAAGATCATGGCAAATCATTCCGGATACCGCCGGTGAATTCTCGTTTGCCCGCGAGCCGCTCTCCGGGTTAAAAGAAGGCGAACGACACATACTGTGGACAAACCCACCGCCATCCGCCAAATCCGCGACGTGTGCAACAATCTCTCGCGCGAGTTGATGCGCATCCATCCCGCCGTGCCCGCCCTCGCCGACAAGGAAGCGCAAGCAGAGATTTACAAAACCATTTTCGAACTGACGAAAAACGTCGAGACCATCAAGAAACGCCTCGCCAAATTGGAGGCGAAAGACGACTCGGCGTTGCTATGAATTCGCCGGGCCACCTTCCCCTGGAATTGACTCTCAGGGAGCAAGCTCATCACCACTGAGCGTTCGATGAACAGACTGCCCGGTCCCCAATTTTCACGCACTCGCCGGCAGTTCATCAGGCAGGTGGGCCGATGGTCGGCCGGGGTCGCTATTGCCGCGGGCAGCACTGACTCGTGGGCGCTTCCGGCATTCGCCGCGAATCGCGAGCGTCTAAAAGTCGCCGCCATTCTGACCGAGTTCACCTACCGCAGCCACGCCCACGTTCTCCTGGAAAATTTTCTGGAGCCTTATTTGTTCAATGGGAAACTGACCTCGCCCGGCATGGAGGTCGCCAGCTTTTACGTGGACCAGTTTCCCGACCGCGACATGGCCCGAGAGGTCGCCGCCAAATACAACATCAAAATCTATCCGTCCATCGCCGGCGCCCTTTGCCTGGGCGGAGACACACTCGCGGTCGATGGCGTGTTGTCCATCGGCGAACACGGAAAATATCCCCTCAACGAAAAAGGCCAAAGGGAATATCCCCGGAAACGGTTCTTCGACGAAATCGCCGCGGTGTTTCAAGGCAGCGGTCGTGTGGCGCCGCTGTACAATGACAAGCACCTTTCCTATCGCTGGGACTGGGCCAAAGAGATGTATGACACCGCACGCCGCACGCGGATTCCTTTCATGGCGGGAAGCTCCGTGCCCCTCGCCGAACGACGTCCGCCCCTGGAAATTCCCCGCGGCGCCCGGATCGTCGAAGCGGTGTCGATTCACTCCGGCCCGGTCGAATCGTACGATTTCCACGGGCTCGAAGTGTTGCAGGCGATGGTGGAGTTTCGGCGTGGCGCCGAAACCGGGGCTTCGCGCGTGCAGTTTCTCGAGGGCGCGGCCCTGTGGAAGGCGGCCAGCGACGGATTCTGGTCGGCGGAATTGGCCCAAGCGGCGTTGTCCACCGACTCGCCCGTCGCTGATGCGTCCGCGGCCGATTTGATTCGGCCGCCCCGCGCCGGGGAGAGCGGCGAGCCGTTCGTCCACCATGGCATCCTGGTCCATTACCACGACGGTTTGCGGGCCATCGTGCTCGGCGTCAGCCGGGGCGCCGGCGTCAAGTGGCATTTCGGCTGTCGCATCTCGGGCGAACCGAAGCCGCTCGCCGCCAGTTTTTATGTCGGTCCGTGGCAAAACCGGAATTTGTTCAAGGCCCTCGCCCACGCGATCCAGACCCATTTTCGCCAGCGACGCGCGCCCTACCCGATCGAGCGGACTCTGTTGACGACCGGTATCCTCGCTGCGGCGATGGATTCGCGTTTCGCGGGCGGACGACCCATCGACACGCCGCACTTGAACGTTGCTTACCAGGCGCGCGATTTTCGCAACCTGCGCGAAACGGGCGCCACCTGGAGGATCATCACTCCGGATTTACCGGAACCGGAAGGCATCCAACCGAACGGCGACGCCTTAAAGCGGCTCCCATCCGATCCAACGACTCCGACCGCTCGCGAACGCAAGCCATGAATGAACCCGAAGTCCTGCTGCGCAAACTCACCCGCGGCGAGTTCCGCCAACGAATGCAATCGGGCGAATTGAAGGCCTGCATTCTGCCGGTCGCCGCCCTCGAACAGCATCTGGAGCATCTGGCGATGGAACACGACTGGCGCAGCGTCTGTCAGGTGGCGGCGGCGGTGGCCGAGCGTCTGCGCCCCCGTGTGCTCGTGGCCGAGGGAGTTATGGCCGGCATCAGTGAACATCACATGCGCCATCCGGGAACCTTGTCGTTGCAACCCGGAACGTTCCTCACCGCCCTCTCCGATCTGGTGGACAGTGTCGTTCGGGCAGGATTCAGGAATGTTTTGGTCCTCAACGGACACGGTGGAAATATCTCCGCTTGTCAAGCAACCTGGGACCAGTTCCTCCGCTTGTATCAGGTCAATCTTCAGTTCATGTCCTACTGGGATGTGTTGACCGAAGCCGACGCCACAGAACTCTTGAAGGGCGGCGACAAGCTGCCGGATGACCTTCCCGGTCATGCGCAGGAATTTGAAACCGCGATTGCGCTCGCTGCTTTTCCGGAGAACGTCCGCACCGGCATGTGGAAGGAACAGCCGGATCCAAAACCGGGCATGGCCACGGCCGCGCAAGGCGCAGCGTTCCTCGGACGCATCGTCGTGCGCGTGTCGGATTATCTCGAGGAAATGATCGACGGCAAACGGGTTGCCCCGATTCCACCTTTTTCCCCGTGACAGTTCCTGAATGACTCTTGTTTTGCCGTATATCCTGCGGACTGCTCAGTAACGGCTCCTGAATCGCTGGTTCGGATTTCGGGTTTCGGGCTTCTTTCGTCATTCGTCATTCGGATTTCCGCCAGGCCTCCACGCAATCGGTTCAACCCGCGGCACGAGAAAAAGGTAACACCCCGCTCC
>DASPXS010000130.1:0-16853 GCA_035637175.1 Haliangiales bacterium | reverse complement strand
GAGCGCTTCCCGGGTGCGGCTGCCGCAGAACTCGCTGACAAACACCGCCGCGCCCAGCCCGAACGGCACGGCCAGCGCCATCGAAAGCCCGGTCACGCTCAGTGTGCCGAGGATGAGCGCGCCCACGCCATAGCGCGGCTGTCCCAGCGACGTGGGATGCCAATGGGGCGTGAAGAGGAACTTTTGCAGGTCGAGTTTGGGCAGGATGGGCGCCCCTTCCCGGAAGACGAAGAAGAAGATGGCGAAAACAAAGACTATAGCGCTCATGCCGCACAGGCGGATCAACAGTTCGATGCCCCGTTCGAAGAGGATCTCCCAGCGGCGACGCTGTGCGCGCGGCCCGGGCGCCACCGCCGCGGAGCTCGGTCGGCCTCCGGTGGTCTCCATCTCCATTTCTTGTCCTTCGTTCGGATTTGCGTGACGCCGGTCTTCGACTGCTGCTGCGTGGGGATGAAATTACTTCTTCGGCAACGGAACGTAGCCGGACTCCTTCACGATGGCCTGGCCGGCGTCCGTCACGATCCAGTCCAGGTATTTCTGCACGTGGGACGGCGGTGCGCCGGGGCAATACATGAACATGGGCCGGGCGATCGGGTAAGTCTTGTTCCAGGTGCTCTCGATGCTGGGCGCCACGCCCGGCTGGCCTTTCTTGGCGGAAACCTTGAGGATCTTCACGGACTTGGTTGCGTAACCGAGGCCGGAATAGCCGATGGCATTGGGCGTGCGAGACACCAGCTCTACCACATCCTTCGAACCGTTCATGTCGCGGGATCCAAGTTTGAAATCGCTTTTCTTGCCCACCACCGTCTCGCGGAAGTAATGGTAGGTGCCCGAATTATTCTGGCGGCTGACGCGGATAATCTCGTCGCCGCCCGGGAGGGTCACTCCGAGTTGCGACCATTTGTCGATGGTGCCGCCTTCGCGATAAATCTCGCCCAACTCCTCGAGGCTGATTTCATTTAACGGATTGCCGGGATGGACGTAGATGCTCAGGGCATCGTAGCCGACGAGGTATTCCTTGGGCTCATGCCCGTGCCTGGCCTTGCACTTCTCGACCTCATCGGGCTCCAGCTTGCGGCTGCAGTTGGCGATATCGCACGTACCGTTGATCAGCGCCGCGATGCCGATGCCCGAGCCGCCGCCGGACACTTCAACGGAGATGGACGGCTCAACTTTGCCGTAGGCCTCGGCCCAGGCCTGGGCAAGGTTCACCATCGTGTCGGAACCGATGTTCTGGATGGCAGTGACCGCCCCTTTGCTGCCGCCGCCCGCGCTGTCCTTTTTGCTGCAGCCGGTGAGCAGCAGGCCCGCGGCGAGCGCGGTCATGGCGCCCAGCCGAATACCCCGTTGGAATTGCGTGCTTTTGGTCATGGCGTGCTCTTTTTCTATTCGTCTTCGTCTCCGAGAACGGCTTCCACGAGGTCTTTGGTGTGTTCGTGAAGCAACCGGTAGGTCTGCTCATAGGCCGCCCTGACTTCCGCAGGCGTGCCCTGAACCTTCGTTGGATCGCTGACATTCCAGTCAAGGAACACGATCTTGCGCGGCGCCGGCGGGAAGGCCTTCTGCACCTCTTTCGCCAGGGCCACGACGATGTGGTAATGGTCGAGGTTCGGCACCTCGTTCACCGCCTTGGGATGCAGGCGGGAGGTGTCGAGGCCCTTGGCCTCGAGGAACTCGATGGTGGCGGCGGCGATGGGTCGCGGCTCCAGGCCGGCGCTGCTGAAGATCAGGTTCGGTTGGTTGAGCGAATTGGCGATGGCCTCGGCCATCTGGCTGTTGCAGGCGTTGTGTTCGTCCACGAACAACAGCCGATACGCCTCCGTGCCCTGGTGACGCGCGTATTCGCCCGTGCACATGTAGAGCACTTCCATGCAGATGTTCTTGGCCTGGTCGGACACCCGCTCCAGGCGCCGCGCGATCATCATCAGCGGATTGAGCGCCTCGAAGGGTATCTTGCTTTCGCGAAAGAGAGCGACGAAATCCTTGTTCAAATTGCTCTTGAGCACGTCCACGGCCTCTTCCGTCTCGACGGTCCTGCGCGCCAACTCGGGGTCCTGAGCGACAAACGCCTTGATGGCGTCGTGCAGCATCGCGATGGAGAGTCCGGCGATCTCCTCCAGCCGATCGATCGGAATGGCTATGTCCAGCGGCATCAGCTTGAGCGACTGGCGGGCGATGCTCTCCGCGTAGTCCCCCACGCGCTCCAGTTCGAGGTTGATGCGAATTGTGCCGTAGGCAAAGCGCAACGGTCCGGCCACCGGCTGCTGCCGCACCAGGAACTCCAGGCACAGCCGGTCCAATTCCTTTTCCAGTTTGTCGATGCGCCGGTCGCGCAGGATGACCGAGTAGGCCAGTTGCCGGTTCCGCTCCTTCAATGCGCCCAGGCAATCCTGCAGCGCCCGCTCGCACAGGCCGGACATCTCGAGCACCTTGCCGCGGATACGATCGATATCCCGTTGCAACGACTCTTCCAGGTGCGTTGACATAATACTCTTCCGAACCAAGGCTTGTGATTTTGCGACTTTTCCGCAACAACGCTGGCGCGTCGCCGTGCTTCTTGGCTGTCACGTCACCGCATCCGGCCCCGACGATCTCTTGCGCTTTTGGCGTTGGAAATTCGGGCCGCAGGATATCACCTCCGGTTTCGCCGAAGCAAGAGTTCAAAACCGGGCGCGGATCCTCCACGCCTGCCGGGGCGACCTGAGCTGGTTTGCATCATCGCTTGACTTGAGCCTACATCTGCCTTTACTGAAAAGGCATGACAAACAACCCGTTGACTCAACTATCGGTCCAACAACTCAAACGTGCTGTCTCGATCCGGCAACAGATTGACCGTTTGGAGAAGGCAATTGATCGGCTCATTGGCGGGCGAGGTGGGCAAGTGGCGAGGGGCAGGAAAGCTGCGCCGACGAGGAGGAAAAAGCTCAGCGCGGCGGCCAAAGCCAGAATTTCCACCGCGATGAAGGCACGCTGGGCGAAGATCAAGGCCAGGAAGTGACCACGGCGCGAATTGCTGATTTGGGCGACGAAATCATTGACCGTCGTTGGATGATGCTTGCCGTCGCCTGCAATTGCGGGCCGCGTTTTGCGACAGGATTTTTCCGGCTTTTCCCGGCCCGCATTCAGACGTAACAATCTCTCATGCCGAAAAACGGTTGGTTGGTGAAAGAGGAGCCGGAGAGTTATTCCTGGGCGACCTTCGTCAGGGACGGCGGGACGGCCTGGACCGGCGTGCGAAATTTCCAGGCGCGAAACCATCTCCGAACAATGAAGAAGGGCGATCTCGTTTTCTTCTATCACAGCGTCAGCGAAAAACAGGTCGTCGGCCTCGCCCGCGTCGCGAAGGAGGCCTATCCCGATCCAAGCGCCGGGGAAGGCGACTGGTCGTGCGTTGACCTGGCGCCGCTCAAAGCGCTCACGAAACCGGTCAGCCTGGAATCCATCAAGGCCGACAAAGTTTTGCACGAGATGCCGCTCATCCGGAACTCGCGGTTGTCGGTGATGCCGCTGACGGAAGCGCAGCTCAAGCGGTTGCTCGAGCTTGGAGAGACAACGTTGTGATTCGGGATCGTCCTCGTTCTCGTCTTCGACACCTGTCGCTCAGTGGAAACGCCCGTGACAACCTTTTGTTGCATATGCAACAAAAGGTTGTCACGGGAATTTTATGCAACATTAGGGTTAAGGGATGAATTGTTCGGTGGAACACATCGGTCTGGCGGCGCGTGACACAGGCGGGTTGAAGGAGTGGTACGCGAGGGTGCTGGGCGCGCGCGAGGTGTTCACCGACGGGAAGACGCCGCCGGCATTCCTGCTCGAGTTGAACGGCGGACCGCTGATCGAGATCTATCCGGCCGATGTGTCCCGCGCCGAAACGGGCAACAACCGGTTGGCGGGCTGGAGGCATCTGGCGTTGTGCGTCGGTTCGATTGAATCGGCTCGGGATGCGCTGCGCCGGCGCGGCGTGATCTTCGAGGAGCCGATCAAGCCGGCGGGCGGCGGCGGACGAGTGCTGTTTTTCAGAGATGGCGAAGGCAACCTGTTGCACCTGGTGGAACGGTCGGAGGGCCCGGCTTTTGCCCGTCGGCGCCGGAACGAGAAAGGTCCGTCTGCGTCTTGATATTCAAGCCGACGTGAAGTCGCCCTCATGCCCTCAACGACGAAACAATTTCTGGCGGTCATTTTCGACATGGACGGCGTGATCGTGGACAGCGAGCCGTTGCACGAGCGCGCCTTTCGTGAAGTGTTCGAGGAGATTGGCTACGGCCGGAACCATGGGATTGATTTTCCCGCTTATTACGGCCAATCCGACCGGGTCGTCTGGCGCGATTTTATCGCGCGGCACCGGCCGCCGGAATCGCTCGAAGCATTGCTGGCGCGGAAAGAGGAGAAATTCGCCGGGTTGCTCCGGCGCGAAGAACCGATTTTTGACGGATTGCTTGAACTGCTGGAAAAAGTGGAGGCGCGTTATCCGCTGGCGTTGGCCTCCGGCTCCCGGCACCCGACCATTAACGCAGTTCTGGACCTGCGCGGGCTGCGACATTTCTTCCGTGCCGTCGTCAGCTCGGAAGATGTGGCCCACGGCAAGCCGGCGCCTGACATTTTTCTGCGGGCGGCCGAGTTGCTCCGCGTGGCGCCGAAGGGTTGCTGCGTGATTGAAGATTCCGCGGCCGGAGTGGAGGCCGCCCTGGCCGCGGGGATGACGGTCCTGGCGATTACCAATTCGTTACCCCCGGAACAGCTCGCGCGCGCGACCAGGGTGGTCCGCACGTATCAGGAGATCGAGCGATGTCTGTTTGAGGATGGGGTTGGAGCATTGAAGCATTGAAGCGTTGGAGCGTGGAAGCGTTGAAGGGGAGCGCGCCCTACGGCTCTTGCGACGATTCTTGAACTCACCCTGCCCAACCCTTCCGCGGGTCACAATTTCCGATGATCTGCCGTTGCCGGTGGAATATCCTTGGGCGCTTCGGCCAGGAGCCTTTTGAGGTCGGAGACGAAGCCGTCCACATCCTCTTCGGTGGTGTCCCACGCGCACATGAGCCGGCAGCCGCCCTGTCCGATGAAGGTGTAGAACTTCCATCCTTCGCGGCGCAACGCGACGATCACGTGCGGCGGCAAGTCGGCGAACACGGCGTTGGCCTGCGTCGGGAAGAGGATTTTGACTTCCGAAATCTCCTGCAACTGATCGTGCAGCCGCCGCGCCATGGCGTTGGCGCGGGCCGCGTTGCGCAGCCAGGCGCCATCGTGCAACATGCCGACCCAGGGCGCCGAGAGAAAACGCATCTTCGAACAGAGCTGGCCGGCCTGTTTGCAGCGGTAATCAAATTCAGCAGCCAAATCGCGGTTGAAAAAGACCACGGCATCGCCAACCTGCGTGCCGTTCTTTGTGCCGCCGAAAGAGAGCACGTCCACGCCGGCCTGCCAGGTGATTTCCTTGGGCTGGACGCCGAGTGACGCGACGGCGTTGGCGAAGCGCGCGCCGTCCATGTGCAACCGGAGGCCGAGCGACTTTGTTTTCGCCCAGAGGGCTTTTATTTCCTCGACCGAATAGACGGTGCCGACCTCGGTCGCTTGAGTGATGCTGACCGCCCGCGGCTTCGGATAATGGATGTCGCTCCGCTTCTTGACGGCGCGTTCGATGCCCGCCGGATCGATCTTGCCATTGGCGCCGGAAACCTGCAGGACTTTCATGCCGTTCGAAAAAAACTCCGGCGCACCGCACTCGTCCGTTTCGACGTGCGCAATCTCGTGACAAAGGACGCTGTGATAGGATTGGCCGGTGGACGCCAGCGACAGCGAGTTGGCGGCCGTGCCGTTGAAGACGAAAAAGACTTCAGCCTGCATCTCGAACACGTCGCGAATAAGGTCGGCGGCGCGCGCCGTCCAGGGGTCGTCCCCGTAACTGACCGTGTGGCCCTGGTTGGCCTCGGCCAGGGCGGACCAGGCTTCGGGGCAAATGCCGGCGTAATTGTCGCTGGCGAAGTGGCGGCGTATTTCGCGGACATTTTTCATGGCGATTCGATTGACGCGAGGGATGGTGGCGGAAAGCCGTGGCGGACGCCAGTGACAACTTTCATACTCCGGTTCATGGAGAGCCCTCACGACTTTTTCGTCGCGCATTGGGACCACGAACCCGATTGGACAATTTCATGTCGCATATGCAACACGAATCTGTCCGAGCGCTTTGTACGGTTCATGGGTAGCCCTGACGCCATATTTTGCGCGCAGAGCGGCCATGAACGGCGCGAATGGAGCGCCGAACTCCTGTTCGGCACGAAGCCGGTTCGGCGGACGCAGAACACCGTTCCGACAGGAGTCCGCGGTTAACGGCCAAACAACCGGTCAAATCCGCGCCATTTGTTCGGGTTCAGCCACGGGTCCCAGAACGGTTTCTTGCCGCGCCGGTCGGCTTCCAGGTCATATTGAATGAGGATGCCAACGCTGTGCGCGCCACGTTCGCCGTCGCGGATCGCGTCGATGCCGTAGGCATAGCCCAGAACGATGTGCCACGCTTCGGACTTCGAACGAAACACAATTCCGCCGCCGACGCCGGAGTTCCATCGGCCCGGCTGTTCGAGGCCGGGCAGGTATTCAATGGCGGCCGTTGCCGCCGAAAGCATCAAGCCCCATCGCTTCGCACGGTCCAAGGGCAGGGAATATTGGCCGCTGAGCAGCGCGAAGCGGTCGGCGCTCAGTTCCTGAAAGTAATAACCCGGCAGCGTGAGTGGAAACTCCGAAATGAGCGGCAGCGCGCCCCCCATCCGAAACGCGCTGAAACGGTCGGCGTTCAGGCTCGTCCCCGCAGTCAGGCTTACCGAAAAATTGTGCTTCAACTCCGGCAGCGTATAGGCGAGCAGCGCGCGTCCCCAGAACAGATGTGAATGATATTTCAAATCGCGGTCGCCGTTGAGACCATACGGTTCCGCGTCCGTACGATATTGACCCTCGTACCACGCGGACAGTTCCATGGCGAGCGACGGCAGCATGAGCGGCTCCCGTCCGCCCCAGCGCAGCCCGGTCCGCCAATGCAGCGCGGCGTGGTCCGGCGGCAATTTGAAGCCGGGCGCCGTGACGTCGTCCCGCTCAAAAACGGTGTAGTGGCCGAGGAGGCGTACAATCGCGCTGAGCGGAATTTGCCGATCGGGATTGAAGCGGTGATACAGGCTGACGGCGGCTTCGCCGCCATGGCCGGTGAAGGATTCCTCGCGAAGGAGTTTTCCCAGCCGCATTTCCGAGTAACTGTCGGCAAAACCGCCGCCCGCCAGACCGACCGCCAGGTCCGTGTTCGGGCCCAGGACATGACGAATGCCCAGCTCGGAATCGACATAGACCGGCGCGATGGCCAGCCGCAGCGTGAGGTTGGTTTGCAGGAACCCCGGCTCGTTGAAATAGTAAAACAAATAACCGGAGAGCGGTCCGCGGCCCTGAAGCGGCTGATTGTACCCGAGCTGAAAGAGCCGTCGTTTTTCCGGATCGATCTGCGCGTGAGCCGAGGCCGAGGCGCCAAGACAAATCAGAATCACGAACCAGTTCCATTGCGGTCGCCCATTCACGCGCGTTGTCGTAACGCATACTGCTCCCTCGCGGCAAGCGGATTTGTCCGCGCGGATGAGATACGAACTACGCGGATTGACACGAATGGCGTGATTTGCGGGCCACCGCGCGGTCCATCGCACGGTCTCCTCCATAACAACCCGTTCCTCCGCCAGGGTTGAGGTTGTGGCGCGGTTGGTCTATGGTTCCTGCCCATGAAAGCGAGAAAACTGTTGCACACGCGCTATCGCGTGAACGACCTGGAAAAGGCGGTGAAATTTTACAAGGACGTTCTTGGCCTGGAGGAAATTCGCCGGCACAAATCCCCGCGCGGTTCGGAACTGGTCTTTCTCCAGGCGCCGGAGAGCGAGGAACAGATAGAACTTTGCAGCTTCCCCTCGAGCGGCCCGGTGCAGGTGCAGCCGGACCTGACGCATCTGGCCTTCGAAGTGGACAACCTGGAGGAGTTCGGGAAACACCTCGCCAGGCTCGGCTTGAAATATACCGACGGCCCGACCAGGACCTCCAGCGGCACCGTCTTCGCCTTCATCGACGCCCCGGAAGGTTACGAAATCGAGCTGATCGAACGACAGAGACAGAGTCGCACGGGGTCTTACGGAGTGTAGGAGACTCGGCGGCAAACGTGCGTCGTGAAAGCGGGCCTTGCAAGAATCAGTTTAGCCGTTTGCATCGCTTTGTTCTTCCTTGGTTTTCTACTGCTTTGCTTCTGTCCGGGATGGTATTTGGTCGCGGCGGCATTCGCCGGCATCGCGGTTTGGTTGGGCGCACCCAAGACACGTTTTTGGGGCGCATTCTGGATCGTTGGTTCCCTGACGGTGGCTGGAGTCCACGTTTACGGCAAGTCGCGAGAACAAGAGCGGATTCGCGAGCATCGTCGCCACAACGAAGAAAGACAGCGCACAAATCGAGTTGAGCAGACAAACGCACAACACGAAAAAGACATGAGCAGCCATTGACAGCGATGGCTTTCCGGCAAAATACTGGCTAGCGTGACGCGGATTTATGATCTGGTGATGACCCACAAGCTGGATGCGGACGATTTGTTCATTCATCGCGTGCAGCAACATTGCGCCGAGCAGGGACTCAATTTTTTCCTCATCGAACCGGTCTGGGTGGAGCCGTTCTGCGACCTGTATGCCAAAGGCCGAATCTGGGCGCGCGTGCTCCTCAACATGCACAGCGAGCATCATCTGCCCGAAGACATCTACCACCGGTTGATCTGGCTCGCCCACGGACGAAAAACGCAGGTCATTGACCCGCCGGACGTCGCCGTTGCGGCGTTCGACAAAGCCCGCCTGCATTCGCGCCTGGCGGCCGCCGGTTTTAAACTCCCGTTCACCTTGGTCGTGCCGCGCGAGCAGGCGGAAAGCTTCAGGTTATCGGAAACGGACCGCGCCGCTTTGGGCACGCCGTTCGTCATCAAGCCGGCCATGGGCTACGGCCGGCGCGGCGTGGTGATGGACGCCACCAGCGAACGGGACCTCGCCCGGTCGGTCGCCGCCTGGCCGGACCGGCACTATCTGCTGCAATGCCGGATCGTTCCCCGCGTGTCCAACGCCGAACCGGTTTATTTCCGGATGTTCTACGTCTTCGGCTCGGTCTGGTGTTGCTGGTGGAATTGTTTCACCGACCGTTATCGGCTGCCCACACCGGCGGAAGAAGAGCAACTGACCCTCTCGCCCCTGCGCGACATCGTTCACCGGCTCGCGGCGCTGAGCGGCATGAAATTCTTCTCGAGCGAGATCGCGCTGAGCGATTCGGGCGAATTTGTGCTGATCGATTACGTCAATGACCAGTGTCACATGCTGAGTCAGAGCTCCAACCCGCAGATGGGCGTGCCGGACGAACTGGTCACCGCCATCGCGCGCCGCCTGGTGGCAGGCGTCAGACGGATGATTAAATCCTGAGGGCGGGCCGCAAAAGGCCCGGCGCGTCGGGCCCGCAGTCAAACGGAGTCAACTTACGCGAATAGAACGATAATGATTTTCCGCGCCCGCAAGTTTGCATTCACGTTTCCCCGGGCGACGATGGTGATGGGCATCGTGAACGTGACGCCCGATTCATTTTCCGACGGCGGCAGGTTTCTGGACCCTGCGGCGGCGGTGGAGCACGGATTGGAACAGGTCGCGCAAGGGGCCGAGATCATTGACGTGGGCGGCGAATCCACCCGGCCGGGCGCCGAACCGGTCAGCGAATCCGAGGAACTGCGTCGCGTGCTGCCCGTGATTGAACGGCTGGCGCCGCGGGTCAAAGTGCCGGTCTCGATCGACACGCAGAAACCGGCGGTAGCCCGCGCCGCCTTGCAGGCGGGCGCGAGCATCGTCAACGACATTGCCGCCAATCGCGCCGACGACGAACTGTGGCATATCGTGGCGGAGGCGAAGGCGGGTTATATTTGCATGCACATGCAAGGGACACCGCAGACGATGCAGTTGAATCCCGTTTACCAGGACGTGGTCGGCGAGGTGCGCGACTTTTTCGTCGATCGGCTGGAGCGATTGAAACGGGCGGGGGTGGGCGCCGTCCAGGTGGTGTTGGACCCGGGCATCGGGTTCGGCAAGACGCTCGAACACAATTTGCAGTTGCTCGCGGGGTTGGAGCGTTTTACAAATTTGAAGCGCCCGGTGCTCCTGGGAGTTTCGCGCAAATCGTTCATCGGAAAGCTGCTGGGGACGGAGGTCGGCGCGCGTCTGCCGGCGGCGCTGGCCTGCGTGTGCCTGGCCATCCGGGCGGGAGCGCAGATGGTGCGCACGCACGACGTCGCCGAAACACTGCAAGCAGCGCGAATGACCGAGGCCATTCGCGCCGAAACCAAATGACAGTCCTGGAAATTCTTCAGAACATCTGGCGGCCCACGCTGGAGATCACTATTCTGGCCGTGGCGATCTACTACGTCCTGACCTTTGTGCGCGGCACGCGCGCCTGGCCGATCGTCCTGGGTTTTGTCCTTTGCATGCTCGTGCTGACGGTGGTGGGCAAAGCGCTGGACCTGCGGGTGCTGCTCTGGTTGCTCGAAAAATTCCTCACCGGTGTCGCCATCGCCGTGCTGGTGATTTTTCAGCCGGAGCTTCGCCGGCTGTTGGCCAAATTGGGGAACCTGCCGCTGTCCGCCACGTCGCTGGACGCCCGCGAGAACATCGAGGTGATCATCGAGACGGCCGAACGATTGTCGGAAGCGAAAATCGGGGCGCTGATCGCCCTCGAACAGACGATCCACCTGGACGAAGTCGTTGAGTCGGGCGTGGCGGTGGACTGCGAAGCCACGCCGGAGATGCTGGAAACGATTTTCTTCCCGAACAACGCGATCCACGACGGGGGCGTGATCATTCGTGGCGACCGCATCGCCAGGGCGGCCTGCATCTTTCCCTTGACGCGGCGGCAGGACCTGAATCCGTCACTGGGCACCCGCCATCGCGCGGCGATCGGGTTGGCCGAAGAGACCGACGCCGTGGTGATCGCCGTGTCGGAGGAAACCGGGGCGATTTCCAGCGCTTACCGCGGTCAATTGACCCGCGGCGTGAGTCTGGAGGAACTGCGCGCGTTTCTGACCTCGGTGCTGGTGCGCGTTTCCAAGCCGCACCGGCTCACCGAATGGTTCCGGTCATCGGGTTTCGCGCGATTGAACGGCGCGCCCAAACCGGTCATCGAAGCCGCGCCCAAACCGGAGGCCAAATGACGAGGGCGCTGCGCGAGTACATCCCGGAACATTTCGGTTGGAAACTGACTTCGGTGGGGGTGGCGGTGCTGATCTGGCTGGCCATCAATTTCAACATCCAGGGCAGTTTCAGGTCATCGGAAAGCCGCGCCGCCGCGGCCGCCACCACCACGGCCACCAGCCGGTTGCCTGTGACGGTGATCACCACCGCGACCGATTTGCGCGTCTTCACGATCACTCCCAGTGAAGTCGAGGTGACCGTCCGGGGGGAAGAACGCGTGCTCGACGGTTTGAAGAAGACGGACGTGCAGGCGTTTGTTAATCTGATCGACGTGAAGGACACCAAAAGTTTCAGCAAAAAGGTCATCGTTCACACGCCGCTGAATGTGACCGCCATCCGGGTCGTGCCGGATGAAGTCACGGTGGATCGAGTTTCCCCCGAACCCTCCAACAACCCCAGGAATCAGGATTAAGCCATGAATCCACCGAAAAAAATCTTCGGCACAGACGGTGTCCGGGGAACCGCCAACATCGAGCCGGTGACCGCCGAGACGGCCCTCAAGCTGGGCCGCGCCGCCGGCCACGTCTTCAAAAATATCGCGTCGCAGTCGCGCGGCCGCGGACGTCACAAGATCGTCCTCGGCAAAGACACCCGTCTCTCGGGGTACATGCTGGAAAACGCCATCTCCTCCGGCATCCTCTCGATGGGAGTCGATGTGTTGTTCATCGGACCACTACCGACGCCCGGCGTCGCTTATGTGACGCGCAGTCTGCGCGCCGATGCCGGCATCGTCATCACCGCGTCGCACAATCCGTATGACGACAACGGCATCAAATTTTTCCGCTCGGACGGTTACAAGCTCGACGACAACATCGAGGGCCAGATCGAACAACTGGTTTTCAGCGGCGACATCGAGAGCATCCGTCCGACCGCCGCGGAGATCGGCAAGGCGGTGCGCATCGAGGACGCGCTGGGCCGCTACATCGAATACGCCAAGGGTTCGTTTCCGCGCGGCATGACGCTGGAAGGCATGCGCATCGTGGTCGATTGCGCCCATGGCGCGGCTTACAAGTCCACGCCGTGCGTCCTGCGCGAGCTGGGCGCGGAGATTTTCGTTTACGGCAATCAGCCCGACGGCATGAACATCAACAAGGAATGCGGCTCGATGTACCCGGAACAGATGTGCCAGAAGGTCTGGGAGCACCACGCCCACCTGGGAATCTCGCACGACGGCGACGCGGACCGCGTGTTGTTCTGCGACGAGACGGGACAGTTGATTGACGGCGATGATGTGATGGCCATTTGCGGACTGGAGATGCTCGCCGAAGGGTCGCTGCAGGAGAAAACCGTCGTCGCCACCATCATGAGCAACGCCGGCCTGGACGCGGTCCTCAAAGACGCCGGCGGACGGGTCGTGCATACCGCCGTGGGCGACAGGAACGTCATCGATGAAATGCTCCGCTCGGGATTCAACTTCGGCGGAGAGCAGAGCGGGCACCTGATTTTCCGCGACCACAGCACGACCGGGGACGGACTGGTGTGCGCGTTGCAGATCCTGCGCATTATGAAGGCCAAAGACAAACCCATTTCCTGTCTGGCCCGCTGCTGGACGCGCTATCCGCAATTGATCACGAACATCCGGGTGCGGGAAAAAGTGCCATTCGACCGGCTCGATGGCGTGCTGCAACTGGTATCGCAGGCGGAATCGGACCTCGCGCCTTCGGGCGGTCGCGTGTTGCTCCGCTATTCCGGCACCGAACCCAAAGCGCGACTTTTGATCGAAGGCCGTGACTCGACGGTCCTGGAGAAGTGGACACACAGAATCGTCGAGGCGATCAGGAAACAGGTGGGCGCCTGATGGAAGCTCGAATGACGAATGACGAATGACGAAACAAACCCAAATTCCCGAAAACCGAATCGACCAGATCAGCACGGTTGACCCGCTCAGTCATTCGGTTTTCGGCGCAAGTCATTCGTCATTCAATTAAGGCACCACCAAAATCTCCGACCGCAAGCGCCCGACGAATTGGCTCGGCAACCGCTGGTCGCAAGAACCCTCCACTGCCTTTTCCCGCGCGACGTGGCCGTCGCAAAAAACAACATTGGCTTTGTGCGAATGGCGGAAATGTCCGTTTGGCTGCGACCGGTTGTCATCCACATAATACCATTCTTCAATCATCGGATGGACGGCAGATGCGGGCGCCTGCCACGTGTTGACCTGGGCGGCGTCGGCGAGCAGGGCGGTTTCCGTTGGCCGGAGAATCCTGCCGATGTTCACGGGCGGCTGATCCAATGGTGCGGACAGGTAGAGATTGTAACCGTAGCCGTAAGCGGCTCCCGTGGCCTTGAGTTTGAACTGCTGCAATGCGTAGTTGAGCGCCGGACATATTTCCACGCCTCGCCCGCCGAGACACGGAAACAGCGCGCCGCGGCTCGCGTCGAACTCTCGCGTCCCTTCCCAGCCGCGCTCCAGCCAGCCGAACCAGTAGATGTCCCCTCCGTTTGTTTCAACGCCGCGATATCGGAATGCGTCGCCGCCGTTTTCGTCCCAATACATCTGCGCGGCCAGGCCAAGTTGTCGCAGGTTGCTGAAGCATTTGACTCGTTGCGCCGACGCTTTGCTCCTGCTCAGGCCCGGGAAAAGCAACGCTGCAAGCGTGGCGATGATCGCAATCACGACCAGCAGTTCAACCAGGGTGAAGGCCGGGAGCAGGCGAGCGGCGAGCGGCGAGCGGCGAGCCGAAGTCCAATTGCACCAGGCCCATGGCCCAGGGCCTCTCGCCCGCCGCCGCCCTTGGCCTGTAGTGTTCATGGCCGGTTCGCTCGCAACCGATAGAATGCCCCCGCTGACGGCGCATTCGTGTCAGATAGAATCAACATTCCGTCCACACCCGGCGTCTCATCGCAAGCGTTGGTCCAAGCCTGAAAATCCCGCGTTCGTTCGAGCGTGTAAAGCCAGCCCGCGCGCCCGGTGAATTCAACCTGCCAGACCCCGTTCGTCCGCGCCCCGATCAAATTCGCCACCGGCGGGTCGGGCGCCGTGATGAGGATGTTGTCCACCACGCCGTGCGCGAGGATGGAACCGTCCGCCCCGGCGTCGCCGTAGCTGTTCACCGCAACCGTATCGAGCCGGAAATCCGTGAAGCTGGCGTCGAGCTTCACGTCTTTGACCGGCCCGAACGGCTGGCCGTTGCGCGTCAGGGTGGTCGAGAGTGTCTGGTTGCTGGCAGTGTAATTCAGCGCGATGTGGAACCAATCGCCCGCCGTCAACTCCAGGGGAAAGTCAAAACCCGTGGCGAACTGATTGTTGCTCGAAATCATCGTCGGCGAAATGGTGGCGCCAAAACCCGAGTCCGGGAAATAATCAAATTCCGCCAGGTTCCGCGGGCCGGTTGCCGCGTTGATGCCGACGCCGCGCTGGAAATTCGTGCTCGTCGCGTCCCGGAAGTTCAGGAACCCAACGGCCAGTTCAAAGGTCGAAGTTTTGCTCGGGTTGACTCCGACGGCGACATCGTCCAACCGCAAATCAAACGCCAAACCGAAATCGTCGTCCCGGGACAGCACAGTGCCCACCGGGCGATGGAAATAGCTGTTTGTTTGCGAGGAATCCCAGGTCACTTCGAGATTTTGGTCGGTCGAATTCCATTGAAACAAATTCGTGTCGCCGACGACCTGCCAGCCGCGCGCCGCCGGGTCGTTTGCGAAATTCTCGTGGAAGATCGCAGACTGTGGAAGGACCGACAGCGCGTCGATTTCCGACCCGCCCTGGAACACATCGATCTTGACGTAAGTAACGCCGGGCAGTTGCACAGGATTGCCCGCGCCGTCAATCGCGTCATTCAAGTCAAACGGCGTGCCGCCGGCCGAGCCGTTGTATCGCGAGCGGATGCCAGCGAGATCCTGGCCGGCGAAATCGGCGTTTGTCAAAACCGGATTGACCGGAATGAGCGGGTTGCCGCCGGCGTCGGTGGGATACAAACCGTCAACACCCCGCGCGCGCGAGGGATCGAGACGAAAAAAATTCACGCCATCGGCGCTGACGGAGACGAGCGTGCCGCCCGCGTTGGGATTGTTGCCGAACAACGAGCCATCCGTGATGCCGCCGCCGGAAAAGTCGCCGTTGGTGATGATGAATCCCGCGTTGCCGAAAACGATGAAATCGATCCCGAACGGATGCGACGGATCATTCACAACAGGCGTGTCCAGATGAAGCGTGAGCGATCCCCCGGCGCCCAGCGACACGACCTGGTTCGTGCCATAAGGCGGATCGAACGGATCGACGGATTCGCCGAACGGATTCACAGGCGACGGCGCGCCGAGCGCGGCGTTCGCATTGGTGAAGTTTGGATTGATTCCGCTGCCGGGAGTGTAGGAGACGACGGCATCGGCGTATTGAGCCTGGACGCTGACGCCGACAATCAAGGAGCCGGCCAAAGCCAGCGAAGTGAAGCGGATAATTTTCATGACTGGTCTTTCAACGGTTCCGCGCGATGGCGGAACGGGTTTGCGATTGAGAGACCAGCGCGAAGTCTGGAGCGGTGCGACGTGTAAGTGACGAAGGATGAGGAGCGAACTGCATCGCACCTCGGACTTCTCACCTCACCCCGCAAAAACAACGCCTTCAGACCCCGCCAAAACGGAGAATAAAGGCATCCTCAAATTTTCCCCAAAAACAGTTGGGGAACTGGCCTCATCCTTCTCTTGGACGGAGAAGTCGGTCCCACGCGTGCGGGACCGCGACGAGCGCAGCCAAACCGGTATCCTGACTTGGGGCCTCCAACCTCGCTCCCGCCTTCCCGGCTTGTGACCAGTGGCTGTGGGAGTCTGTAGCCCGTTACAGTGGCGCAACCGTCCCCGATTCTCACGGGGTTCCCAGGCATTTGACCGCGACAATGGACGGACGATGTCCATCCCTTTTCAAAGAACCGGTTGTTGTTACGATGACGCGCGGGGTTTGCCAAGAAAAATTGCCGCGTAAAAAATTCGATCCGACGCGCCGCGCCGCAACGTCCCGTGATTTGTTCAATGGCGGGGCAAGCCGCGTTGCGGTTCGCCTCCAGTCGCAGCGCGACTGCTGCCACCCTGCCGGGAGCCGGCAACCGGTCGTTGCCTGGCTCCCTGAGGCGGTTTCCCGCAAGCCCGGCGGTCACACCGCGAGTTTGTAGCCCACACCGTGCACCGTGAGCAGGTGTTTCGGCTCGCTGCCGTTGTCGCCCAGTTTTTTTCGCAGTTGAACAATGACCTGGTCGAGGGTTCGGGTGGTGCCGTAGTAATTGTAGCCCCAGACCTCGTTCAGCAGGCGGTCGCGCGAGAGCACTTCGCCCGCATGCGCGTGGAAGAGTTGCAGCAGCTTCAGTTCTTTGGCGGTGAGTTCTTCGACCACTTTGCCCCGTTTGAGTTGAAAGGTTTTCGGATCGATGGTCGCGGCGCCGATCTGGAACAGAGTGCCGGCGGCGACCGCACCCTCCTGCGGTTTGGCGACGCGGCGGAGCAGCGCATGAATGCGCGCCAGCAGTTCGCGCACACCGAACGGTTTTGTGACGTAATCATCCGCACCCAGGTCAAGGCCGACAACCTTGTCGATTTCCTGGCCCTTGGCCGTGAGCATGAGGATGGGGGTGGTCACTTTTTTGCCCCGCAGTTCCC
>DASPXS010000129.1:0-2174 GCA_035637175.1 Haliangiales bacterium | reverse complement strand
TACCAAAAGGAGTGCAGCATCGCGATGGCGCGATCGAACTGCTCCTGCGCGGCCGGAGTGGTGGAAACAGGAAATCGGACTGCGCCGACGTCGCCGGATGCAATCTTCGGCGCGCCCGGGGTGTGCGGTTCGTCAGCAAACGGCGCCGGAGGACAGAGCCAGAGGCTCCCGACAATCGCCAGACCGATCGCCCGGTCTCGGACTGCCCGTTCAAGGTGGTCGGGTCTCATACGAAGCCTTTCTTCATCGATCGATGCGCCGGCCGCGGTCGCTTCCAGCTCGGTTCCAGGAGATGACTCTATTCCTCCGCCGTGGTCGGACCGATCATCGCCTTGATTTCCGAGATGCGATTGGCGGGAAAGCCGCCCCGCTGCGCGTGTTCGCGAATGAGCTGTTCGTTGGGCGCAATATAGACGCAATAGATTTTGTCGCCCGTCACGAAGCTTTCCAGCCATTGGATTTGCGGGCCCAGTTCGCGCAAAACGCTGCAGGACTTTTGCGAGATCGCCTTCAACTCGCCGGGCGACAATTTGCCTGCGCCCGGCACTTCGCGTTCGATGATGTATTTCGGCATAGCCAGGTCATTTCTTGCTGAGTTCGTTTTTTTGCAGAATTCGGGTCTTAATGGTCGCCCAGCACCCAAAACGATCTACCCTGGCCGGAAGCGAGCATGACACCGCTTTGGGCATCACCGGCGGGAAACAGTTTGTTGGGGTCCATGAGATATGCCGGTTTTCTATCCAAAACGCAGAAGCCTGGCAACAGCAAAGAGGCCCCACCCGCACAGATATTCCGCCCGGCCCGATCCATATCAGCGGACGACTTCACATCCGGTGAAAACAATTTCTGTGTCGTGCGCGCCTTTGCACCTGCCCTGCAGAACGAGCGTCTGGCCCGCCCGCAGCAGCGTGACCTCCTTGTTCTCCGCGGGTTTCCCGACCAGCGTTTGTCCTCTTTGAGTCGTATAAATGCTTTTGTAATCGTTCGGATAATCAAAGACCGCGACCACGCGAACAAACCGGTCGGGGGACTCGAGCAGGACATCGTATTTCCGAACAAACAATCTGGGTTCGAACCTTTCAATCACGCCTCTGACGCGGAAGGTTTTCCTGCGGTAGCGCTGGTCGGCGGCGGGCGGATCAGTTTTGAATTGTTGCACCAGTTCGGCGGCATCCATGATTTCGTCCGGCTTCAATGGCGGCAGTTCCGCCGCGCGCTTTGCGGGTTCTTCTCCGACGGCGCGGCGCACCGCGGTGCCGGCCGATTTATCGGCCTCCGGCGGTTTCCTGGTTTCCGAGTCCTGGCGCTCCAGGCTGGCCGCCTCGGCTTCGGCGCGGGCCAGATCCTGTTTGAGCTTTTGAATCTCCTTTTCCTTCCGCTTCCGGGCCGCGGCCTGATATCGCTGCCGCACGGCCGGCGACAGGTCCTTCCAGGCAACCTGATTGGTGCCGCCGTCGTGCTTGAAGATTACTCCGTCCGGCTCGAAGCGAATGACCTCCGCGTTTTTGAGGGTCTTGCCATCGGTGGTGGCGATGTGCTCCGCCGGCACAGAATCGACGACGATGACCCACAGAAGTATCAAGAGGGCATAACGCATAGAGGAGCCGCCGGCATTGGCCGATTCGTCTTGCGAAGTTGAACCTGCTTCTTCCCGGGCGTCAAGCGCCAGTCAGCAGAGGGTCAAGCTGCGCCCGTCTATTTTTTCTGGCGCTACTCCGTGGCTGGCTTCGGGTCCGTTTCCAACTTAGAGTGAGGCCCGATGCGTTTTCTGCCGATTGTCGGTCGGGAACTTCGAGTGGCCGCGCGGCGCCGGAGCACCTATGCGCTTCGTCTGCTGGCGGCGGCGGCGGCGGCTTCGATCATTTTCTGGCTCTGTCTGTTCCCCGCTCCGGGACAACCGCCGACGGCCCTGGGCAAATCGCTGTTCACGGCGCTGTCCATCATGGCGTTCGCTTACTGCCTGTTGATCGGGCCGTTCATCACGGCGGACTGTCTCAGCTCGGAGAAGCGGCAAGGAACCTTGGGACTATTGTTTCTGACCGACCTGCGCAGCGTCGATGTCCTGCTCGGCAAATGGGCCGCCACCTCGCTGGCCGGCTTTTACGGATTGCTCGCAGTCCTGCCTGCGCTGGCGATACCCCTGCTCGTCGGCGGAGTCACGCCGGGCGAATATG
>DASPXS010000128.1:0-7675 GCA_035637175.1 Haliangiales bacterium | reverse complement strand
CAGTTCGGCGTAGAGCGTCAGCGGATTCAAGCGATACTCCCGGTCGGTAATGTTCAGCAGCCCCACCCTGAGTTCAGCGCGGCGCTGCAGAAACCGGCACCCGACATAAGCGTTGAATTGCCAGAAGTCATCGCCCGGAATGTCCGGTGAATAGCGTTGGTTCGACTGCTGCGACCAGACCGCGTCGAATTGACTGAAGAATCCCGAGCTGTGGTTGAAGCGGGCGAACAGGTTCACCTGATGGAGAAACGCGCGGACATCCTTGCCCGGATAACCAACCGTTGAAGGAGGAATGTCCGGGAACTGATCGTTCAGGTCGGCCTGCGTCAGTTTGTAGCTGGCGCCGAGCGACAAATGTTTTCCCACCAGTTGATTGGCATAAACCGTGAGGGAACGTTCCCGGAAATCGAGGTGCTCGCGAGTGCGTGATGGGCTGTCCGGGATGGGAATAAAGATGCTGTTGGTGAATACGCCGACGGTTGCGTCCGCTTTTGAATAGAGGATTTCTCCGATCACACCCAGGTAGGTGTCCGTCGGCAATTTCTGGTCCAACGCCACAGCGAAGGTCTCAAACCGGGAACCGGGAATGGATCCTTCGACCGATTCCGGGATGATGCTGCGAAAGGCCTGGTTGAAACCGGCGACCTGGGTGGGTTCGAGCCGGACACTGTTGTCGTAGAAAACGCCACCCAGCGAGCGGGTGTAAGCCCCGCGCAGGGTCGTGTATTTCCAGGGCGTCCAGATCAGTCCGGCCTTGGGCGAGACCTGGTCCCGGGTGACCTGCTCGTCGTTCAAAGGCGGAATGTCGATGTTGCGCGGATAATACAGCCGGTCGTAACTGACGCCCGCTGTCAATTGCAGCGCATCGAGGATTTGCCACTGGTGATAGCAGTAGAAATTGAGCCGCTGCAAATCGGTGTGAACGTCGT
Source organism: Haliangiales bacterium (assembly GCA_035637175.1). GTDB lineage: Bacteria > Verrucomicrobiota > Verrucomicrobiia > Limisphaerales > AV2 > AV2. The sequence continues at coordinate 6,746 of DASPXS010000128.1, read as the reverse complement.
CGGAGAATGTTTCCGGCGGACTGGTGTTCGGGCGGATGAGCGTGTCGGTGGTATCGGACCAGCCCGATTGAAAACGCCCGCCCGCGATCAGCGTGTGTCGATTCGCTTCCCATAGCTGTTCCAGTTCGACCGAGTAGGCTTCCAGTTCACTGCGATAATCCACCGCAAACGCTTCGCCGCTCACGGAAGTCACGGTGCCGCCCGCAAAGCGCGGGAACAAAACGGTTGAAGAAGGATCGGTCACCGCAAACCGGTCGCTGAGGCGCGCCGCCAGAAACAGGGTGTGCACGCCCGGACTCCATTCATGGTGATATCCGGCATAGACGTTCGGCACCTGGGTTTCCCTGGTCCTGAGCGTTGGGCTGCCGGACGACTGATCGTAGAGTTGCCGCGCGTCACCCGCCTCGATGTGTTGGAACTGAGCTTCCAGATAGACGCTGTCTTCCGGGCTGACCTGCTGCTTGATCCGGGCCGACAAATTCACCCGATCGATGTCGTTGTTCGGTCGCTGGCCGTTGTCCAGCAGATAATCGGCGTCGAGGGAGTAGCTGGAATTGCCCGAGTTGCCGTATTGCGAGGCGATCTGGCGCCAGTTGCCGCCGCTGAAATATTCGGTGCTGGAGAAGATTCCCAGTCGATCGCCTTCGAACAATTTCGAGTATTCCTGTTGCGAAACGTATTGCGAGAGCGAGCCCGCGCCGGGCGGCGAGAGAAGGTTGGCCAGCAACAGTTCGCTCAGCCACGGCGTTTCATACCGCAGGTTGATCTGCTTCGGGTCGCGCAACGCGTCGTAGCTGTTGGCGAGGAACAGGTGGGCCGAGTAATTCGCGTAATCGCTGTTCACCGCCCGCACCGCTTCGCGCACGCTCACCTCGGTCATGCCGTCGTCGCGGTAAATGGCCGCGAGGTTGGCGCTGCGCACCGCGCGGTCCTGGTCGAGGAGCAGTTTCGAGCGGAACACCCTGCGGTTGTCGTTCAATTCCTGCGATTTTTCCAGGTCGCGCACGCCCTGGTTGACCTCGTTTTCCTGCTCGTTCAACAGGGCGGAGTAAAGCCAGGGAGTCGGGTCTTTCGGGTCAAGCCGTTTGGCCAGTCCCAATTCTTTTCCGGCCAGCGTTTCCTCTCCGGCATTGCTGAAGGCCTTGCCCAGATAACTGCGTAATGCCGAGCGATTCGCTTCCAGGGTCGCGGCCACCTGCAGGTCCTGCCGTCCCGCATCGGCGTGGCCCTGACGGATGCGGCACAACCCGCGTCCCAGCCACGCGTTGCCCAGCGCCGGGTCAACGGCAATGGCATCGTAAAAATAGTTCAGCGCTTCGCCCGTCCGGTTTTGCGCCGCCAGAAGAAAGCCTTTCAGCGAAATCGCCTCGGCGTTGCGCGGCGACAATTGCAACGCCTTGTCCAGCGCGTCCGACGCCATCCCGGTGCGCCCGAAACTGAATTCGAGTTCGGCGACGCGCGCGCGGGCAAAGCCGAAGTTGGGCGACTTTTCCACGGCGGCCTTGGCCGCTCGCAGCGCCGCCTCAAGCTGGGAACGGGACTGGAGATAATAGGACTCCGCCAGCCACTCGGTCGCCAGGCCCGGGGGCGCGGCGCGATTCCAGGGTTGGAACTTCACCGCGGCAATCATTTCGCGCAGCGCTTCGGCCAGCGGCGACGCGGCCTGCAAATCCTTGAGCTGCGCTTCGGTTTGTTCCACCTGTCCGACCCCCAGGAGCAACGCGGCGTGATAAACGCGTTCGGGATCGGAATCGGGCGTGCGGTTGTCCGGATAGCCGGCCAGCGCCTGCAGAAGGTCGCCGGCGCGATACGCCGCCAGCGAAGCGGCGAGGGCCTGTTGCGCGGCCGGGCTCAAGCCCAGTTCGTCCGCATCGAGAACGCCCGGATAGTAGAGGCACCATTGAATGATGTTGATGGCGTCGATGACGGCGGTTTTCCTCGGGGCTTTGCCGGGTTCGACGATGCCTTGTTCGCCGCTTTGCAAATCGATTTGACCCTGCTCATTGCGCAAAGCCACGAGACCATCGAGCAGCGTCAGCACGGTGCCTCCGTCCTGGGCGACGGCCAGGTTGAACTCCGTGCCGCGTATGGCGCCGGAAGCCAGCGGAGTGCGGAACTCGACGGTGGCGGGTTTTTCGCGGCTGAAAAAATAGGTCGAGCCGGAGCCCAGATCGAGCACGGGCGCGTTATTCTTTTTGGACGGCGGCTGGATTTTCAGGGTGGTCAGTTCATTGACGCGCAGCACGCTCTTATCGGAAAGGCGCAGCGTGGCGCGGCTGCGCGGGCCGGTGCGCATTCGATCGCCGGCCGACAGCACCTGATTGGTGCGGGCCGCCGACCACGTGATGGCGCCGGCTGAGGAAACCTCGACTTTGCCTTCGATGGTCAGCAAAACCGATTCGGCTTTCTCGGCGCCTTTTGCCGGAGGGGTTTGCGCGCACAGCCCGCCCGCCAACAGCAGCGCGAAAAGCAAGGACCGGGTTTTGGGAAACACGCCAGACATCGGGAGATTGGTTTCAACAAGGCGACCGGGCCGGCGTCATCAGGTTTGTGAGTTCATGCTTTAACAATTGTGTGAGGCCTGTTGTTCGAGCACTCGCGGCTGCAAGGGATGGTGGGATTCACGCTTTGGAAGGCCCGTCCCGGATAAACCCTCGATCGTCTTTTCCACAGCGAGCAACGGGAAAAGGTGCCTCCGTCCTTGACGCCAAAATGGCGTAACTTCTTTCTCTCTGCACCTCGATTGCTGTCTGGGTTTCGTAAAACTGATTAAGGCTCCCGATGTAGCCCAAAGAACAAAAACCGCCTCCGAACAATACCGTTTGGAAAACAAAGAGTGTATTAGGTTAATATCCGATAGGAACTCAGGTCTTTACCCCATAGACAATTGGGGCTTCTCCGATTCTTGTTTTGGGTGACGAGTGAACTTCTCGCGTCCTAAAATTCTTGGTCTTTGCCTGTTGCTGATGGCGCTGTTCCCAATGGGAGCAGTTGCCCAGGTGGTCATCACCCGGCAGCCGCAGAGCCAGAACGTTTCCTCCGGGGCCACGTTGAATTTGAGCGTCGAAGCGACCGGCAACGGGCCTTTGTCTTACCAATGGCGGGTGAACGGCGTGAATGTTCCCGGGGCAACCGGGCCGACATTGACCATCACTAATTTTCGGCCGCGTAATGCGGGCGATTACAGTGTCGCCGTCAGCGATTCGGCCGGAGCGGTCAACAGCGACGTGGCCAGGATCCGGGCAGCCGGTCTGACCGCTTTGCCGTTCACGGATGCCATGAATGACGCGAACACCATCACCGGTTTGAGTGGAGTCGGGAGTGGCAGCAACGTGGGCGCCACCCGGGAGGCGGGCGAACCTAACCACGCCGGCAAACACGGGGCCCATTCGGTCTGGCTTACCTGGTCGCCGGGATTGCTCGGCGGCGTGGCGACGTTCGAAACCGCCGGCAGCAGCTTCGATACTTTGTTGGCGGTCTATACCGGCGACAGCGTCTCCGGCCTCACGCTCGTCGCCTCGAACGACGACGTGAACAACTGCGACGATCCGGCCAACGGTTTTCACACCAGCAAGGTCCGTTTCAACGCCAGGGGCGGCACGGTTTATCATATCGTCGTGGACGGTTTCGAGGGAGACGCCGGCGATATCGTCCTTGGCTGGGACGTGAATTTGCTGGAGGGGCTGCTGTCGCTGGTGAACATTCTGCCGACGGTGACGGTGGGACTGCCTGGGGACAACCTGACCCTGACGGCCAGTGTCCAGGGCCTCGATCTGGTCAGCTATCAGTGGTATTTGAACTGCCAGCCCATTCCCAACGCCACGCAGAATATTTTAACGATTACCGATTTGCAGGCGTCGAAGGTGGGCAACTATACGGTGCGGGTGAGAGATTTGTTGACGGGCGGAGAGACACTCAGCGACCCCGTCAACATTCAAATCAACGTCGTAGATGGTCGCACAGTGGATGTTTCCGCGCTGGACAAGTTTTCCGAGACGGCCGACAGCGTGAGAAACGCTCCGGCCGGCAATCCTGCCCGGCCGCAAAAGGCTTCACTCGGGCCGTCGCCGATTCGCAAGCTGTCCGGCGGGCCGGTGCGCGGTTACCGCGGCACGCAGGTTTTCAGCACGGTTGGCGCGACCAAAGACCCGGGCGAACCGAACCATTGCGGCGAAGCCGGCGGGGCTTCGGTCTGGTACGCCTATCAGCCGCCGGACAACGGCCTGTTAATCCTTGATACGGATGGAAGCGACTTCGACACGGTGATGGCCGTTTACACCGGGCCGGGAACGGACTTTGCCAGTCTGGTTCCCGTGACTTGCGATAACAACAGCGGCGCAAACGGCCTGACCAGCAAGGTGATGTTTCAGGTGACCAGGGATACCGTTTATTACATCGCCGTGGACGGAGTGGGCGGGGCCACCGGCACAGCGGAACTGGACTACTATCTGGGTGTCGCCCCCGTCATCACGCAGCAGACCTTGACCCATACCGTGCCGCCGGGCAGTGACGTGACCTTGACGGTGGCGGTTTCGGGAAATCCCGCGCCGGCGTGTCAGTGGAAATTCGGCCAGACGACCCTCGACGGCGCCACGAACTCGAGCCTGACGATCACGAATTTTCAATCCGCCAACCAGGGATACTACTGGATGGTGGCGAACAATTTTGCCGGGACGGCCTACACCGGTGCGATAACGCTGCTGCTGGATTCGCCGTTGCGGCTGGATTCCTTCACCTCAGGCGGTGGCGGCTGCAGCATGCGCCTCATCGGACAAACCAACGCCACTTACGTCATCCAGCGGACGAGCGACTTTACTTATTGGACTTCCCTCACAACCAATACGGTGCCGAACGGTATTTGGTACTTTATTGATCAGGGCGGCGTCTGGTGCGGCACTTCATTCTATCGCGCCCTCACCGCGCCATGAACCGGTTGAAAGCTTTCCTGCGTGTTGACTGCCACGCCGCAGCTTCCAAGTAACACGCAAAGTTACTTTCTTCTTCCGTCGCCCCAGTGACTGAGTTGCTTGGCACTGCCCCTGGAGCGCGGCTGTGTCCGAAGGACCAGCCGCAGCGCGCCTGAATGCCCAGAGGCGGTGAAATGATCCCAACGCGCACGCCCCCGCGGAGCCGCTGCGGCTGGCGCTCCGCACACAGCCGCGGTTCGTTTCCTCGCACTTTTCGGTGGCAGTGATCAGATGCGCCCTGCCGGTTCCCGGATAGAAAAAATCGCCTTTCGCTCGGACCCGCTTCGATTAAGCTTTTGGCGAAATGAACCTGTCCACGGTCCCAATCGAAGTCGGCGATCCGATCAACGCGCGCATCCTGGCGGTATCAGAAGACCGCATTCAAGGCTTTCAACGCGATCCGCTCGGTGAGATTGCGCGCCAGTCCGGCGTCGAACTGCCGGTGGTGATCGAACGGATTCAGGCGATGCTCCGCGGCGGCACCATCCGCCGGGTGCGCCAGACGCTGCTCGCGACCAACCTGGCGCAAGGCGCGCTGGTGGCGTGGCAGGTCCCGCAGCCGATACTCGATGCGGCCTTCGATTATCTGTTTCAGCAGGATCCCTTTTCCGGTCATGTGGTGACCCGCTCGACCGATGCCGCGACGCCCGGCTCGAACTATAAACTCTGGACCACCCTCAAAGTGCCGCAGGGTTATTCTTTGCGGAAACACTGCGAGTTCCTCGCGCAGCACACCGGCGCCGAGAAATTCATTTTGCTGCCGGCGAAAAAATTGTTCGCGCTCGGCGTCGGGCACGTGCGGCGCCGCGGCATGGAACCGGGCAGCAGGGCCGACGTGCCGGCGGAGGTGACCGACGTGACGACGGTCCGATTGAACGAACTGGAATGGCGCGTTCTCACGGCGTTGAAACGCGAGTTCGAACCGGAGGAAATCCTGCCGGACATCTGGGAGGCGCGCGCCAAACAGGCCGGTGTGCCGCAGGAAACCTTTTGCGAAATCGCCGGGGATTTCAATCGGCGCAAAATCGTCGGACGTTTTTCCACTTTTCTGGAGCACGTCAAGCCGCTGGCCGGCGGCGAGCGCGTCACGCGTTTCAATGCGCTGTTTCATTGGGCGGTGCCCCTCGGCCGGGAAATCGACGCGGGCCGGGAAGTGGGCCGGCATAACATCATGACGCACGCTTACTGGCGCGAAGGCGGACCCGAATTTCGCAACGTGAACATCATGGGCGTCGCGCATGGCACGGACAAGCAACTGGTCCTGGCGCACAAAGCCGCGATTGACGAACACCTCAAAAACTGCGGCATAGCGGTCGGCTACACCAATGTTTTTTGGGGCGGTCGCAGCGAAATCAAGCCGTCGGAAATTTCTCCGGTCGTTTATCGCGACTGGTGCCGCGGCGTCGGACTGGATCCCGAGGCGATGCGGGATTAGAAGATCCGTCCGCCTGGACGAAAGCTCAAAGCCAAAAGCTCAAAGTTCAAGAGAAGGTCCAATCCCCAAGGTCCAAACGCCCACGTTCGACGCGTTATTTCTCTTCAAAACTTTTCGCCGTTCTCGAAAGAAGGATTTCGGTTTCTACCCATGAACCGTACAAAGCGCTCGGACAGATTCGTGTCGCATATGCGACATGAAATTGTCCAATCGGGTTCGTGGTCCCAATGCGCGACGAAAAAGTCGTGAGGGCTCTCCATGAACCGTACGATGCCTTGCTTGTAAATGAACAAGTTACGTATCCTGGGTTCATGGCCTCAACTCACGTCAAAATTTTGGAGGTG
>DASPXS010000127.1:0-2594 GCA_035637175.1 Haliangiales bacterium | reverse complement strand
CCCAGGGCGCTCTTCGTCCCTTTCAAGCATGGCTACCCGCTCGACGCGCCGGACAACCCGCCGCGCCAACACGCCGTCCTCGACGCCGCGCTGAAGCTTCTCGAAGATCCCGCGCTGACAGCTCCAGTGCTCGCAGATTTCAATACCGGTAATGGTCGGGCTTGTAGGGGCCCTCGACCGGCACGCCGATGTAGCCGGCCTGTTTCTTGGTGAGCCTGGTGAGTTTCACGCCGATCTTTTCCAGGTGCAGTCGGGCGACTTCTTCGTCGAGTTTTTTGGAAAGACGATAGACGCCGACCTTGTAGGAGTCCTTGTTTTTCCAGAGGTCGAGCTGGGCGAGACACTGGTTGGTGAAGCTGTTGCTCATGACGAAGCTGGGATGGCCTTCGGCGCAACCGAGGTTCACCAGCCGGCCTTCGGCGAGCAGGTAAATGCTGTTGCCGCCCGGCAGATCGTAGCGATCCACTTGCGGCTTGATGTTCACCCGAGTGACGCCTTTGGCGTTGTTCAGCCGGTCCACCTGAATCTCATTGTCGAAATGGCCGATGTTACAGACGATCGCCTGGTCCCTCATCCTGAGGATGTGGTCCAGGGTGATGACGTCGCAGTTGCCGGTGGTGGTCACGTAGATGTCGGCCTCGCCGAGGGTCTCCTCGATGGTGGTGACCTTGAAACCTTCCATGGCGGCCTGGAGCGCATTGATGGGATCGATCTCCGTGATGATGACCCGCGCGCCGAAGCCGCGCAGGGAATGGGCGCTGCCTTTGCCGACGTCGCCATAACCGCAAACAACGGCGGTCTTACCGGCGATCATCACGCCCAGGGACCGCTTCAGTCCGTCGGCCAGCGATTCGCGGCAGCCGTAGAGGTTGTCGAACTTGGATTTGGTGACGGAGTCATTCACGTTGATGGCGGGCACGAGGAGTTTGCCGGCTTCGAGCATCTGGTAGAGGCGATGCACGCCGGTGGTAGTTTCCTCGGAAACGCCTTTCCATTCCTTCACCACCCGGGCGAACCAGCCGGGCCGTTCCCTGGCACAACGTTTGAGGAGTTTCTTGATCACGTCTTCCTCATGGCTCCCGCTCGGGCTGTTCACCCAGTCGCTGCCCTGCTCCATTTCGTAGCCCTTGTGGAGCAGGAGGGTGGCGTCGCCGCCGTCGTCCACGATAAGTTGCGGGCCCGAGTTGTCGGGATGGGTGAGCGCGGCAAGGGTAAAGTCCCAGTATTCCTCCAGGCTCTCGCCCTTGAAGGCGAAGACCGGGATGCCGGCTTTGGCGATGGCCGCGGCCGCCTGGTCCTGTGTGCTGAAAATGTTGCAACTAGCCCAGCGCACAGATGCGCCCAGTTCCACCAGCGTCTCGATGAGCACGGCGGTCTCGATGGTCATGTGGAGCGAGCCGGAGATGCGCACGCCCTGGAACGGTTTCAGCAGACCGTATTTGGCGCGCACGGCCCTGAGACCGGGCATTTCCTGTTCGGCGACACCGATCTCGCGACGGCCGAGGTCGGCGAGAGAAATGTCTTTGACGTAGTAATCGCGCCGGGCGCCATTGCCGTTTTTGGGGGCGGATTTCGCCGCTTTGGCGCGGGAGGGAGGAAGTTTAATTGTTGGCATAATTGTTAATTCGTTAATTCGTTGGAGCGTTGGAGCGTTGGAACGTTTAACGGTTCAACGGTTTAACATTACTTGACGGCGCGTTTGAGCGCGCCGGCCTTGTCGGTTCGTTCCCAGGTAATGCTGTCGAGGTCGTCCACTTTGCCGAAATGGCCGTAGTTGGTCGTCTTCAAATAAATTGGCCGGAGCAGGTTGAGCTGCCGGATGATGTCGGCGGGTTTGAAGCTGAAGACCTGGCAGACGGCTTTTTCGATGACTTCATCGGGCACTTTGCCGGTGCCGAAGGTGTTCACGCAAACGGAAACCGGGTCGGGATGACCGATGGCATAAGCGAATTGAATCTCGGCGCTGGTCGCCAGGCCCGCGGCGACAATGTTCTTCGCCACGTAACGGCCCATGTAAGCGGCGCTGCGGTCCACCTTGCTGGGGTCCTTGCCGGAAAACGCGCCGCCGCCGTGACGGCCCATGCCGCCGTAGGTGTCCACGATGATTTTGCGGCCGGTCAAACCGGTGTCGCCCTGCGGACCGCCGACGACAAAACGCCCGGTGGGGTTGATGAGGAATTTCGTGTTCCTGGTGAGCAAGTGCCCGGGAAGGGTCTTCCGGATGACTTCTTCGATGCAGAATTCCTTTATCGTTTTGTGCCGGGCCTCTGTGCTGTGTTGGGTGGAGATGACGACGTGGGTGATCTCCACCGGCTGGTCGTTCTCATAGCGAACGGACACCTGCGACTTCGCGTCGGGCCGCAGCCATTTCACCTTTCCGCTCTTGCGAATGCGGGTCAGCTCGCGGCCAAGCTGGTGCGCATACATGATCGGCGCCGGCATCAATTCCGGCGTCTCGGTCGTCGCATAGCCAAACATCAGGCCCTGGTCGCCCGCCCCCTGTTCCCCGTGCCCCTTCCCTTCGGCTTGGCGGGCATCGACCCCCTGCGCGATGTCCGGGCTTTGCTGGGTGATCGCGTTGAGAATCAAAACGC
>DASPXS010000126.1:0-11162 GCA_035637175.1 Haliangiales bacterium | reverse complement strand
CGCGGACGGATCGTGAAAGAGTCGAATTTGAATTCGTTCACCAACACAAATAATTGCCTGGGATGGCGGGCACCGTCGGGCTTGTTATATCTGATGTTCATGACTGATTTCACTTTCGGTTTTCGGTTGAAGGTTGAGCGCGGAGAGAAGATGCGAAAATCTGCCGTTCGCTCCAGCCCCCGCCGAGGGCTTTGACCAGTTGAACGGTTGTGATCAGGCGCTGTCCGGCGAGCTGCGCGTTGGCGCGCTCGGCCTGGAGCGCGTCGCGGCTGGCATCCACGACTTCGAGGTAACTGACGATGCCGGAGCGATAGCGGTCCGTGGCCAGCTCGGCGGCGCGACGGGCGTTGGTAACCGCGCGCTGTTGGGCGGCGGCCTGGTCAACCAGATGACGAATGCCGGAAAGGCTGTTCTCGACGTCGCCAAAGGCGACCAGCACGTGCTGGCGAAAGCGCGCAACCGCCTCTTCAAACGCGGCCTGCGAGCGTTTGTAATTGGCCCGGTTCCGGCCGCCCGCAAAGATGGGAAGGGAAAGGCTCGGGCCAATCGACCACATGCGGCTGTCCCACTTGAACAGAGAGTCGATGTCGCCGCTCACGTAACCGCCGGAACCGGTGAGACTCAGCACCGGAAAGAACGCCGCTTTGGCAACGCCGATGCGGGCATTGGCGGAAGCCAACTGGCGCTCCGCTTCCGCGACGTCGGGCCGGCGCTCCAGCAAGTCCCCCGGCAAGCCTGCCGGAATGTCGGGTGGCTGGGGATTCCAGCCGGTTGCGCCCTCAGGCGGGAGGTGAAACACGGAGGGATTGCTGCCGACCAGGATGGCGATGGCGTTCTCCAGTTCGTTGCGACGCTGGGCCAGCGAGGCGGCCTCGGCCTCGGTCGTGGCCAACTCGGTTTCCGCGCGAGCGACGTCCAATTCGCTGCCGATGCCGCCTTCGAAACGGCTGCGCACGAGCCGGACCTGTTCTTTGCGCAAGTCCACTGTGCCAGTGACCGTGGCGATTTCAGCGTCGAGCGCCCGCAGAGCAAAATAGTTTTGGGCGACATCGGCCTGGAGCGTCAGCAGGACGTTGTAGAACGCCGCCAGGGACGCCTGCGCGTCGGCGCGGGCGCTTTCAAATCCGCGGCGGACGCGGCCCCAGAGGTCAATCTCGTAGCTCAGATCGAGCGGCGCGCGGAAGGTATTCGCGGTCAGCGCGCCGAAACTGGGTTCCTGGTTCGGCGAAAAACGCTGCCGGTTGAAACTGGGATCCAGGTTGAGGCTGGGCAACAGTTCGCTGCGCGCCACACGGGCGTTGGCGCGCGCCTGATCCACCCTGGCGACGGCGGCCTTGAGTTCTTGATTGGCCCCCACCGCTTTCGATTCCAGTTCATTCAAAGTGGCGTCGCCAAAGACTTCCCACCAATTGCCCTTGGGCACGGAATCGAGCGGCCGACCTTCCTTCCAGGCGCCGAGTTCGGCCGCTTTGTAAGTTGCGGGAACGTCGTTGGTGGGCCGCCGGTAGTCAGGCCCTACCGTCAGAGTTCCGGCCGTCACGGAATTGACCGCGAAGAGCAATGCAATGCCGGCCGCTCCGGCCACCGCTCCCGGAGAACGCAGCGCCGGCCCTTTCGGCTCCTGCGCCGGCGCAGGACTCTTCTTCCATCCTAACTTCATCAAGGTGACGTAGAACACGGGCGTGAGGAACAAGCCAAAAAACGTCACGCCAATCATGCCGCTGAAAACGGCGATGCCCATTGCCTGGCGCATTTCCGAGCCGGCGCCATGCGATTTGACGAGCGGGAAAACGCCCGCGATGAACGCGATCGAAGTCATCAAAATCGGCCGCAGCCGCAGGCGGCAGGCTTCGATGGCCGCTTCGACCGGCGAGAGGCCGCCGTCCTGTTTGTGCTTGGCGAACTCGACGATCAGAATGGCGTTCTTGCAGGCGAGGCCGACAAGGACGATCAGGCCGATCTGCGTGAAGATGTTGTTGTCGCCGCCTTTGAGCCACACGCCGGTGATGGCGAAAAGCAGGCACATCGGCACGATGAGGATGATGGCCAGCGGCAGCCGGAAGCTCTCGTATTGCGCGGCCAACACCAGGAAGACCAGCAGGAGACAGAGCGGATAGACATAAACCGCGGTGTTGCCGGCCAGGATGCGTTGATAGGTCAGATCGGTCCACTCGAAGGCCAGGCCTTTGGGCAGGTTTTCACTCGCCAGTTTCGCGATCAGCGCCTCCGCCTGGCCGGAACTGAAACCGGGCGCCGGGCCGCCGTTGATTTCCGCCGCCGGATAGCCGTTGTAGCGCATCGCGCGGTCGGGGCCATACGCTTCTTTGACTTTGATCAGGGTGCCGAGCGGCACCATCTGGCCCTGCGCGTTGCGCGTCTTCAGCCGCGTGATGTCTTCGGGCCGGTCGCGAAACCGCGCGTCGGCCTGCGCGATGACCTGATACGTGCGGCCAAAGCGGTTGAAGTCGTTCACGTAAAGCGAGCCGAGGTAGATCTGCATGGTCTCGAAAAGATTCTGCAGCGGGACGCCCTGCTGTTTGGCTTTGACACGGTCGATGTCCGCGTCCAGTTGCGGCACGTTTACGGTGAAGGTCGAAAACACGCCCGCCAGACCGGGCGTCTGATAGCCTTTGGCGATGATCGTCTGCAGCGTCTGAAACAACGCGTCGTAACCCAGGTCCGCGCGGTCCTCGACGTAGAGTTTGAAACCGCCGATGGTGCCGAGCCCCATCACTGGCGGCGGCGGCACAGCGAGCACAAACGCGTCCTGAATCCCGGCGAACTGCCGGTTCAACGCGCCCGCGATGGCCGGCCCGCTGAGGTTCGGCGTCCTGCGTTCATCAAACGGTTTCAGTCCGAAGAAGACGATCCCCGCGTTGGGCGCCACGCTGAATCCACTGATGCTCAATCCCGGGAACGCCACCGCGTCCTGCACGCCCGCTTGTTTGAGTCCGAGCTCCGACATCCGGCGGATCACCGCCTCGGTGCGATCGAGCGATGACGCGTCCGGCAATTGCGCGAAGGCGACAAGGTATTGCTTGTCCTGCGTCGGCACGAAACCGGTCGGAACCTTGTTGAAACCCCAGCCGGTGAGAAACACGAGTCCGCCATAGACCAGCAACGCGACGGCGCTCTTGCGAATCACGCCGCCGACACCCGCGGCATATTTTCCGCCCGACCAGGCAAACACCCGGTTAAATGGCCGGAAGAACCAGCCGAACAACGCGTCCATGAGCCGCGCGAACCGGTCTTTCGGCGCGTGATGGTCCTTGAGCAACACCGCGCACAACGCCGGCGAAAGCGTGAGCGAGTTGAAGGCGGAAATGACCGTCGAGATGGCGATGGTGATGGCGAACTGCTTGTAAAACTGGCCGGTCAATCCGCTGATGAATGCCGTGGGCACAAAGACGGCGCAGAGCACGAGGGCCGTCGCCACGATGGGTCCGGTCACTTCGTTCATGGCGCGCCGGGTGGCCTCGAAGGGCGACAATCCCAGCGCGATGTTGCGCTCGACGTTTTCGACGACGACGATGGCGTCGTCCACGACGATGCCGATGGCCAGCACCAGGCCGAAGAGCGACAGGGCATTGATGCTGAAACCGAGGGCGAGCATGACGGCGAACGTCCCCACCAGCGAAACCGGCACGGCGGCGAGCGGAATGACCGAGGCGCGCCAGGTCTGAAGAAAGATGATGACCACAATGACGACCAGCAAAATGGCCTCGAGGAGGGTGTGGACCACCGCCTCGATGGAATGCCGCACGAAGACCGTCGGGTCATACACCACCGCGTAGTCGATGCCTTCCGGGAAATTTTTCTTGAGCTCATCCATGGCGTGACGGACGTCGGTGGAGAGCTGGATGGCATTGGCGCCGGGCGACTGAAAGATGGGCAGCGCCACGGCGGTCTTGTTGTTCAGCAGCGAGCGCAGCGAATAGCCCGAGGCGCCCAGTTCGATGCGGGCCACGTCTTTGAGCAATATTTTTTCACCGCTGGAACCGGTCTTCACGACGATCTGACCAAACTCCTCGGGGGAAATCAGCCGGCCTTTGGCGTTGATCTGCAGCTCGAAGTCCACCGGCCGGCTCACCGGCTGCTGGCCGATGGCGCCGGCGGCCACCTGCACGTTCTGTTCTCGGATGGCACCGACGACGTCGCTGGCCGTGAGGTTTCTGGCGGCAATCCTGTCCGGATCCAGCCAGACGCGCATCGCGTAGTCGCCGGAACCGAAGACTTCCACGTCGCCCGCGCCGGGAATCCGGGCCAACACATCCTTCACCTGCAACGTGGCGTAATTGCGAAGATAGACTTCGTCGTAGCGACCGTTCGGCGAGAACAGGTGCACCACCAGGGTGAGGTCGGGCGATTGTTTGACCGTCGTCACGCCGAGCCGCCGGACCTCTTCGGGCAATTTGGGCAGCGCCTGCGAAACGCGGTTCTGCACCTGCACCTGGGCCTTGTCGATGTCCGTGCCCAGTTTGAAGGTCACCGTCAGCGTCATCACGCCGTCGCCCGTGGCCTGGGAGAACATGTAGAGCGAGTCCTCGACCCCATTGACGGCCTGTTCCAGCGGGGAAGCGACCGTTTCGGCGATGGTCTTCGGGTTCGCTCCGGGATAGGTCGCGCGCACGACGATGGTGGGCGGGACCACCTCCGGATATTCGCTGATCGGCAGCCGCCACATGGCGATCAAGCCAATGGTGAAGATCACGATCGAGAGCACGCCCGCGAAAATCGGGCGCCGAATGAAAAAGTGAGAGAAGTTCATATTGTTTAGTGGGTTAGCAGCGGCCGGGCGGACATCCGTGTTGAGACGTCAGGAGCCTGAAGCCAGTTGTTTTATTAGCGTCTCGCGACTTGGTTGCCTTCGCGGCTCGCGACCGCCTCCTGGGGCGCCACCGGCATGCCGGGACGAACGCGCTGCAGACCGTTGACAACGATCATGTCGCCCGCCTCGAGGCCGGAGCGCACGACGCGTTTGCCGTCGATGAGGGGGCCGAGCTGCACGGAGCGATACTCGACTGTGTTCGTCGCGGTCAGCGCGAGCACGAACTTCTGCGCCTGGTCCGTGCCGATGGCGCGCTCCTCCACCAGCAACGCGGGATGGCGCTCGCTCAAGGGCACGCGGATGCGCGCAAACAGGCCGGGCACAATGCGACCGTCCGGGTTTGGAAACACGGCGCGCAAAAGTATGCTGCCGGTATTGGCATCGAGCCGATTGTCGAATGACTCGATGTGGCCCCGGTGCGGGAATTCCGGTTCGTCGGCCAGTTGCAGTTCGACGGGAATCTGGCCGTCGCCATTGGTCTCGAGCTTTCTGGACTTCGCCAACGCGTTAAACTTCAGCAACGAATTCTCGTCGATGTCCGCATTGACGTAGATGGGATCCACCGAAACGATGGTGGTGAGCAGCGTGGCCGTGCTGGCGACGCCGCTGACATAATTTCCCTCCGTGAGCAGGGCGCGGCTGACGCGTCCGTCGATCGGCGCGCGGATTTGGGTGTACTCGAGATCGAGTTTCGCGGTATCGAGCGCCGCCTGGGAGGCCAGCAGCGCCGCCTTGGCTTCCTGGTAGCGCGCCTGGCGGGCGTCGGATTCTTCAATCGAGATCGCTTTGTTCGCCAGCAGTTGCGGCGTGCGGTCGGCTTCGCGCTTGGCGTTTTCCAGGTGGACTTTGGCCTGCTCGAACTCGGCCTCGCGGCGGTCGAACTCGGCCCGATGCCAGCGCGGGTCGATGACAAAGAGCACGTCGCTCTTCTTCACCAGTTGTCCCGACTGGAACCGCACCTCCTGAATATAGCCGGAAACGCGCGGTCGTATTTCGACCGATTCCACGGGCTCGGTCCGGCCGGTGAACTCGTCCCATTCGATTACCTCCTTGCGCTCAACGGGCGCCACCGTGACAGACGGCGCAGGCGGCGCAGGCCGGGCTGCCGGCCGGCCGCAACCGGCGAACAACAGGAGCGCGGCTCCCATGGCGAGGGTGCCCGGATTCAGACGAAAAAATGCGATGTGTGACATAAGATTCAACAGTTAATGTTTTTGATTTGGCGAACTCAGCCGGTCGATCAGGCAGCGAAGGATCGGATCGGTTCAGTCCGGCGGAGGGATTGCTGGCGGTCGTGCCACGCCGCGACCGCGCGCACCTTCTCCATGGCGAGCACCGGGAACAACAAACGGGCGAATCCGGTTTGCCAGGCGAGGGCTTCAGCTTCGTCGAGCGCAAGTTGGAGAACACGAGGCTGCTGTTGGTAGAGCGACGAGAACTCCCGTAGGATGAGGGCGCGGACGGCGGCAACACCATCGCCCGCGTTCCATTTAGTCTGTCGGTTGGTCATGTTCATATTTTCAGTTTTGGTTCGGATAGCGATTCATAGAGACCCCAATTAGTAGTTGTCTGTTTAGTCAACTTTGATGCCAAAAAAATTTGTTCCAGGCTAGGTCGGCGCCGGTTCCGGGTCCTTCACACCCAGCAGTTCGTAGGTGCCTCGCACGGCGTAGCGCAGAATCTCCAAATCGTTTTGAATGCGGGCTTCGGTCAACAAGCCCTGGTAGTAGGCGAATAGCGTCCTCGCCTTCGCTGCCGCATCCGGCGCGTGAATCAATCCGGCAGCATGGGCATCGCGGATGGCCGACTCAAGATACTTGCGTTTCTGGTCGAGGATCGCCTGGATTTTTTTCTGCAAACGATCTTCTTGGGTGCTGATTTCAGCGCCCAGCGAAAACAGTGGACAACCCAACACACAGCCGAATTTTTCTTTGATTTCCGTCTGAAAACCACAGCCGTACTCGCAATATTTGCGAAGGCGTTCCAGGGGCGGGACAGTCGCCGAGAAGAGCGAGTCGAGTTCGGGACGTCTGAGTTTCCACTCCGCGTCGATTGCGGCCGCGGCAAGGTCCGCCTTCGAGTCAAAGAAATAATAAAAGCTTCCCTTTTTGACCCCCGCCTTCTCGCAGATTTGATCGATTGTGGTGCTGCCATAAGAGCCCGCCCAGATCAAATCCCGGACGGCTTCCATCAATCTCTGTTTGGCATTACTGACGCGGCCCATAAAACATTTCTATTCTCAATTTCCGTTCGCTTCTTCAACGAACATGCAGACAGTTTATGGCACTAGACCAAATAGTCAACTATTTTTTTTGAAAAATAAATTCCGCCTGCAAACCACCTTTTTTTGAGGATCCAGGTAAACCGTCCGAACTCCTCTCACCTGCAACCGCATTTTCTCTCCCTCTCCTCCTCAAAAAAGGAGGAGAGGGCCGGGGAGAGGAGGCGCTTTTTATCAATTTCCCCTCTCTCCGGCTCTCTCCCCGCTCGTTCCTCGCGGGGAGAGAGAGGCAAAATGCCGCAACCGTTTTGCCGGTGCCGAACACAACTGGCATCTTGCCTTCCGTAGAGCCGGCATCCACTCTCCGCAATGCGGCGGAGGACGGGTCCTGGCCCGGCGGGTCCGGGGTGGCGAATTTACAATATTCCCGGATATCCGGACGGCAAGATGCCGTCCTCTACGGCAGGCGAGGACGCATGCCGCTACGCAAGGCGCGATTAAATCAGGATGGAGGACAGACGGAGTGTCTTCGGTTCTGGTCTGGTTGCGCCGGCCCCGCGGGGGTCTTTTGGTTTGACGCGCCAATCGGTTGGAGTTCAGCCTTCAGGCTGTTTCGGGCCGCAAGGCATGCTAAAGCATGAACTCCGACGCCTCGCCTTCGCAAAAGAAAAGACCCCGGCCCCGCGGCTGTCCGCCGTTGATCGGTCTTGGCTTCGCCAGGGCGATTCAGTATAGAATAGTTCATAGCCAAAACAGGTCTTGAAAGATTGCATGATGTGCCGAATGCCGAACTTCGCCCGACTGAGAACCTTGACGATTTTCGCAGCGTTGTCGGTCGCCCCGGCAATGGCAGGCGAGGCCAGGCAACGAGCCCCGAGCGAGCCGGTTGATTTCAGCTCGCAAATCCGCCCGATTATCTCCAGCAAATGCTTCAGTTGCCATGGACCGGATGAGAGCTCCCGCAAGGCGAAACTCCGACTCGACATCCGGGAGGAGGCCGTCAAGGAGCGCAAAGGCGTTCGCGCCCTCGTGCCCGGCGATCTGGAGAACAGCGAAATGGTCCGGCGCATCACCGCGACGGACCCCGACGACGTGATGCCGCCGCCCAAGTCCGGACGCACGCTGACGGTCGCGGAAATTGATCTGATCAAACGCTGGATTCGGCAGGGCGCACTCTACACGCCGCACTGGGCTTTCGCGAAACCGGAACGACCGTCGCTGCCCAAAGTGAAAACGAAATCCTGGCCGCATAACGCCATCGACTCCTTCATTCTGGCGGAACTGGAAAAGAAGCGACTGAAACCCTCTCCACCGGCAGACCGTTACACGTTGATTCGCCGGTTGTCACTTGATTTGACAGGGCTGCCGCCGACTCCGCGCGAGGTGGATGACTTCGTGAACGACCCGCGAGGCGATGCCTATGAACGCCTGGTTGACCGATTACTCGGTTCGCCCGCGTATGGCGAACGCTGGGCGCGCGCGTGGCTGGACCTCGCACGTTACGCCGATTCCGCCGGTTACGGTTCTGACCCGCTTCGGTTGAACATCTGGCCCTGGCGCGATTGGGTGATCCGCGCCTTGAACGACAACATGCCCTACGATCGTTTCACGATCGAGCAGATCGCCGGCGACCTGCTTCCCCGAGACGCGAACTCCGATGACCAGGACCCGATCGTGGCCACCGGGTTCCATCGCAACACGATGACGAATACGGAGGGCGGCACCGACGACGAGGAATACCGCGTGGCCGCCGTGAAAGACCGCGCGAACGTCACCGCGCAGGTCTGGATGGGCCTGACGCTGGGCTGCGCACAATGCCACACGCACAAATACGACCCCATCACGCAGCGGGAATACTACCAGTTCTACGCGTTCTTCAACCAGACCGAGGACAACGACCAGCCGGACGAGCGTCCAACGCTGCCGCTCCCGACCCAGGAACAGCGCGAGAAAATGGAACGACTCAAGTCCGGGATTGCCCGGCTGGAAAAGGAGCGCAAACAGACAACTCCGGAGTTCGAAGCGGAACTGGTCGAGTGGGAAAAAGCGCAGGCGAAAGGCATTGACTGGATTGCGCTCGAACCCTCCGACCTGACGTCGTATCGCGGCGCGACGCTCAACAAACTTTCCGACCATTCCATTCTGGCGGCGGGCGACTCTCCCGAAACGGACACCTACGCCGTCAAGGTGCGCACCGACCTGACCAACCTTACGGCGGTTCGCCTCGAACTGTTGCCGCACGAAAGTCTGCCGAAACAAGGGCCCGGCCGCGCCGCGGGAACAGGCCGGGCGGTCTTGAATGAATTTCAACTCGCCGTCCGTTCGCCCAAAACCGTGCCGCCGCCCGCGCGCTTTATCCGCATCGAGTTGCCCGGCACACAGCGGGTTCTTTCCCTGGCGGAAATCCAGGTGTTCGACGGCCGGGAAAATGTGGCGCCCCAAGGCCAGGCGAGCCAGTCGAGCACGGACAGCGGCGCGGACGCCCGCCGTGCCATCGACACCAACACGGATGGCAACTTCGACGCGGCTTCCACCACGATGACCCGGGCGGAGGACAATCCGTGGTGGGAACTGGACCTGGGCGCCGACACGCCGCTCGAAGAAATCGCCGTTTGGAACCGGACCGACCGCGGACTCGGCACGCGTCTCGCCGATTTCAAAGTGCTCGCGCTGGATGCGCAGCGAAAGACGCTCTGGGAACGAAATATCAGCGCCGTGCCCGGCCCGGTCACCCGCTTGCGCGTTCCTCCGGAGAAGGAGGTCCGATTACAGAACGCCTCCGCAGATTACAGCGAGAGCGGCTACGCTGTTTCCGAAGCCGTCGATGGCAAGCCCGAGGCAAAAAACGGTTGGAGCGTGGGCGACAAGACCGGCAGCGCGCATGCGGCGGCTTTTGAAATCGAAGGCAAGCCAATTGAAGAGCCCGAGTCACTGCTGATTTTCACGCTGGTACAGAACCACGGAACGAACCACACCCTCGGTCATTTCCGCCTTTCGGCGACCACCGAACTGCGGCCGGTGCGCGAACTGCCCGACACTATCAAAGCCATCCTCGCGGTCCAACCGGCGGAACGCACCGAAAAACAGCGCGAAGAATTGGCTGATTATTTCCGCGAATTCGCGCCGTCGCTGGCCACGATTGACGAGCGTTTGAAGAAACTGCGCAAGGAACTGGACGACATCAAGCCGGTGGCTCTGCCGGTGCTGCGCGAATTGGCCGCCGCCAGACGGCGTGAGTCGCACCTTTTGAACAAGGGCAACTTTCTGGATCCCGGAGAAAAAGTTGAGCCCGGTGTGCCTGCCGCGTTTCATCCGTTTCCATCGGACGCCCCGACCAACCGGCTCGGTCTCGCGCGATGGCTGATGAGCCGTGACAATCCGCTCACCGCGCGTGTGGCCGTGAATCGCCTCTGGGCGCAGCTCTTCGGCACGGGCATGGTCGAGACCGAAGAGGACTTCGGCACGCAAGGCGCCTTGCCGAGTCATCGCGAATTGCTCGACTGGCTGGCGGTTGAGTTCATGGGGCCGGCGGCGCCCGTTGAATCGTTGAATCGCACAACCGATGAATCGGAACGCGATCAAAACGCTCAACCCTTCAACGCTTCGACGCTTCAACGCTTTGACGGCGCCGCCACCGGCGCCTGGGATATAAAACGTTTGCTCAAATTGATCGTGATGAGCGCCACCTACCAGCAGTCGTCGCGGGTGACGCCGGAGTTGCTGGAAAAAGATCCGCGCAATCGGCTTTTGTCGCGCGGCCCGCGCCATCGTCTGGACGCCGAAACCGTGCGCGACCAGGCGCTCGCGCTCAGCGGTCTGCTCAGCCGTAAAATCGGCGGCCCGTCCGTCTATCCCTGGCAGCCGGACGGGCTGTGGCGCGCCGCCTTCAACGGTGAACGCACCTGGGCGACCAGCAAAGGCGAAGACAAATTTCGCCGCGGCCTCTACACCTTCTGGCGGCGGACCGTGCCGTATCCGAGCATGGCGACGTTCGACGCCCCGAGCCGTGAAACCTGCACGCTCCGCCGCATCCAGACCGACACGCCGCTGCAGGCGTTCGTCACGCTCAACGACCCGGTCTATGTGGAGGCGTCGCAAGCGTTGGGCCGGCGG
>DASPXS010000125.1:0-2289 GCA_035637175.1 Haliangiales bacterium | reverse complement strand
TCTTCCTTCAGATCGCTCTTTGTCAGGTCGCGATCGATGCGCATGGTCGCTTCGCGCGCGGCGTCCGCGCGCGTTCGATAATCGTCGTTGAACGTCGGCGGCTCGGGAATATCGACGTCGTCATACCGATGCGCATGTTTGGCATCCGGCTGCCAGGGGCGGTGCGGCGCCTTGTGATGGCACATCAGAAAAAACGGTTTGTCCTTCGGCCGGTTTTTCAGAAACTCGATGGAAAAATCCGCGATCAGATCGGTCACGTAGCCGGGATGCTTTTTGCGCTCTCCCATTTCGATGAACACCGGGTCGTGATAAACGCCCTGGCCGGGCAGGATGTTCCAATAATCAAACCCGGTCGGGTCGCTGAACAGATGCCATTTGCCAATCATGCCGGTGTGATAGCCCGCGGCTTGAAGATACTTCGCCAGCGTCGGCTGGCTGCCGTCGAACCGGTTGAACACCGGCACGCCGTTGAGGTGGCTGTATTTGCCGGTGAGAATGGCGGCGCGACTGGGAGTGCAGATCGAGTTGACCACGAAACAATTCACGAACCGCATCCCTTCCTTCGCGAGACGATCGATGTTCGGCGTTTGGTTGATCCGGCTGCCATAGGCGCTGATGGCGTGCGCCGCGTGGTCGTCCGCCATGATGAAAAGGATGTTGGGGCGCCCGGGTTTTGCGGCGTCAGCGGCGGCCAGGTTGAGGCTGCCCACCTCGACGGCGGAATACAGAAAGGCGAACGTCACAATGCAGGCGATCGGGTTTTTCATAGGCTCCACAATCTGCGCCGATTTCTTAACCACGAATGGACACGAATTCCGCTTCCTATTCGTGTCCATTCGTGTCCATTCGTGGTTAAATCTTTGGTCCTCCCCGTGCTTGTTGCAGCAATTGTTTCATTTGGGAGACGACTTTCATGTATTTGGGCTGGCTGGCAAGGTTGTTGAATTCACGTGGGTCCTTGTCGTGATCGTAAAGCTCGACCCCTTTTTTGCCCTCATCCCATTCCGTGTAACGCCAGCGTTCCGTGCGAACGCTGCGCCCCATGAACCTGCCGGCTTCGTTGCCGCGTTGTACCTGCGTGTAGGCGGGACGGTCCCAACGCAGCCTTGAGTTGTTCAGCAACGGTTGCAGGCTCGTGCCCGCCAGGTTTTTCGGCGCGGTCAAACCGCAGAGGTCGGCGACGGTGGGATAGACATCGAGCGATTCCACGACACGCTGGCTCGCTTTGCCGTTCTCCTTCCGGCCCGGCGCGGCGACGATCAACGGCACGCGCGCCGATTCCTCGAACAAACTCATCTTCTGCCACAAGCCATGTTCGCCCAGATGCCATCCGTGATCGCCCCAGAAGACGACAATGGTTTTGTCCCACAGCTTGAGCCGGTCGAGCGCGTCGAGCACCTTGCCCAGTTGCGCGTCCAGGTAACTGATCGCGGCGTAGTAGGCGCGAATAGCCTGCCGACATTCCGCTTCGGTGCGGCCATAGTTGGCCGGCTTGACCCAGAGCGCGGGCGGTGGGACATCGTCGCGATCGTTCGACGGACCTTGCGGCAGCGAAATCTTTTCCAGCGGATAGAGGTCGAAATATTTTTTGGGCACGATCCACGGGACGTGTGGACGATAAAAGCCGCAGCCGATGAAAAAGGGCTTGCCTCCATGTTCCTCCAGCAATCGAATGGTTTCCGCCGCGACTTTGGCGTCGGTGAACTCATCGTCGTTGCCGGGCGATTCATACCAGGCCAGCGACGCGCCCAGGCCGCGGTTTTGCGGATTGAGATTGGTGACTTTGTCCTCTTCATCCCTGTCGCGGCCGCGCGGGTTCGCCACCTGGTCCCAGGAAAGCGGGTCGTCGAGGCCGCTGGTTCCGATCTGGCCGGGCACGCCGTAATGAAAAATCTTGCCGACGCGCGCCACGAACCAGCCGTTCTGGCGGAACAACTGTGGCATCGTGACGACGTCGGGCAGCGTGGATTTGCGAAAATCGGTTTGCAGATCGAAAATCCGCGTCGTATCCGGTCGCAATCCTGTCAGCAACGATACCCGGCTGGGGCTGCACAAGGGAAACTGGCAATACGCGCGGTCGAACCGCACACCGCGTTTGGCCAGTCGATCGATGTTTGGCGACCGGACGATTTTGTTCCCGTAACATCCGAGATGATTGTTCAGGTCGTCCACGGCGATGAAGAGGACGTTGAGTTTGCCGGCATCGGCTTTGGCCGTCTCGGCGGCGGCCAATGACGCGCTCGTAAGGACGGTGGTCAGGACCGCCAATGTTTGAAGGAGCGCGCGTTG
>DASPXS010000124.1:0-5422 GCA_035637175.1 Haliangiales bacterium | reverse complement strand
AATCTGACGCCGGCTGTTCCCTCTCCCCGTGGGAGAGGGTCAGGGTGAGGGGAATCGACTTGCTGTTCGACACGGCGACTCGGACCATTCCCGAAATTGTCGAACTTCGCAAGTCCTGCGGCAGAGCCGGAGGTTTCCCATCACAATGACGAATCCATCTCTTAACACTTAAGCGCTGGCTTCAGCCCGCTTCAACATTGGCAAGCCAGGTGATTTATCGGCGGTATTCGGCGGGTGAAAGCTGAAGCGGCGTGAACGCCGCGCTCCTTTCGCCATTTATGAGATGACTTCGAAAAAAGTCGAAATACCGAAACCTCACAACGTGGCCGAGTTGCAACCAAAGCAGTCCAACCGCGGATGCACACATTGGACACGAATTCTTTTTTGGGCTTCGGGCTTCGTCATTCTTTCGTCATTGGTCATTGGTCATTCCGCGTTATTCCTCGGCCTGGCTTAACCGCGCCAGCACGTTGAAGTCTTCCAGCGTCGTGGTGTCGCCTTTGATCTCGGTGCCGGCGGCGATCTGTTTGAGCAGCCGGCGCATGATTTTTCCCGAACGCGTCTTGGGCAAGGCATCGGCGAACCGGATGTCGTCCGGTTTGGCGACGGAACCGATTTCCTTGGCGACGTGCTGGCGCAATTCCTCGCGCAGTTCGGGATGCGCCTTGACGCCGGACTTGAGTGTCACAAACGCGACCAGCGCCTGGCCTTTCAGCTCATCGGGCCTTCCGACGACCGCCGCTTCCGCGACTTTCTGATTGCTCACGAGCGCGCTCTCCACTTCCGCCGTGCCGATGCGATGGCCCGCCACGTTCAACACGTCATCAATGCGGCCGACGATCCAAAAGTAACCGTCTTCGTCCCGGCGGCAGCCGTCCCCGGTGAAATAGCTGCCTTTGATCTCGCGCCAGTAAACATCCTTGTAACGCTGGGGATCCCTCCACAAGCCGCGCAGCATGCTCGGCCAGGGACGGCGAATGACCAGCTTGCCGCCGGCGTTCGGCGGAACCGCCTTGCCCTGGTCGTCCACCACTTGGGGCAGGATTCCAAAGAACGGCAGCGTGGCGGAACCGGGCTTGGTCGGAATCGCCCCGGGCAGCGGCGTGATCATGATGGCGCCCGTTTCGGTCTGCCACCAGGTATCGACAATCGGACAACGTTTGCCGCCGATAACTTCGCGATACCAAATCCACGCTTCGGGATTGATCGGCTCACCAACCGTTCCGAGCAGGCGCAGCGAACTTAAATCATGTTTTTTCGGCCACTCACTGCCCCATTTCATGAATGCGCGAATCGCCGTCGGCGCCGTGTAGAGGACGGTCACGCCGTATTTGGCGACGATGCGCCAGAACCGGTCCGGCTCCGGCCAGTTCGGCGCGCCTTCGTACATCAGACTGGTTGTGCCGCTGGCCAGCGGACCGTAAACCACATAGCTGTGACCGGTGACCCAACCGATGTCCGCAGTGCACCAGTAAATGTCCGGTTCCTGAATATCAAAGACATATTTGGTCGTCAGCTTCGCGCCGAGCAGGTAACCGCCCGTCGTGTGGAGTATGCCCTTCGGTTTTCCGGTCGAGCCGCTCGTGTATAAAATGAACAGGGGCGCTTCACTGTCCACTTTCTCCGCCGGACAATCCGCGTCCACGTAATCCAGCTCGCGATGCCACCACACGTCACGGCCTTCCGTGATGTGCACCTCGTTGTTCGCTCGCCGCAGCACGATGACTTTTTCGATCGTCTGCGCCAGCAGGTTCCCTTGCGCGTCTTTGAGCGTCAGCGCTTCGTCCACGTTTTTCTTCAACTGCACCACCGAGCCGCGCCGGAATCCGCCGTCGGCGGTGATGACCAGTTTGGCCTGCGAATCAGCGATGCGGTCGGCCACCGACTGCGCGCTGAACCCGCCAAACACGACGGAGTGAACGGCGCCAATGCGCGCGCAAGCGAGCATCGCGATGGCCGCCTCCGGCACCATGGGGAGGTAAATGAGGACGCGGTCGCCTTGCCCGACGCCGTTTCGTTTGAGCACATTGGCAAAGCGGCACACTTCGCGGTGCAATTGTTTGTAGGTCAGCACGCGCTCTTCGCCCGGCTTGCCGTCGGTGGCCGGTTCACCCTCCCAGATCAGCGCGGCCTTGTTGGCCGTGGGCGTGTCGAGCCATCGGTCGAGGCAATTATAACTGACGTTGAGCCGGCCGCCGACGAACCATTTCGCGAAGGGCTCCCGCCACTGCAGCACCCGTTTCCACGGCTTGAACCAGATCAGTTCGTTCTTTGCCTGTTTCGCCCAGAATTTTTCCGGCGCCCGGATCGATTCGTTGTATAATTTGCGGTATTGCGTCAGCGATTTGATGCGGGCTTTTTCGGTGAAATCCTTGCGCGGTTTGAACACGCGATGTTCGTTGAGAACGGAAGTGATGGCGGTGGGCTTATTGTTATCGCTCATAAATGACCGGAGTCTGCCCGCCATCTTAGGGGTGGCTGTTCTCGCGTCAACCTCGAAGCCCGAATGGTTGAGCGCAGCACGCCTCAACGCCTCAGGGCTGCGGGATCATGCTGGCTTGACTCAGCGCGGCACGCAACCGGTCGGGAAAATCCGATTCGTCCTGATAAAAATAGCCTTGTTTATTGACGATGTCCCAACTGTGAAAAAGGCGCATCTTCTCGATCTTGATCCATCGGGCCGAGCCATCGACGAACACCTGATTGCCGCCCGCTGGAAAAGCGCCGCCGCCATTACGATGCTGCGGCATGTTCTCGTAGGTGTAGCGACGGGTTGGGTCGGGATTAAAGCCCCATTTGCCTTCGACCTTCATGACGGCGTCCGCCGCGAGTGTCCAATGCGGCCTGGAGGTGCCCAGCTTGACCGGGCTAAGATTGTTGAAAGCGCCCACCGGATTCACCCAGCGGGAGACGCCACCATAATACTGATAGCCGATGATCCATTGGTCGAAGGCTTGCTCGAAAACAGGCAACCCCTGCCGATTGGGACAAGTCCAGACGGAGACCGCGTTTGAATTGATATTCAACCCGACTGTTTCGGCGGCTTTCCGTTCCGGCGGATTGATCGCGATCTGCACGAACGATTCCGTCCCGGAGCCCGGCGCTCCCCCGATATTGCGCGCCGCGACCACTTTGTCCTCGTTGTCCAACCCGTACACGTTCATACCGATGGCGATTTGCCGCAGGTTGCTGAGACATTTGATGCGCTTGCCTTTTTCTTTGGCGGCTGCCAGCGCGGGCAACAGCAGCCCCGCAAGAATGGCAATGATCGCAATCACCACGAGCAATTCGATCAGTGTGAAGCCGCGTGTCTTGAGAAAAAGGAACGTTGCTTTCATGGGCCGACAGAAGCTAAGGCGTCATGCGGACAACACGATAGAACCGTGCTTCACCGGGTTCCGGCGTCCATTCAGCCTCCAGCGTATTTCCATTCTGCGTCAGGGTGACCCCGGAAACCTCAGTCCAGGAGACATTGGAAAGACTGGCGGTTTGCTGCACGTGATGTTCTTGCGTGGGTTCAGGCGTTTGAATGGTCAAACGAAGATTGCCATTCGCAAGACGTTCCACGGACCCAACCCGGAATTGGGCGATTTCAGTCTTCAGCGCGTTGAGGAACACTCCAATCTGGCTTCCGGAAGCCAGATTGCGCCGCGCCTCCAGCGCGAGTGTTCCCGCCGCGTCAGTGGTCGCTGGAACGGTGAACTGATCATCGCCGTCCGCCTGGGGCAGAATATTGCCGTCGAAGGCATACCCTTCCTTCACCAAAATGCCGTTGATGAACCAGTCGGAAACGCGCAGGTTGACGCTGCCCGAACTGACCGAATCGAACGACCAGACGGTTACGTTGTAAGATTGGTTCGGCTCAAGGTATTTCAGGGTGACACCCAGGCCGTTGGTTCCGGTTGTGCTGGTGGCAAAGACGAAATCCTGAAGGAGTTTCTCCTGGGTAAAACCGGCCGTATTAGTGGGAGCGCCCCGCTTGCGCGTGTCCAAACTGCTGTCGAGACTCAGCAGGGTTGCTTCCACGCCTCCATAAAGATAAGTCGTCGCCGCCGTCGTTGCTCCGCTGCCCGTGAGAATGAACGACTCAAAACCGGATGGAGTATCACTGGCGGTCGCGCTCCGGTCATTGAAATCAATGGCCAGACTCGCGGGTGGAGCGGGACGTTGAGTGACCACCAGCACCGCCGCGTCGCTGGTTACGCGGTCCGCCACATTGCTCACGATCACGGTGTAGGCGCCGGAGTCAGCCACCTGGACGTTAGTCAAGGTTAACGAGGCTTTGGTGGCTCCGGAGATTGGCGAAGTGTCTTTGATCCACTGATAATAAAGGGGGCTTGTGCCCGCAGCGGTCACCGAGAAGGTTACGGTGCTGCGGGTATAAACGTTCGCGCCAACGGGCTGTTGGATAATGGAGGGCGGTGTCGGGGCCACGGGGACAGGAATGCCCGCCGTCAGGACTTGTTGAATTTCAGTTTGTGTCAACGGCCGATTCCATTCTGCGACTTCATCGACTGTGCCCCAAAACCAGTTCGTCGAGGCGGCTCGCAAAATCGCCCCGACCGACGTGGTATCGACCGCGAGACTGCCGCGCGCGTAGGTAAAATCGGTCTCGTCGAGCACGCCATCGATGTAAAGTTTGCCTTGTCCATTTCGATCCACCCAAACGAGATGGTGCCATTGATTGTCAAAAACGGGCCGCGTCGAGAGACGATCGAGCGCTACCGCATTACCGGTCGTGCGGACAAAAACCCGGGCGGATGGGCTGGCGCCGTTGACCTCTGTTCCAAGGCTGAAGAGCGAGTTGCCATTCGTGGACGAGCCTTCGGAAAAAAGGCGCCGATCGGTCTGCCCCGAACCGTCGGCGCTCACCCACATCGACACGGAATAGTTGGTGGTGGTGTAGATGGGAAATCCTCCAACCCGATAGGCGTATTGGGTGAAGCCATCGAAGTTCAAGGCGCTGTTGAACTGGCCGGAGACCAGGTTCCCTGAAGTCAAATCCACCAACCGCATGTCGTTGCGGCTGTAAAGATCGGCCGTGGCATAATAATTTGTGGCGTCGGTGATGACGTTGGTCACCGTGTCAAATGGCCAGAATGAAATCAGACCACTCGCCACGTCTGCGGGCGGATCGGGCAGCACCGTCAGTGTGGCATTGGCGCTGTTGGTCGAGTCCACAATGTTCATGATGCTCACCGAGTAAAAGTCGCCGGAATTGTTCGTGGTGACATTGCTGGCGCGATAGGTCTGGGCGGTGGCACTCGGGATGACCTGGCTGTTCCTGGACCATTGAAAGACGAAAGGCCGCGTTCCGCTGGCGCCGACGGAGAAAATCACCCAGTCGCCGACATTTCTGGTCACGCTCACCGGCTGGGTGATGATAACTGGCGCTCGTGGAGGAATGGGAGTAGCGATGCCG